>NZ_CP072392.1:4487596-4787596 GCF_017742835.1 Aquabacter sp. L1I39
GCCAAAGGCAGGGGTGGAGGGATGCGGGAGCGGCCGGCGCGCGGCGGCGCGCCAGATTGGGTAAGGGTTAGACGTCGGAGCCTCGCTCCGTCCGCTCCCGCGCGGGGATTTCTGGCCTCGGCCCCGCGCCGCGTGGGCGACAGGTTCTCCCATCAGCACCGGCCGAACCACTGCCGGATCGGTGCGCCAGGACCTTCAGCCTCCTCTGCTAACGGTTCGGGGGGCGTTATTCCCCGTCCCGTCGGACACCCGCCCCCAGCACCACCCATCAGGCCGCTCCGGACGCGCCCCTCCTTGGTGCCAGGTGCTCATACCCTAGCAGAGGCTCGTAGAAATAGGAATATGGTCTAGGATATTTTTCTTAATGAGCGATGATTGCGACTCTCGCCCATCCCCCTCCCTATCCCTCCCCCGCTTTGCGGGAGAGGGGACTTCCGTGCGCTTGGTCGGGGCGGCGCTCTGCCGTCAGGCGTCTGTCATCCGGACCTCTCCCCCGCTGCGACGGGCTCCCTCTCCCGCAAAGCGGGGGAGGGTGGGGGAGGGGGCGCGGGGGCGAGGCGCCGGTGGGGCAGGTCTCAGCGAAGAGGGGGCAGCGGCCCCGTGCAATGGGAGAAGGGGGCGATGCGGCGGCGGGGACAGGAAGGCTCAAGGAAGGCTCACCTGCGTCCGCGCCGTCTCCCCGCCCCCAACGCG
The DNA here is from genome assembly GCF_017742835.1 of Aquabacter sp. L1I39. GTDB lineage: Bacteria > Pseudomonadota > Alphaproteobacteria > Rhizobiales > Xanthobacteraceae > L1I39. Next base: position 4,488,290 of record NZ_CP072392.1, read on the forward strand.
CCCCGCGCCTCTTGACGCGTGCATGGACGCGACGTTTGGACGCCACGTTTGGACGCCACGTTCACGGCAGGCTTTCCCGGCGAGGCGGGGCCTGATAGAAGCCGGCCATGCCTTTTTCGTCCCTGCACGCGATCCCGCGTCCGCTCATCGCCGCGCGAATTACCGGCCCGGTCGCCCCTGGGCGCGCCTGACGCGCGCGCGGGCCGGCCGGGATCAAGGCGCCTGCCGGGATCGGGTTGCCCCGCGTGACCCCCGGCCCGACGCTCCAACGCCCATCGCGCAGCACGGACCCCTATCGAGCCTGACCATGACCGACAAGACCGCCGACAAGACCGCAGAAGCCAGCGCCCCCGATTATTCCGCCACGCTCTTCCTGCCGCAGACCGAATTCCCCATGCGGGGCGGCCTGCCCAAGAAGGAGCCGGAGCTTCTGGAGCGCTGGGAGCGGCTCGGCCTCTATCGCCGCCTGCGCGAGGAAGGCCATGGCCGCCCGCGCTTCGTGCTGCATGACGGCCCCCCTTACGCCAATGGCAACATCCATATCGGCCACGCGCTCAACAAGATCCTGAAAGACGTGGTGACGCGCTCGCAGCAGATGCTGGGTCACGATTCCAACTATGTGCCCGGCTGGGACTGCCACGGCCTGCCCATCGAGTGGAAGATCGAGGAAGAAAATTACCGCAAGAAGGGCAAGTCCAAGCCGGACCTGACCGACAGCGCGGCCATGATCGCCTTCCGCCAGGAATGCCGCGCCTATGCCGAGCACTGGCTGAGCGAGCAGCGCACCGAGTTCAAGCGCCTGGGCGTGGAGGGCGACTGGACCCACCCCTACACCACCATGTCGTATCTGGGCGAAGCGCAGATCGCCCGCGAGATCATCAAGTTCGCCGAAAACGGCCTGCTCTATCGCGGCTCGAAGCCGGTCATGTGGTCGGTGGTGGAGAAGACCGCCTTGGCCGAGGCGGAGGTGGAGTATCACGACCACACGTCGGATACGGTGTGGGTGAAGTTTCCGGTGAAGTCTACCAAAGGGGGAAATACCCAGTGGGGATCTGCCGACTTGGCACGTGCTGAAAGTAATTTTCTTAAACTAAGGGGCGCCTCAGTCGTTATCTGGACGACCACGCCTTGGACGCTACCGGGAAACCGGGCGATCTCGTTCTCGTCAAAGATCGCTTACGGCCTCTATGAAATCACAGACGCTCCCGCAGACAATTGGGCTGAGGTCGGCGACAAGCTGATTTTGGCTGATAAATTGGCTCACGAGGTATTTAAGGCAGCGAGAATTGCCGAAAACGGCTTTCGGCGTATTAGCACTGTTTCGAGCGCTGAGTTGGAGAGTGCCCTTACCGCCCACCCCCTCGCTTCCCTCGGCTACGACTTCCCCGTTCCCTTGCTCGACGGCGACCACGTCACCGACGACGCCGGCACGGGCTTCGTCCACACCGCGCCGGGCCATGGCCGCGAGGACTTCGAGATCTGGACCCAGAACCGCCGGTGGCTGGAGGAGCGCGGCATCAATCCCGCCATCCCCTATACGGTGGATGAGGACAGCTTCTACACCGCCCAGGCCCCCGGCTTCGAAGGCAAGCGCGTCATCACCGAGAAGGGGGAGACGGGCGATGCCAACAAGGCCGTCATCGAGGCGCTCATCGCCGCCGGCAACCTGCTGGCGCGTGGCCGGCTGAAGCACCAGTATCCCCATTCCTGGCGCTCCAAGAAGCCGGTCATCTTCCGCAATACCCCCCAATGGTTCATCGCCATGGACCAGGACATCCGCGACGAGCACGGCCGCCCCGCGCCGCGCCCCGCCACCTTGCCGGGCAATGTGCCGGACACCCTGCGCGAGCGGGCGCTGGCCGGCATCAAGACCGTGCAATGGGTGCCGGAGGTGGGCGAGAACCGCATCACCGGCATGATCGCCAACCGGCCGGACTGGGTGGTCTCCCGCCAGCGCGCCTGGGGCGTGCCCATCGCCGTCTTCGTGAAGGAGAAGGGCGACGGGGCGGTGGAGATCCTGAAGGATGCCGCCGTCAATGCCCGCATCGTCGCCGCCTTCGAGGAAGAAGGCGCGGACGCCTGGTACAAGGAAGGCGCCCGGGAGCGTTTCCTGGCCGACCGTGCCGCCGAGGGCTGGGTGAAGGTGGACGACATCCTGGACGTGTGGTTCGATTCCGGATCGACCCACGCCTTCACTTTGGAAAAGCGCGCCGACCTCAAGGCCAACCGCGCGCCCAACGGCCCCGACCGGGTGATGTATCTGGAAGGCTCGGACCAGCATCGCGGCTGGTTCCATTCCTCGCTCCTGGAAAGCTGCGGCACCCGTGGCCGCCCGCCTTATGACGCCGTGCTCACCCACGGCTTCGTGCTGGACGAGGACGGGCGCAAGATGTCCAAGTCGCTGGGCAACGTGGTCTCCCCCCAGGAGGTCATCAAGGCGTCCGGCGCCGATATCCTGCGCCTGTGGGTCTGCGCCTCCGACTATTCGGACGATCTGCGCATCGGCCCGGAAATCCTGAAGACCACCGCCGACACCTATCGCAAGCTGCGCAACACCATCCGCTGGCTGCTGGGCTCGCTGCACCATTACCGGGCGGCGGAAAAGGTGGCGTTCGCCGACATGCCGGCCCTGGAGCGCCTCGTCCTCCATCGCCTGCAGGAGTTGGACGGCCAGGTGCGCGCCGCCTATGTGGCCTTCGACTATAAGAAGGTGCACGCGCTGCTCACCAACTTCATGACCACCGAGCTGTCGGCCTTCTATTTCGACGTGCGCAAGGACGCGCTCTATTGCGATCCCATCTCCTCGCTGACGCGCCGGGCCTGCCTGACCGTGCTGGAGGAGACCTTCAACCGGGTCGTCACCTGGCTCGCGCCCATCCTGCCCTTCACCTGCGAGGAGGCCTATATCGCCCGCACGGGGAATGAGGAGGGCTCGGTGCACCTGCTGACCTTCCCCGAGACCCCGGCGGAATGGCGAAACGAGGCCCTGGCCGAGACCTGGCGCAAGATCCGCTCCGTGCGCCGGGTGGTGCTGGGGGCGCTGGAGGTGGAGCGTGCCGCCAAGCGCATGGGCTCGTCGCTGGAGGCCGCGCCCCGCATCCATGTGAGCAATCCGGAGCTTGCCGCCGCGCTCGCGGGCGTCGACATGGCGGAGGTGTGCATCACCTCCGGCGCGCAGGTGCTGCTGGACGAAGGCCCGGCGGATGCCTTCCGCCTGGAGGACGTGCCGGGCGTCGCGGTGGAGCCGGTTCCGGCCGTGGGCACCAAGTGCGCCCGCTCCTGGAAGGTGTCCACCGAGGTGGGCGCCGACCCCGACTATCCCGATGTCACCCCCCGGGACGCGCAGGCCCTGCGCGAACTGGCGGCGGCGCAGGCAGCGGCTTGACCATGTCGGCGCTGCGGCTCGGCCTTCTCACGGCGCTGGCCTCCCTGGTCCTCGACCAGGCGAGCAAGGTGGCCGTGCTCCACTGGTCGGAGAACTGGACCGAGCGGCTGGTGACGGTGACGCCGTTCCTGGACTTCGTGGCCATCTGGAACACCGGCATCAGCTACGGCCTCTTCCCCCAGGGAGAGGCCGGGCGCTGGGTTCTGGTGGCCATCAATGCGGTGGCGGCGGTGCTGTTCGCGGTGTGGCTGGCCCGCACGCCCCGCCGCTTCGAGGCCTTCGCGCTGGGCCTGCTCATTGGCGGGGCCATCGGCAATGCGGTGGACCGGCTGGTCTATGGGGCGGTGTTCGACTTCATCTCCCTGCACGCTTTCGGCTTGCGCTGGTATGTGTTCAACATCGCAGACGTGGCGGTCGTTGTGGGCGTGGCGTTGCTTCTTTATGATGCCCTCTTTGCGCGTGCCTCAAAAACGCCGCCCTCAGGGGCCAGCCCTAGGGAGTGACCCTGGGTCCGTAGCAGGCACCGCGGGGTGGAAGAGATCCTAGAGGACATGTCCATGCGACTGAGCACGAGACCTTCCGGCGAGACGCGCCGCCGCGCCACGGGCGAGGTCGGGTCGTCCCTGGCCCGGTCGTCCCTGTCCAGTGCCGGCGTGAAGTTCCTGCCGGCGGTGATGCTTGCGGCCGGCCTTTGTGTGCCCGGCGCCTCGGCCCGCGCCCAGGATGGCGACTTCTTCCAGAACATCCTCGCCACGCTGGGCGTGGTGGAAGGCGAAAAGCCCGACATCCAGTATCGCGAGCGGGCGCCGCTGGTGGTGCCCCCTGGCACGGCCGCCTCGTCGCTGCCGCCGCCCAAGGAAGGCGCGGCCGTCACCAATCCCAACTGGCCGAAGGACTACGACCTCCAGCGTGCCCAGGCCGCCAAGGCCGACGACAAGACGCCGCTGCGCCGGGACGATCCCGGCAACCCGCTGCTGCCTTCGCAGTTGAACAACCCCAAGTTCAAGCCGCTGGCCTCAAACCGCGTCACCGAGCCGAACACCGGCCGCGCCCGCGACGAACTGATGCCGAGCGAACTGGGCTTCAAGGGTTGGAACATGGGTGCGCTCAATGGCCCCCAGGACAAGCCGCTGGTGTTTACGGGCGAGCCGACCCGCGAGGCGCTGACCCAGCCCCCGCCCGGCTACCAGACCCCGGCCCCTAATGCGCCCTATGGCACCGTGGAGAAGAAGGAAGAGCCGTTCAAGCTCCCGAGCTTCTTCGATCTCCAGAATACCAGTTCCAAATAGGGCTCCTGCCGCGCGGGGACAGGCGGGATGGCCTGCGCCACCGCCCCGTCCCGGCCCCGGACTGCGCGAGCGACGTGAGCGGACGGCCGTACCCGGCCGCCCGTGCAACCGCCCGGAAAGATTTTCATCGTGACATTGAGACGCATCGCCATGGCCGTTCTGATTGCCGCCGGCACCGCCGCCGCCACCGTCCAGCCCTCGCTTGCCGGTGGTCCGGAGGTGAGCCAGTTTGAGTTGAAGAACGGCCTGAAGGTGATGGTCATCCCCGACCACCGCACCCCGGTGGTCACCCACATGGTCTGGTATCAGGTGGGCTCGGCGGACGAGCAGCCCGGCAAGTCCGGCATCGCCCATTTCCTTGAGCACCTGATGTTCAAGGGCACCGAGAAGAACCCGCCCGGCAAGTTCTCGGCCGAGGTGGCGCGGCTCGGCGGCCAGGAGAATGCCTTCACCTCCCAGGACTACACCGCCTATTATCAGCGGGTGGCCAAGGAGCACCTGGAAAAGGTCATGGCCTTCGAGGCCGACCGCATGACCGGCCTGAAACTCTCCGACGAGGTGGTGCTGCCCGAGCGCGACGTGGTGCTGGAAGAGCGCCGTATGCGCACCGACAACGATCCCGGCGCCCGTCTCGCCGAGGCGCTGCAGGCGGCCACCTATGTGAACCATCCCTACCAGCATCCCATCATCGGCTGGGAGCACGAGATCAAGGGCCTCAATCGCGAGGACGCGCTGGCCTTCTATCGCCGCTTCTATGCGCCCAACAATGCGGTGCTGGTGGTGGCAGGCGATGTGGACCCCAAGGAGGTGCTCGCGCTCGCCGAGAAGACCTATGGCCAGGTGGCCCGCGCCGACACGCCGCCGCGCAACCGCCCGCAGGAGCCCGAGCCGCAGGCCCATCGCCGGGTGTCGCTGGCCGATCCCCGCGTGGCGCAGCCGAGCCTCCAGCGCACCTATCTCGTCCCGTCCTACCGCACCGCCAAGCCCGGCGAGGCGGAGGCCCTGGATGTGGCCGCCCAGATCCTGGGCGGCGGCCAGACCGGGCGCCTCTATCGCACGCTGGTGGTGGACAAGGGCCTCGCGGCCGGCGCCGGTGCCTGGTATCAGAGCACGGCCTATGACGCGACGCGCTTTGGCGTCTCGGCCTCGCCCCGTCCGGGCGTGACCCTGGAAAGCCTGGAGCAGGCGGTGGACGAGGCGGTGGCCAAGCTCGCCGCCGAAGGGCCGGACGAGCTGGAGCTCGCCCGCGCCAAGACCCGCATGACCGCCGACGCCATCTATGCCCGCGACAACCAGGCGACGCTCGCCCGCATCTATGGCGCCGCCTGGGCCACCGGCATCTCGGTGGATGACGTGAACCAGTGGCCCGACCGCATCAAGGCCGTGACCGCCGAGGACGTGAAGGCGGCCATGCAGCGTTATCTCACGCTGAGCCGCGCGGTGACGGGCTATCTCACCCAGCCCCCCGCGGCCGCCAAGGATGCGCCGGCCAAGGACGGGTCGGGTTCTGCCGCGCCGAAGGAGAACCGTTCGTGAGGCGCGCGCTGCGCGCGCCCGCAGGCCGTTCCGAGTCCTCTTTTTCCGCCGTGCGCCGCGCCGGCCTCCCGGACGGCCTGTCGGCCGGGAAATACGCGCTTGCGGGCCTTGCTGGCTTGTTCTTATTGGTAGCCATGACCATTGCCCTTGCCCCCCACGCCCAAGCCCAGTCCAAGACCACCCGCATCGCGAAGGTGGTGAGCCCGGGCGGCATCGAGGCCTGGCTGGTGCGCGACACGACCTTGCCGCTCATCGCCATGGAATTCGCTTTCCTGGGCGGGGCCGCGCAGGATCCGGCGGATCGCCCCGGCGTCGCCAGCCTTGCCGCCTCGCTGCTGGATGAGGGCGCCGGCGATATGAATGCGGAGGCCTTCCACCGGGCGCTGGCCGACAAGGCCATCGAGCTGCATTTCGACGCCAATCGCGACGAGGTGCGCGGCTCGGTGCGCACCCTGTCGGAGAACCGCGACGCGGCCTTCGACCTCTTGCGCCTGTCGGTGACGCAGCCGCGCTTCGACGACGAGGCGGTGGAGCGCATCCGCGCCGCCCAACTCGCCGGCCTGCGCCGCCGCTCCACCGATCCCAACAGTCTCGCCAGCGAGCGCTGGTTCTCCATCGCCTTCCCGAACCATCCCTATGGACGGCCGGTGGACGGCACGCTGGAGAGCGTGCCCAAGATCACCCGCGCCGACCTCCAGGCCTTCGCCAAGCGGACCCTGGCCCGCTCCAACCTGCGCATCGCGGTGGTCGGCGACATCACGCCAGAGGATCTCGGCCAGGAGTTGGACAAGATTTTCGGCGCCCTTCCGGACAAGGCGGACCTCACCCCGGTCGCCGATGTGACCCCCAAGGGCATCGGCGCGGTGGATGTGATCCCGCTAGCGGTGCCCCAGTCGGTGGTGCTGATGGGCACGGTGGGCCTGGAGCGCAAGGATCCGGACTTTATCCCGGCCTATGTGCTCAACCACATATTGGGCGGCAGCGCCTTCTCCTCCCGCCTCTTCAAGGAGGTGCGCGAGGCGCGCGGGCTCGCTTATTCCGTCTATTCCTATCAGGTGGCCCTCGACCATGTGGGCCTCTGGTTCTCCGGCACCGCCACCAAGAATGAGCGGGCGGGCGAATCCATCCGCATCATCGGCGAAGAGTTCGCCGCGATCCTGGACAAGGGGCCGACCGCCGAGGAACTGAAGGAAGCCAAGAGCTACCTCACCGGCTCCTATGCGCTGCGCTTCGACACCTCCTCGAAGGTGGCGGGCCAGTTGCTCCAGATCCAGATCGACCAATTGGGCATCGACTATATCGACCGGCGGAATGCGCTGATCGAGGCGGTGAGCCTGGAGGATCTGAACCGCGTCGCGCGCCGTCTCACCGACGCGCGCAAGGCGCTCACCGTGGTGGTGGGCCGGCCCGAGGGCCTTGCCGGCCAGTGAGGCGCGGCAGGGCCCCGCTTTGCCGGTAACCATGCTTTGCGATAGTGGGCGCCGGTTTCGTTCGGAAACGGACCGGGCCTCCCACGCCGGCTTAACATTCTGTTATAGATGCCCGCGAAAAAGCAGGAGGATGGGAGCAGCCTGATGCGTATGCCCTTCAATGCGACCTGGCCGGTGCGCTTGCTTGTGCCTGCCGCACTGTCCCTGGCCTTGGCGGGTTGCGCCGGCGGCGGGAATTCCCAGGGCACCTTCGGCGCCCCCGGCGTGGATGTGGAGCCGGGCGCCGGCACCCGCATCTCCGACCAGGCGGTGGCCGGCGTCGGCGGCCCTTCGGCGGCCCCGCCCAGCCTGACCGTGGGCACCGGCGCCAATGCGGTGGACTATTCTTGCCCGGTGGTGGACGTGCGCACGGGCGCCGGCACCTGGCAGGTGCCGGGCAATGGCGGTCTGAAATACCAGGCGACGGTGGCGACCCTCGCCCGCGAATGCGCCATCAACGGCACCACCATGACCATGAAGGTGGGCATCGAGGGCCGGGTGATCCTCGGCGAGAAGGGCACCCCGGGCGGCCTGTCCGTGCCGATCCGCATCGCTGTGGTGCAGGAGGGGCCGAACCCCAAGACCATCACCACCAAGTTCTTCACCGTGCCGCTGAACATTCCGGCGGGCGAGAACCAGCTTCTGTTCTCGGTGGTCGAGGACCAACTGAGCTTCCCGCTGACCAATCCCGGCGATGTGGAAAAGTACGTGGTCTATGTGGGCTTTGACCCCAAGGGCAGCTCCGAGCCGGCCCGTCCGCGCACCACCTCCCGGCCGCGCCCTGCCGCGCCCGCCGCCGCCGCTCCTGCCGCAGCGGCCCCTGCCGCCGCCGCGCCCGCGGCTGCCGCACCGGCAGCCAGCTCTTCGTCCTCGTCCTCCAGCTCGTCCTCCAGCAGCGGCGGCTTTGCCCCGCCGCCCAGCACGAGCAGCAGCTCCAGCAGCACGGGCGGCTTCTCCAACAGCTCCGGCGGGGCCACGTTCGGACCGCCCCCCGGCACCTTCGCGCCGGCGCCCGGCCAGTGAGCCGGCGCTGCTGGCACGGGGTATCCCCCGCTGCCGGCAGGCGAAACACGATGGCGCAAGCCGTTTGATCCAGGCGCCGCCCTCCGGGGCGGCGCTTTCGTTTTTGTGCGCCGCGTTGACGCGGCGTGGCGATCCTCTATGCTTGAGGGCGCTGGCAGAGGATTCTGCTGGCAATCGGACGATCCCTGCGGGAGAGACCGGCCGTTTCCGCATCGTGCGGATCCTGCGCCGGCGCCGAAGGCGCAACCGCCCCGGAACCGCTCAGGCAAAAGGGCCGCAGGGGGACGAGCCTCTGGAAAGCAGGCGCACGGCGAAGCCATGCGTCTCACCGAAGGAGTAATCCGTGCCCGTTCCACCGGGTGCGGTGAAATCTCTCAGGTTCCGGTGACAGAGGGGGCGCCGCACGGGCCGAAGGGCCCGTTTGTTTTGGCGCGACCCCCAGGATTCCGGAATGGCTCAGGCTGCAGACGACGCCTCCCTTCTCCAAACCCCCCTTCATGCGGCCCATGCCGCTCTCGGTGCCCGGCTCGTGCCGTTCGCCGGCTATGAGATGCCGGTGCAATATCCGCAGGGCATCCTGGCCGAGCATGCCTGGACGCGCGCGGAAGCCGGCCTGTTCGATGTCTCCCACATGGGTCAGGCCCTGCTGGTGGGGCCGGACCACGCCACCACCGCGCGGGCACTTGAAGCCCTGTGCCCGGCGGACTTCGTCAATCTGAAGCACGGCCAGCAGCGCTATTCGCAGCTTCTTGCGGAGGATGGCGGCATCCTGGATGACCTCATGGTCACCCGCCCGCTCGATCCGCAGATGGATGGCAAGCTGATCCTGGTGGTGAACGCCGCCACCAAGGATGCGGACTATGCCCATATCGCCGCCCACTTGTCCGATGGCGTCGTCCTCCACCCCCAGGAGGACCGGGCGCTTCTGGCGCTGCAGGGGCCCAAGGCCGCGACGGTGCTGGCGCGCCTGAGCCCCGAGGCGGCCGCCCTGACCTTCATGAGCGCCACTCCCACCACGGTGGCCGGCGCCTATGCCCACATCTCCCGCTCCGGCTATACCGGCGAGGACGGCTATGAAATCTCCATCCCCGCCGCCGAGGCGGTGAAGGTGTGGGAGGCGCTGCTCGCCGAACCGGAGGTCAAGCCCATCGGCCTCGGCGCCCGCGATTCCCTGCGCCTGGAAGCCGGCCTCTGCCTTTACGGCCACGACATCGACCCCACCACCTCCCCGGTGGAAGGCGGTCTCGTCTGGTCCATGCAGAAGCGGCGGCGGGAGGAGGGCGGCTTTCCCGGCGCGGCGCGCATCCAGCGCGAGTTGAAGGAGGGGCCGGCGCGGGTGCGCGTGGGCCTCAAGCTGGAGGGCCGCGCCCCCGCCCGCGAGGGCGCCGAGATCGCCAAGGATGGCGCGGTGGTGGGCAAGATCACTTCCGGCGGCTTTGCTCCCACGCTCAATGCGCCCATCGCCATGGGCTATGTGCCGCCCGCGCTCGCCGCGCCCGGCACCGCCCTTGAAATCCTGGTGCGCGGCAAAGCCTTGCCCGCCACCGTCGTCACACTGCCGTTCGTGCCGAACCGCTATGCCCGCACCATCGCTCCCCGGGGGAACTGACCGATGACCGAGACCCGCTACACCAAGGATCACGAATATGTCCGCCTGGAAGGCGACGTGGCCGTGATTGGCATCACCGACTACGCCCAGAGCCAGCTGGGCGACGTGGTCTATGTGGACCTGCCCGAAATCGGCGAGGCCGTGGAGCAGGGCAAGGAAGCCGCCGTGGTCGAGAGCGTGAAGGCGGCGAGCGAAGTCTATGCGCCGCTCTCCGGCGAGGTGGTGGAGGTCAATTCCGACCTGGAAGCCGCCCCGGCCACCGTCAATGAGGATGCGGAAGGCAAGGGCTGGTTCGTCAAGCTCAAGCTCGCTGATCCCGCCCAGTTCGCCGGCCTCATGACCGAGGCGGACTACAAGGCCTTCCTGGAAACCATCGCCTGAGCGGGACACCCGCCCGCGCGGCCCGTCGAAAAAGAGGTGCATCATGGCCCACGCTTACAACGCCACCATCTCCTGGAGCCGGGGCGAGGCTGTCTTCTCGGACGGCCGCTACAGCCGGGGCCATATGTGGACCTTTGACGGGCTGTCCTTCCCGGGTTCCTCCTCTCCCCTCGTGGTGCGCCCCCCGCTCTCGCGGGAGGACGCCATCGATCCCGAGGAGGCGCTGGTGGGGGCGCTGGCCAGCTGCCACATGCTGTTCTTCCTGGATTTCGCCCGCAAGGCCGGCTTCGTGGTGGACAGCTATTCCGATGCCGCCGTGGGCGAGATGGGCCCGAACGCCTCCGGCAAGCTCTATGTGGCACGCATCACGCTGAACCCCGATGCCCGCTTCTCCGGCGAGAAGCTCCCCTCGGCCGAGGACATCGCCGCCCTTCATCACCGCGCCCATGAGGAATGCTATGTGGGGCATTCCCTGCGCGCGGACATCGTCATTTCCCCCGTGTTGCCGCCCGCCTGAGGCGGGTGCCAGGAAGTCTGACATGAGATACTTGCCCCTGACGCCAGAGGATCGCGCCGACATGCTGGCGCGCATCGGCGTCTCCGCCGTGGACGAGCTGTTCGCCGACATCCCCGCCGACAAGCGCCAGACGGCGCTGCCCGATCTGCCGCTGCGGCGCGGCGAGATGGAGGTGGAGCGCGCGCTCTCCCGCCTCGCCGCCCGCAACGTGCCGGCGGGCTCGGTGCCCTTCTTCGTGGGTGCGGGGGCCTATCGCCACCATGTGCCGGCGACGGTCGACCATCTGATCCAGCGCTCGGAATTCCTGACCTCCTACACACCCTACCAGCCCGAGATCGCCCAGGGCACGCTGCAATATCTGTTCGAGTTCCAGACCCAGGTGGCGGAATTGACCGGCATGGAGGTGGCCAATGCCTCCATGTATGACGGCTCCACCGCTGCCGCCGAGGCGGTGCTGATGGCCCATCGCCTCACCAAGCGGGGCAAGGCGGTGCTGGCGGGGAACCTGCACCCCCATTATCGCGAGACCATCGCCACGGTGAGCCGCTATGCGGACCTGCCGCTGGAGAGCCTCACCCCCGTCCCGGCGGGGGGAGAGGACATTCTTTCCGCCATCGACCAGAGCGTCTCCTGCGTGGTGGTGCAGAGCCCCGACGTGTTCGGCAATCTGGTGGACCTCAAACCCATCGCGGAAAAGGCCCATGCGGCCGGCGCGCTGTTGGTGGCGGTGTTCACCGAGGCGGTGTCGCTGGGCCTGGTGGAGCCCCCGGGCGCCCAGGGCGCCGACATCGTGGTGGGCGAGGGCCAGTCCATCGGCAATGCCCTGAATTTCGGTGGCCCCTATGTGGGCCTGTTCGCCACCCGCGCCAAATTCGTGCGCCAGATGCCCGGCCGCCTCGCCGGCGAGACGGTGGACGCGGAAGGCCGGCGCGGCTTCGTGCTGACGCTCTCCACCCGCGAGCAGCATATCCGCCGCGAGAAGGCGACGTCCAACATCTGCACCAATTCGGGCCTGTGTGCGCTGGCCTTCACCATCCATCTCTCGCTCCTGGGCGAAGCCGGCCTGACGCGGCTTGCCCGCATCAACCATGCGGCCGCCTGCGATCTGGCCGACAAGCTCGCCGCCCTCGACAAGGTGGCGGTGGTGAACGCCTCCTTCTTCAACGAATTCACCATCCGCGTGGCCGGCAATGCGGCCGAGGTGGTGGAGAAGCTGGCCGCCAAGGGCATTCTCGGCGGCGTGCCCTATTCCCGCCTCGCGCCCCAGGCGGGGCTTGATGATTTGATCCTGGTGGCCGCCACCGAGGTGACCACGGACGAGGATCGCGCCGCCTATGCGGCCGCGCTGAACGAGGTGCTGGCATGACCGCCGCCATCTCCATTCGCGCGACGCGCTCCCTCTCCCGCTTGCGGGGGAGGGCCGGGGAGGGGGCCATAGGGGCGTGCGCGCCATCGGTCTTTTCCCCCTCCCTGACCCTTCCCCGCTTCGCGGGAGAGGGGATTGCGGCGCCCATGGCGGCTGCCGCCCGACTGTTCGAGGTGCGCTCATGAATCGCGAAGGACGCGGCGCCACCACGCCCGCACAGACCACCCAAGCCGCTGGCCCCAATACCTTCACCGGCAACCGGGCCCTTGAGCTGGAAGAGGGCCTCCTGTTCGAGGTCGGCCGCGCCGAGGTGACCGGCGTCGATCTCGACGAGCCCGCCGCCTTCACGCCCCGCCTCGGCGGGCTGGAGCGCACCGCCCCCCTCGGCCTGCCCGGCCTCTCCGAGCCGGAGGCCATGCGCCATTATGTGCGCCTGTCGCGCATGAATTACGGCATCGACAGCGGCCTGTTCCCGCTGGGATCGTGCACCATGAAGCACAATCCGCGCCTGAACGAGCGCATGGCGCGCCTGCCCGGCTTTGCCGATGTGCACCCCCTCCAGCCCCAGTCCACGGTGCAGGGCGCGCTGGGCGTCATCGCGGAACTCAGCCGCTGGCTGCTGACGCTCACCGGCATGAGCGGCGTCGCCTTCACCCCCAAGGCCGGCGCCCACGGTGAATTGTGCGGCATGATGGCCATCAAGGCCGCCCACGAGGCGTCCGGCCAGAAGCGCCACATCGTGCTGGTGCCCGAGAGCGCCCATGGCACCAACCCGGCCACCGCCTCCCTGATCGGCTATGAGGTGAAGTCCATCCCCGCCCGTCCGGACGGCACGGTGGACCCTGAAAGCGTGAAGGCGGCGCTCACCCCGCAGGTGGCGGCGCTCATGCTCACCAATCCCAACACCTGCGGCCTGTTCGAGGCCGACGTGGTGGAGATCGCCGCCGCCGTCCACGCAGCCGGCGCCTATTTCTATGCGGACGGGGCGAACTTCAACGCCATCCTCGGCAAGGTGCGCATCGGCGATCTCGGCGTCGACGCCATGCACATCAACCTGCACAAGACCTTCTCCACGCCCCATGGCGGCGGCGGGCCGGGTGCGGGGCCGGTGGTGCTGTCTGCCGCGCTCGCCCCCTTCGCGCCCGTGCCGGCGCTGGTGGCGGATGGCAATGGCCTGCGCCTCGTGGAAGCGGAAGGCGATGCGGGCGCCGAGCAGGCGCTCGGCCGCATGAGCGCATTCCACGGCCAGATGGGCATGTTCGTGCGCGCCCTGGCCTGGATGTTCTCCCATGGGGCCGACGGCATGCGCCAGGCCTCCGAGGATGCGGTGCTCTCCGCCAATTATATCCGCGCCAGCCTGAAGGACGTGATGAGCGTGCCCTTCGGCGAGCGGCCGGCCATGCATGAGGCCCTGTTCGACGATGCCTGGCTCGCCGGCACGGGGCTCTCGACGCTGGACGTGGCCAAGGCGCTCATCGACGAGGGCTACCACCCCATGACGGTCTATTTCCCGCTGGTGGTGCACGGCGCCATGCTGATCGAGCCCACCGAGAGCGAGTCCAAGGCCACCCTGGACCTGTTCATCGGTGCCCTGCGCGATCTCGCCTTCGCCGCCAAGGCGGGGGACAAGGAGCGCTTCCTCGGCGCCCCCCATTACGCCCCGCGCCGCCGCCTGGACGAAACCCGCGCCGCCCGCTCCCCGGTGCTGCGCTGGACAAAGCCGGCGGCGCTGCCGCAAGCGGCGGAATAGGCGGCTTACGCGCTGGAAGCTGGAACGGCCCCGCCTGCGCGGGGCCGTTTTCTTTTGCGCGGCGCCCCCATGCCAGGGCCGGAGCAGCGCGCCTCAGTCCGCGCCGGGTTCGGCGGGGGGCAAGGGGAGGGGAGAGGCCTGCGGGATAGGCACCGAATAATAGCGGCGCTGCGGCACGGAGCCGGTCTCGGCCGGTCCGCCTTGGGTCGGCGCGTAGGACATGGGGCCGGGCGGGCGGAGCGTGGAGGGCTGGGGCACGGCGCCCGGCGGCATGAGCACGCGCTGGAACGGATCGCTGGCCGGCGCCGGCGGCGCCTTCACATAAGGCGGGGGATAGGCCGGCTGCGGATAGGCGGCTTGGGCCGGCGGCTCCGCCTGGGGCGGCAGCGCGCCTTGGGGATGGGGCGAGATGTCCATGGGCGCTCCCGCGCCCCGGGCGCCATAGTCCGGCGCGGCGGGGGGCAGGCTCGACATGGGTACCCCATAGCCGGCGCCCGGCGCCTTCTGCGGCATGGGCTCGGGCGCGGCGGCGGGCGGCGGGTTGCCATAGGGGAAGGAGGGCGGGGCGATGATCGGATTGCCCTGCGGCGCCTTCAAAGGCATCTGCTGGCGCGCCATGACCGGGGGCGGCATGGGGCTGGGCTTGGGCTTGCAGATGGTGGCGCCCTTGGCGTGGCGCATCAGGTCCACATGCAGGTGGTCGTAGTGGAAGATGTTGGAGCCCGGCGCCAGCGTGGTGGTGAAGACGTCGCACGCCCCCGCTTGCACCTGGAGCAGGAAACCGCGCGCTTCGTTCGGGCCGCGCCAATTGTTCTTCACGCTGATCTCGCGCCCGTCGGCAAACCGGAACGCGCCGATATCCAGGGCATTGCCGAAGGCATGCTCGGAAATCTTGGCGTTGGGATCCCCGTTCATGCCGCGGCAGGAATAGGAGGACATCTGGGTGATGCCCACCACCGGCGCGCCCATCCAGGCCATGGCGGCGGGCTGGACCACTTCCTCCAGCCAAATATTGACGTTGCGGGCCATGGGGCAGGCGAGCACCGCGCGGGGCTTCACCTCCACCTGGCCGTCCTCGAAGGCGGAGATGCGAAACGGGTGCTCCATGCCGCAGACGCCGGGGCCGTTGATGGCCGAGGCCGGCTCCACATAGGCGGAGACGGTGATGCCCTTCTGGGCGATGCACTGCTCTTCCGCCTCGGCGCGCCAGGGCTCCCGTCGGTCGAACAGTCCGAACCGACAGCCCGACAGGAGCCCCACGCAGACGAGCGGGGCTACGAGATACCTGAACACTCCGCGCGTCATGCTCTGGAGCATGGGGCGGGGAGATTGAAATGGCGTTAATGCCGCAGGGGGGCGGACGGGAAAATCAGGCCGCCAACCCTTGCGGCGTCAGCGGTAGCGGGAAAGGGTGAGGCCCTCCATGTCGATCTCCGGCTTCCGCCCGGTGATGAGATCGGCCATCACCCGCCCGGTGCCCGCCGCCATGGTCCAGCCCAGCGTGCCGTGGCCGGTGGACAGGTGCAGATTGGCATAGCGGGTCGGTCCCAGCACCGGCGTGCCGTCCGGCGTCA
This sequence comes from Aquabacter sp. L1I39, assembly GCF_017742835.1. Lineage (GTDB taxonomy): Bacteria > Pseudomonadota > Alphaproteobacteria > Rhizobiales > Xanthobacteraceae > L1I39. The sequence goes on from NZ_CP072392.1 coordinate 4,504,189, forward strand.
TGGGGCGAAGGCCGGTCCAGAAGGTGCCGGTCTCCACCTTGCCGCCATCGGGGAAGAGATCGCGCACCACATGTTCCAGCGTGCCCCGGCGGCTCGGGCGCAAGGCGAGGTCGAAGCCGGCCAGTTCCGCCGTGCCGCCCGCCCGGATGCGGTCGCCAAGGCGGGTCACCGCCACCTTGAAGGTCTCGTCCATGACGGTGGATTCCGGCGCCCCGGCCGCATCGGTGATGGGCACGGTGAGCGAATAGCCCTTCACCGGATAGACCGGCACCGACAGCCCGATGGTCTTCAAAAGCGCGGTGGAATAGGAGCCAAGCGCCGCCACATAGACATCGCCGGTCACTAACCCCCGGTCGGTGCGAACGCCGGTGATCTTGTCCCCCGCCGCCTCGATGCCGGCAATGGTGCGCCCATAGGAGAAGACGGCGCCCCGTTCTGCGGCCAGCGCCGCCAGGGCGGTGGTGAATTTGAAGCAGTCGCCGGTCTCGTCGCCGGGCAGGCGCAAGCCGCCGGCATATTTGCCCGCCACCCGCGCCAGGGCCGGTTCCACGGCGACGCAGCCGGCGGGGTCGAGGATCTCATACGGCACGCCGAAGCGTTCGAGGACGGCGGTGTCGGAGCCCACATGGTCCAGCTGGGCCTGCGTGCGGAACAGTTGCAGCGTGCCCTGCATGCGGGCGTCATATTGCACGCCGGTGCGCTGGCGCAGGGCGATCAGGCAGTCGCGGCTATATTCGGCAAGGCGCACCATGCGCCCCTTGTTGCGGGCGTAGCGGCCTTCCGTGCAATTGGCCAGCAAGTGCAGGCCCCAGCGGATCATGTCCAGGTCGAGGCGCGGGCGCACCACCAGAGGCGGGTGGGACATGAGCAGCCATTTGATGGCCTTCTGGGGCAGGCCCGGCCCCGCCCAGGGGGCGGAATAGCCGGGCGAGACCTCGCCCGCATTGGCAAAGGAGGTCTCCAGCCCCGCCCCCGCCTGCCGTTCGATCACCTCCACCCCATGGCCTTCTTCGGCGAGGTAATAAGCGAGCGTGGTGCCGATGACGCCGGCGCCCAGAATGACGATGCGCATGAGGGGCCTCCCCGAGAGCCGGCGGCCCAAGGCGATCATCGCCCGCGCCACGGCACCGCTTCAGACTAGATCCTGATCCGATCAGGTTGAACCAATCTGATCGGTGAATCCGCCTCCATTCAGAACGTGGGAGGGCGATTGAGCGACCAGAGGGGACCGCGTGATGGCTCCATTCGGCCGGATCGCGCTCCCGGCATATTTCGCCATCCGGGAAAGGGTGATGGCGCGCCGCCCGACCAGGGCGTCGCGCTCCGTACCCCCGCGGCAGGTGCGACTTGCCCGGAGAGCGATCCGGGTGGGCGATCCGCGAGGGTGATGTCTGGTCCGCCATCCCGCGCCTTGCCGAGGACCCCCGCAGGGCCTATCGACGCGGCGCGGGCGGCTTGGCCCGACGCCATCCCTCCTGATGGCCGAAGGGGTCTTGCTTTCGTCCATGTCGCTGCTGGCCCGCACCTCCACCGTTTCCGCCGCCACGCTGGGCTCGCGGCTGCTGGGCTTTGCGCGGGATGCAGGCACGGCGGCGGTGCTGGGGGCGGGGCCGCTGGCGGATGCGCTCATGGCCGCTCTCTCTGTGCCGCTCCTGGCGCGACGGCTGTTGGCGGAAGGGGCGTTCAACGCCGCGCTGATCCCTGCTTTGTCCCGCGCGGAAGGGCGGGGGCAAGGGGAAGGGGAAGGGGAAGGGGAAGGGGGGAGGCAAGGCGGCGGGGCCCGGCGGCTGGCGCGGGCCTGTCTTCTCCTGCTCACAGGCCTGCTTGCGGGCCTTGCGGTGGCCGGCGCGGTCTTCATGCCCTGGCTCATCCAGGTGCTGGCGCCGGGCTTCAGCCTGGGGGGCGAGCGGGCGGATCTCGCCATCGCCTGCGGGCGGATCGCGCTGCTCTATCTGCCGCTCGCCGGGGCGGCGGCAATCTATGGGGCGGTGGCCAATGGGGCGCACCGGATTCTCCTGCCCGCGCTCGCGCCCCTCACCGCCAATGCGGTGGTGCTGGTGGCCATTGTCGGGCTGCTCGCGGCCGGGCTGGTGGCGACCGCGCAGGCGGCCTTGGTGATGGCGGGCTTTACGGTTCTCGCCGGCATTGCCCAACTCGTCCTCATGGCGGCCGCTGCCCGGGGCGCGCCGGCGGCGCCGGGCGGAGCCGTCGGGCGCGCCGAGTGGCGGGCCAGCCTTGCCGTGCTGCGCGCATCCGCGCCCGCTTTGCTGTTCGCCGGCCTCTCCCAGGTGCGCCTGCTGCTGGCGGCGGCGGTGGTGTCCTCGGTTCCGGGATCGGTGGCGGCGCTCAATTATGCCCAGCGCCTGGTGGACCTGCCGCTCGGCCTGGTAGGGGCGAGTGCTGGGGCGGTGCTGGTGCCACTGCTCGCCTCGGGCGCCGCCAAGGGCGACAAGGCGGAGCATGCCACGGGCGCGGCGCTCGCCGCCTTCGCGCTGGCCTTCCCGGCGGGTCTCGGCCTCCTGATGCTGGCCGAGCCCATCGTTACCGTGCTCTACCAGCGGGCGAGCTTCACGGCGGACGACACGCTGCTGACCGCCGGCCTGCTGCAGATGCTGGCGCTCTCGCTGCCGGCGCAGGGCCTGGAGCGGGTGCTGTGCGCCACCGCCATGAGCCATGGCCTGGAAAAGCCCGTGGAGCGCATCGGCCTGGCCTCCCTGGTGCTGGCTTTGGTGCTGGCCGTTCCGGCCTTCCACCTGTTCGGGCCGGAAGGGGCGGCGGGGGCGGTGGCCGCCTCCGCGCTGGCCTCCGCTTTGGCCATGCTCGCCCTTCTGATGCGGCGGGGGCATTTGGCGCTGACCGGGGCGACCCTTCGGCAGGGTGCGACGCTGCTTGTGGCGGGCGGGACCATGGCGGGTCTGGTGGCGGTGGGCGCGGCGGCCTGGCCGGCCCCAGAGGCAGGCACGGTCCTCGGGCTGGTGCGGCTTGGTTGCCTGGTCCTGGCGGGCATGGCGGCCTATGGCGGCGTCTGGCTCCTGGGACGGGTGATGCTTTCCGGAGCTAAGCACCAAGAGGCGCCATGACCGCGCCACGGAAGGCTTTGCAGGGCCGGCGCGGCGCTTTATCGGTGGGACACCGCCACGGGACTGAGGCCCGGTCCCCGCGCCCGAGAAGGATGGCCATGACCACGTGCAGTTCTTTCGCCTATGCCAGCGATGACGCCCACGCTCTGTTCGGCCGCCGCTGGGGCACGGAGAGCAAGGAAACCCCGCTCGTCTGCCTGCCCGGCCTGACGCGCTCCTCCACTGATTTCGAGGCCCTCGCCGAGGCGCTGGCCGAACGGGGCCGGCAGGTGGTGGCGCTGGATTTTCGCGGCCGGGGCGGCTCGGCCTATGCGCCCTACACCACCTATAATGTGGCCCAGGAGGCCCGTGACACGGTGAAGGGCCTCGCCAGCCTCGGCATCACCAACGCTCATTTCCTTGGCACCTCGCGCGGCGGCCTCGTCATGATGATGCTGGCGCTCACCGCGCCGGATCTGCTGGGGGGCTGCATCTTCAACGATATCGGCCCGGTGGTTGAGACCGCGGGCATCGCCCGCATCACCGGCTATGTGGGCGCCCCGCCGCCGCCCGCCTGGCCGGATCTGGTCGCGCGGCTGAAGGCCGAGCAGGGCGCGCTCTTCCCCCGCCTCACCGCCGAGGAATGGGAGCGCTATGCCCGGCAGATCTATGCCGACCATGACGGCGTGCCCAAGCTCGCCTATGACCCGGCCATCGCCGAGGCCTTCAAGGAATTCGACCCAACCAAGCCGCTGCCCGCCTTCTGGGAGGGCTTCGACGCCCTGGCAGACAAGCCGCTCCTGGTCATTCACGGGGCCCTGTCCGATGTGCTGTCCTCCGCCACGGTGGAGGCCATGGCCGACCGACACCGGGGCACGGAGGTCTACACGGTGGACGGCCAGGGCCATGCTCCGCTGTTGTGGGATGCGCGCAGCCACAAGGTGATTGCCAATTTCCTGGCGCGGATCGAAGAGGCGGTCTGACGGCCGGCAGCACGGCGCGCCCGCCGGCTAAGCGTCCGCCGCGTCTCCCCGCATGCCGCCCCTTGCCGCGCCCCATCGGGCGTGGCATGAGGCGGCTCGTCCAAGCGGGCGTTGCGCGGTGCGCCATCGGCGTGGGCGCGGCGCGCCCGCATCTTCTGTTGGGCGTGGGCAGTCTCGCCCGCGTCCCGTCGTGTCGGACGGTCTGCTCCGCAGGGGAGCGCCGTCCCTGAGGAGGTCGCCATGGCGGCGGTCGCGGAACGCGTCTTCTCCGGTGTTCAGCCCACCGGCAATCTGCATCTCGGCAATTATCTCGGCGCCATCAAGCGCTTCGTGGAGCTCCAGCAGAGCCACGACTGCATCTATTGCGTGGTGGACCTGCATGCCATCACAGTCTGGCAGGAGCCCGAGGAGCTGAAGCGCCACACCCGCGAGGTCACGGCCGCCTTCATCGCCTGCGGCATCGACCCCAAGAAGCACATCGTCTTCAACCAGAGCCAGGTGTCCGGCCACGCCGAACTGGCCTGGATCTTCAATTGCGTCGCCCGCATGGGCTGGCTCAACCGCATGACGCAGTTCAAGGAGAAGGCCGGCAAGGACCGCGAGAATGTCTCGGTGGGCCTGTTCGCCTACCCGACCCTCATGGCCGCCGACATCCTGCTCTACCGCGCCACCCATGTGCCGGTGGGCGAGGACCAGAAGCAGCATCTGGAGCTGACCCGCGACATCGCGCAGAAGTTCAACGTGGATTTCGCCCCCTCCATCGCGGCCCTCGGCCACACTGACGGCTATTTCCCGCTGACCGAGCCGCTCATCGCCGGCCCCGCCACCCGCGTCATGAGCCTGCGCGACGGCTCCAAGAAGATGTCCAAGTCGGATGCTTCCGACTTCTCGCGCATCAACCTCACCGACGATGCGGACGCCATCGCCGGCAAGGTGCGCCGGGCGAAGACCGATCCCGAGCCTCTGCCCTCCGAGGAGGCGGGCCTCAAGACCCGTCCCGAGGCGGACAATCTGGTGGGCATCTATGCGGCGCTCAGCGACATCACCAAGGAGAAGGTGCTGACCGAGTTCGGCGGCGCCCAGTTCTCCACCTTCAAGGCGGCGCTGGTGGACCTGGCGGTGGCCAAGCTGGGCCCCATCGGCGGCGAGATGCAGCGCCTGATGGCCGACACCTCCGCCATCGACGCCATCCTGCGGGATGGTGCCGAGCGGGCGCGGGTGATTGCCGATGCCACCATCCGCGATGTGAAGGACATTGTCGGCATGGTGCGCTGAGGCGCATCGGCTGATTTCGGCAGCGCGATGCGGGTGCGACGCGCCTCGCCTTCAAGGCGGGGCGAAACGCCCCGCTTCGCCGCCCTTGCCGGGCCGTCCGCGCCTCCCTAGGTGGAAGGGGCCGGGCACATTGGAGAGAGCCATGAACGAGGCGCGCACCACGGTCGATCCCGCTGAGGTCGCCTTCTTCGAGGCGCTCGGCGCCGAATGGTGGGACCCCAAGGGCAAGATGGCTCCCCTCCATGGCATGAACCCCGCCCGCCTCGCCTTCCTGCGCGATCTGCTGGTGCGCCGCTTCCACCGCGATCCCAAGTCCATGCGGCCCCTGAAGGGCCTGCGCATCCTCGACATCGGCTGCGGCGGCGGGCTCCTGTCCGAGCCTTTGGCGCGGATGGGCGCCGACGTGGTGGGCGTCGATCCCGCCCCCGGAAACGTCGATGTGGCGCGCCTCCATGCGGAGCAGAGCGGGCTTCAGATCGATTATCGCGCCGCGACCGCCGAGGAATTGGCGGATGCGGGCGAGACGTTTGACGCCGTGCTGGCCCTCGAAGTGGTGGAGCATGTGTCGGATGTGGCGGCCTTCCTGCGCGCCACCACCGCCTTGGTGGCGCCCGGCGGGGTGATCGTGCTCTCCACCCTCAACCGCACGGGCAAGAGCTTCGCATTGGCCATCGTGGGCGCGGAATACATCCTGCGCTGGCTGCCGCCGGGAACCCATAGCTGGCAAAAGTTCGTCACGCCGGGCGAAATGGAAGCCGGGCTCGCGGCCTGCGGCTTCTCGCCGGTGGAGATGATCGGCTTCGTCTATGATCCCCTGTCGGGGGCCTGGAGCCTCTCCCCCGACATGGACGTGAACTATTTCCTGGCGGCCGAGAAGGCCGCCTAACGTCTCGTGGCCGAGAAGGCCGCCTGACATCTCGCGGCTGAGAAGGCCGGCGGATCGCCGGCCTTGGCCGTTTCACGCCACCGTGCGCAGCCGGTCGTCCAGCTGCCGTTCCCAGGCGAGCGCGTGGGCGACGATGGTGGGCAGGTCGTCCAGCTTCGGCGTCCAGCCGAGCGCCGCGCGGATGCGGTCGGCCTTGGCCACCACGGCGGCGGGATCGCCGGCGCGGCGGGGCGCATAGTCCACCTTGAAGTCGACCCTGGACGCCTCCTTCACGGCTTTCAGCACCTCGAGCACCGAATAGCCCCGGCCATAGCCGCAATTATAGGTGCCGCTCTCCCCGCCCGCGCGCAGGTGCCGCAGGGCGTCCAGATGGGCGGCCACGAGGTCGGCCACATGGATATAGTCCCGCAGGCACGTGCCGTCTGGGGTGGGATAGTCGGTGCCATAGACCTGGATGCCCGCCCTTTTGCCGAGCGCTGTCTCGCAGGCGACCTTGATGAGATGGGTCGCCCCCGCCGTCGACTGGCCCGTGCGCCCCTTGGGATCGCCCCCCGCCACGTTGAAATATCGCAGGGCCACATAGTGCAGCGGCTTCGCCACCGCCGTGTCCTGCAGCATCCACTCGCTCATGAGCTTGGAGCGGCCATAGGGCGAGATGGGCGAGAGCACGGCGTCCTCAGCCACCGGGTCGATGCCCACCATGCCATAGACGGCCGCCGTGGAGGAGAAGATGAAATGGGGAATGCCCGCCTTTACCACGCTGGCGAGCAGCGCCCGGGTCTTCACCGTGTTGGCGAGATAATAGCCGAGCGGATCGGCCACCGAATCAGGCACCACGATGCGGGCAGCGAAGTGGATGACGGCATCGATGGCATGTTCGTCGACGATGCGGGCCACGAGCTCGGGATCGCTCACATCGCCCAGGACGAACGTGGCCTCAGGGGCCACCGCCCAGCGGAAGCCGGTGGACAGGTCGTCCAGCACCACCACCTTTTCGCCCGCATCGAGAAGCGCAAGAACCATGTGGCTACCGATATAGCCGGCGCCACCCGTCACCAGAACCGCCATCTTTCCCGATCTCCGTGTGCCGGCAGACCCTGGTGCAGGCGCGCGGCGCGGTCAATGCGAAGAAACAATCCGGGCGCTGCGGCGTTCCTCAACCCGACACGGGGCGGCCATGCTTGCGCCGGCGCGGCTGTCGATTTTTTGTCCTTCTGCACCGCGGAAGCCGGAAACCGGCATTTTGCAGCGCAGCACCTTCACCTTGGCGCTTCCCTTCCCGGCGCCGGGGCATTAGGGATTTCGGACGTCTCAAGATTTGGTGAGCATCAATGCCCAAGCCTTTGCGTAAAGCCATTCTCCCGGTCGCCGGCCTCGGCACGCGCTTCCTGCCCGCGACCAAGGCGGTGCCGAAGGAGATGCTCACGGTGGTCGATCGTCCCGTGGTGCAGCATGTGGTGGACGAGGCCCGTGCCGCCGGCATCGAGCACATCGTCTTCGTTACCGGCCGCAACAAGGCGGTGATCGAGGACCATTTCGATCGCCAGTTCGAGCTGGAAAAGACCCTCTCGGACCGCGGCAAGACCAAGGAACTGGAGCAGCTCGACCGCGACACCCCGAAGGCCGGCACCACCTCCTTCACCCGCCAGCAACTGCCGCTCGGCCTTGGCCATGCGGTGTGGTGCGCCCGCGACCTGATCGACGACGAGCCGTTCGCGCTGCTGCTGCCCGACATGCTCCACCTGCCCAAGAATGGCGGCAAGGGATGCCTGGCGGAGATGGTGGAGGTCTATAACCGCACCGGCGGCAACGTGATTTCCGTCTATGAGGTGCCCGAGGACCAGACCAACCAGTACGGCATCGTCGGCACCGCCCCCACCCATGGCGGGGTGAACGAGATCGTGCAGATGGTGGAGAAGCCGGCGCTCGGCACCGCCCCCACCAACCTCGCCATTTCCGGCCGCTACATCCTCCAGCCCACCATTTTCGACCTGCTGGCCCGCCAGGACCGGGGTGCGGGCGGCGAGATCCAGCTCACCGATTCCATGCTCAAGCTGATGGAGCGCGAGCGCTTTTTCTCCGTGACCTTCGATGGGCCGGTCTATGATTGCGGCTCCAAGATCGGGTTCCTGATGGCCAATGTGGCCTATGCGCTCTCCCGTCCCGACATCGCCCCTGAGTTCCGCGCGGCGCTGGGGGAGATGTTGCAGGGCGGTAACGTCGACTGAAAGACGGAACGGAAGGGCGGGGTGGAGAGCGTGCGGGGGACCCCGCGCGCCTTGACCCGGCCCCCGTTCCCGTCTAATCGCCGACCACCTGTCCTCCCCAGGAGTGGAGTCGACCGCATGCTGCAGTCCCAAGATCGTCACTACGCGCCCGTGAAGCCGAAGTTCGACGATGAGATCCGGTTCCTGCAGTCCTGGTTCCAGAGCCCCCTCAAGACCGGCGCGGTCTCGCCCTCCGGGCGGGCCCTCGCCAAGATGATGGCCTCCTATCTCGATCCAGCCATTCCCGGCCCGGTGATCGAACTTGGGCCAGGCACCGGCCCCGTCACGAAGGCGCTGCTCGACCGGGGCTTTGCGCCCGAGCGCCTGTTCCTGATCGAATATAACCGCGAATTCTGCTCGCTGCTGCGCCTGCGTTATCCGGGCGTGACGGTGCTGCATGGCGATGCCTATGCCATGGCCGATACGCTGAAGGGCCGCCTGCCGGCCCCGGCGGTGGGCGTGATCTCCTCCCTGCCGCTCTTCACCCGCTCGCCGGCGGACCGGGAGCGGATGGTGGAAGAGGCCTTCGACCTCTCCGTGCCCAACGCGCCCTTCGTGCAGTTTACCTATGCCGTGGTCTCTCCCGTGCCGCTGAAGCCGGGCCAGATCGATGGCGAGCGGTCGCCCCGCGTGTGGATGAACCTGCCTCCGGCCCGGGTATGGGCCTATCGCCGGCCGTGATGCTTGCGCCTCCCATCGGGGAGGTTGCCCGCCACCCGAGGGTGGGAGCCCGGCCGTGACCTCCTTCCTGTATGTCAGCCATCCGCAGGTGAAGGTTGACCCCAAGGTCCCGGTGCCGGATTGGGGTCTTTCGGACGTGGGCCGCGCGCGGGCGCAGGCCTTCGCTGCCCGTCAGCCCCTCACGGGCACGGCCCGCATTGTTTCCAGCGACGAATGCAAGGCCAAGGAGACAGCCGCCTGCCTCTCCCATGCGCTTGGCGTACCGGTGGAGGTGCGTGCCGACATGCATGAGAATGATCGCTCCGCCACCGGCTTCCTGCCCGAGGCCGAGTTCCAGGCGGTGGCCGACGCCTTCTTCGCTCACCCCGAGACGAGCGTACGCGGCTGGGAGCGGGCCATCGACGCCCAGGCCCGCATCGTGCGTGCGGTGACCGAGGAGATCGCCCGGGCTCCTGATGCGCCGACCATTTTCGTTGGTCATGGCGGGGTGGGGACCCTGCTTCTGTGCCATCTGGCTGAAAGGCCCATTTCCCGCGTCCACGATCAGCCCCCCGTCGGTGGCGGCTGCTGGTATGGTTGGACCAATACCCGGCGCCCAGACCGATGGCGCGCCATGGAGGAAGGCTTGACCCCATGAGTGCAACCGCTCTTTCCCTTCCCCCGTCTCCGTTTGGCCCGGATCCCCGCGACCGCCTGATCGTGGCCCTGGACTTTCCCTCCACCGCTGCCGCCGAGGCCATGGTCTGGCAGCTGGGCGATGCGGTGACCTTCTACAAGATCGGCCTGGAACTGACCGTCTCCGGCGGCCTCGACCTCGCCGCCGACCTGATCGGCGCGGGCAAGAAGGTGTTCCTGGACCTCAAGCTCCACGACATCGACAATACGGTGGAGCGGGCCACCGCCGCCGCCGCCGAGCGTGGCTTCACCATCCTCACCGTCCATGCTTATCCCAAGACGCTCGCCGCCGCCGCCCGTGGCGCGGCCGGGAGTGCGCTCAACGTGCTGGGCGTGACCGTGCTCACCTCCTATGACGACGCCGACCTCGCCACCGCCGGCTATGCCCGCTCCGTGGACGAGACGGTTCTGATGCGCGCCGGGCAGGTGCGGGAGGCGGGCGTCGCCGGCGTCATCTGCGCGCCCACGGATGCCGAGCGCGTGCGCCCGCTGCTGGCGCCGCACCAATTGGTGGTCACCCCCGGCGTGCGCCCCGCCGGCGCGGCGGTGGGCGACCAGAAGCGCGTCGCCACCCCCGCCGATGCCTTCGCGGCCGGCGCCAACGGCATCGTGGTGGGCCGCCCCGTCATTGCCGCCTCCGACCCCGGCGCGGCGGCACGGGCGATCCTGGACGAGATCAAGCCCTTCCTCTGAGCGCACGAAAGGGGCGGCCACATGCCCAAGGGATATTGGATCGGCCGGGTGGATGTGTCCGACCCGGAAGCCTACCAGGCCTATGTGGCGGCCAATGCCGCGCCCATCGCCGCCCATGGCGGGCGCTTCCTGGTGCGCGGCGGGCCGGTCACCGCCCTCGAGGGGCGCACCCGCGCGCGCAACGTGCTGCTGGAATTCCCGTCCTTTGAGGCGGCGCTTGCCTGCTATCACAGTTCCGGCTACCAGGCCGCCGTGGCGCTGCGCCAGCCCGTGGCGGTGGCGGATCTCGTCGTGGTGGAAGGCGCGGATGTGCCCGATGCCGCCCCTGGCGCGCCCGCGCCGGGCTATTGGATCATGGGCATCGACGTGATCGATCCGGAGGGCTACCGCGCCTATGCGGCCGCCGGCGGCACCGCGGCCTACAGGCCGCGCTTTCTGGTGCGCGGCGGGCGGCAGGAGCAGGTGGAGGGCACGGGGCGGGCGCGGCAGGTGGTGCTGGCCTTCGCGGACGTCCCCGAGGCGCTGGCCTGCTACAACGGGCCCGATTATCAGCACGCCGTCGCCTTGCGGCAGGGGGCGGCGGAGGTCGATCTCCTGCTCATTCCCGGCTATGACGGGCCACAGCCCGGCTGAGGCCGCACCTCCCATAAGCGCTTCGGCGCACAGGAAACCGCGCCGCGCGGCGCCAAGGAGACAGCGTGTCCGATCTTCGCATCGTCATCTCGGGGGCTGGCGGCCGCATGGGCCGGGTGCTGCTGCGCAACGTGATGGAAGGGGAGGGCCTGCGCCTCGTGGGCGCCCTGGAGCATGAGGGCAGCACGCACCTGCGCGAGGATTCGGGGATGCTCGCCGGCCTGGGTGCCAATGGCATTGAGGTCCGCGCCGATGTGGAGGCGACCTTGAAGGGCGCGGATGCGCTCATCGATTTCTCCTCCCCCGCCGCCTCGGTGCGCATGGCGCGGGCCTGTGCGGAGGCCGGCATTGTGCATGTGATCGGCACCACCGGCTTCTCCAATGCCGATCTCCAGGACATCGCGGAAGCGGCGCAGCGCACGGTGATCGTGCGCTCGGGCAATATGAGCCTTGGCGTCAACCTGCTGGCCGCGCTCACCCGACGGGTGGCGGCGACGCTGGGCACCGAGTTCGACATAGAGATTGTCGAGATGCACCATTCCCGCAAGGTGGACGCGCCCTCGGGCACCGCCTTGCTGCTGGGCGAGGCGGCGGCGGAGGGCCGGGGCGTGGATCTGGAGACCCACAGCGCGCGGGGCCGCGACGGCCATACCGGCAGCCGCCGGCCCGGCGATATCGGCTTCGCCTCCCTGCGCGGCGGCTCGGTGGTGGGTGAGCATGTGGTGATCTTCGCCGGCCCGTCCGAGCGCATCGAACTGGTGCACAAGGCCGAAGACCGGGCGATCTTCGCCAATGGCGCGCTGACGGCGGCGCGCTGGGGCAAGGGGAAGGCGCCGGGCCTTTATTCCATGGCCGACGTGCTGGACATCGCGGCCATCTGAGGCCGGCTTCCGTCGCGGATCAGCGGGCGGCCGCCTTGGTGCCGCCCGAGCCGAGGCCGGCCGCCAGCGAGATGGCGAGGCTCTTGGAGAAGCAGGCATAGGCCCAGTCGGTCAAATGCAGGCCGTCGAGGATGATGACGGAGGACAGGGGCACCTTGTCCTGCTCCACCCAGCGCTTCATCACCTTGTAGCGCGGGAAGACCGAGACCTTCTCCTCCCGGCCGACGGACGCGATGGTGGCCACCACGCCGGGGCTGTCGGGGTCGAGATTGACCCAGGGCGAATATTGCAGGTCGATGAGCACCACGTCCGCCCCCCAGGAGCGGATGAGGTCGATGCCCTTCTTCAGTGGATCGGCGAACCGGCCCACCCCGAAGCTGCGCAGGGCGTAATTGGTGCCCACCTGCCAAAGCACCAGATCCGGCTTCAGATCGCGCACGTCCCGCTCGAACCGCCACAGATTCTCGGCCGCGTCCTCGCCATTGCCGCCGCGATTATAAACCTTGATCTCGGCGCCGGGATAACGGGCCTGAAGGTCCGCCTGGAGCAAGGCGGGATAGGTGCGATCTGCGCTGGAGGCGCCCACCCCTGTGGTGGAGGAGGAGCCGATGGCAACGATGGTCAGCTTCTTCTGCTTGGCCAGCACCTCGGCCGCATGGGGCACGCTGAGGGCGGCCTCGGGCGGGGAGGTGATGCAGGCCGGCGCGCCCGACTGGGCCCGCGCCGGTGCGGCAAAAGCCAGCGCGGCGCACAGCACCGCGCCCGCGCGCATGAAGCCGATGGTCCTGGCGTCCATGATGCCGCCCCCGCGCCCGCCGCTGCTCAGCTGTGGTTCTTCAGCGACCAGCCGAACACGGCGGTGGCCACGCCATTGATGATAAGGTCGAGGCCCAGGAACAGGCCGAGGATGAAGACCGAGTTCACCGGCCAGCCGGCCATGATCTCGATGCCCAAAAGCAGGGTGATGATGCCCGACAGCAGCAGGAAGCCCCAGCCCTTGGCCGGGCGAGCGCCGAAGCTGGCGAAGATGCGGAAGATGCCGCCGATCACCAGCGCCACGCCGATGAAGAGCGTGATGATGCCTGCCGCCAGCAGCGGCTGGTACATGATGAGGCCACCGGCGATCACATAGAGCACGCCCGCGAGCGCCCAGAACAGGAAGCGGCCCCAGCTCTGCACCCGGAAGGCATGGAGCACCTGCACCACGCCGCCCACCAGCACCATGGCGCCCACATAGAGGGCGGTGGCCACCGTGCTCGCCAGCAGATGGCCGAGCGCCACGAAGCCGAGAATCACGAAGGCGACGCCAAGGGCCACAAACCAGCCCCAGCCGGCCTTGATGGAGGTGAGCTGGTCGCGCGTGGCTGAGCCGGGCGTGGGGATGGAGGTAGGCATGGGGGGCACTCCGAACGTCGAGGATACTGAAGGACTTGCTATCACATTCGCGTAAGCGCCGGGAGGAAATTGGCGGGCGGAGGCGCGCTCGGGGACCGCGCCCGCCCAAACAAAAAGGGCGCCCGCAAGGGGCGCCCGGATCGATGGGGAAAAATGTCGCGTCAGCGTTGGGCGGTCGGGGAGGCCGACTGGGCGGAGGCGGACTGGGAGGAGGTCTTCGGCATGATGACCACCTTGGTGCCGACCTTCACGCGCTCATAGAGGTCTTCCACATCGTCGTTCAGCATGCGGATGCAGCCGGAGGACACGAACTTACCGATGGTCTGCGGCTCGTTGGTGCCGTGGATGCGGTAGATGGTGCTGCCGAGATAGAGAGTGCGCGCGCCGAGCGGATTGCCGGGGCCGCCGGCCATGAAGCGCGGCAGATAGGGCTGGCGCTCGATCATCTCCGCCGGCGGACGCCAGTCGGCCCATTCGGCCTTGCGGGTGATCTTCTCGGTGCCCTGCCAGGTGAAGCCCTCGCGGCCGACCCCGATGCCGTAGCGCACGGCCTTGCCGTTGCCGAGCACGTAATAGAGGTAGGTGTTGGGCGTATCGATGATGATGGTGCCGGCCGGCTGGCTGGTCACATAGTCAACCGTCTGGCGGCGGAACCGGGAATCCACCGGCTCGCTCGGATCCACATTCTCGATGCGGGGGCCGGACGGCGCTTGGGTGGTGCCGGGCACCACCGGCGAGTTGGAGGCATAGGACCCGGCCGGAGCGGGCACAGCCTCGCGCACATAGCCGCCGGGGGCATAAGAGGCGTTCTGCGGCGCGGGCGCGACCGCCTGCTGGCTGGCGCGGGCCTGCTGGAGCAACTGGTCCTGCTGGTACGAGCCGGCATAGCCGCCCGCGGGCGGGGGCTCGGCCGGCTGGGTCGCGGCATAGCCGGGCTGGCCCTGATAGGACGGCTGCTGCTGATAGGACGGCTGGGCCTGCTGGTAGCCACCCTGCGCAGAGCCCGGCTGGGCGCCATAATTGGCCGCCGGCTGCTGCGCCGACACGGAGCCGGTGGCGCCGGGCGGGGTGATCGCCATGGGCTGGTTGCTGGGCGCGGCGGCCTGCTGGGCGCCGGGCTGATAGCCATAGCCGGGCTGGACATAGCCCCCGTGACCGCCCTGGCCCTGCGCGGGCGCGGCGCCATAGGTCTGCCCCTGCACGCCGGCCGGCGGCGCGATGGGCGCGCTCTGCACGGCCTGCTGCCGGGAATAGGGGTCGCGGGCGTAGGGATCATTATAGCCCGGCACGCTACCGGACGGCACCACGCCGGTGGCGCCGGGGGATTCGGAAGTGATGGTGCCGGTCGTTTCCTCGTCCGCCTGCGCCTGCACATAAGGTGTGCTGTACGGCACACGCGATTGGGCGTGGGCGGAGATCGCGAGGACAGAGACCCCGAGGGCCGTGAGGAGAGTGGTGCGCAGCATCATGGACTCGGTGCTAATCCTGAAACGTGACGAAATTGGAAACGGCCTGCGATTTTTTTCCGCCTTGCTGGCGTCAAGCTCTCGCGGCCCCGCTTGGTTCCGTGCAGCCCAATTGCCGTGCGTTCCTGAGGGCACCATTAAACCCGTGACCGATGCGGTGCAATGCGCCGGGTGCGCTGCGTGGCGTGCTTCGCCATTTTGTCATCCTGCGTTGCAGAAAGGTGGCGCTTGAATCGATGTCTGAATGAATATAAAGATATCTTTATGTCTTTAGGCCGGTCCCCAGCGCGCCCCGCGCCGCTCTCCTACACCGCCTTGCTGGAAGGCCTCAAGGCCGCCGGCGAGGACACGCGCCTGCGCCTTCTCGCCGTGCTCGATGCGGCGGAGCTGACGGTGACGGACCTGACCGAGGTCATGGGCCAGTCCCAGCCGCGCATTTCGCGCCATCTCAAGCTGCTGGCGGAGGCCGGGCTGGTGGAACGGCACCGGGAGGCCAGCTGGGTCTTCTATCGCCGCGCCGGCTCTGGCCCCGGCGGGCAAGTGGCGGCCCGGCTGCTGGATCTGCTCGACCCTGCCGATCCTATTGCCGCCCGCGACCGGGCGCGGCTTGCTGAGGTGCGTGCCCAGCGCGCCGCCCAGGCCCAAGCCTATTTCGCCGAACATGCCGACCGCTGGGACGCCATCCGCTCCCTCCACGTGCCGGAGGCCCAGGTGGAGGCCGCCATCCTGGAGGCGCTCGGCCCCGAGCCCATTGGCGACCTCTTGGATCTCGGCACCGGCACCGGCCGCATGCTGGAAATCTTCTCTCCCCGCATCGGCCGCGGGCTGGGCATCGATCTGTCCCCGGACATGCTGGGCGTTGCCCGAGTGAATCTGGAAAAGGCGGGCATCCGCAATTGCTCGGTGCGCCAGGGGGACATCTATGCCCCGCCGGCCTCTGGAACCGGCTTCGACGCCATCATCGTCCATCAGGTGCTGCACTTCCTGGACGAGCCGGCCCGCGCGCTGCGCGAGGCCGCGCGCCTCCTGAAACCCGGCGGGCGGCTGCTGGTGGTGGATTTCGCCCCGCACGATTTGGAATTCCTGCGCGAGGCCCACGCCCATCGCCGTCTCGGCTTTCCCGCCGAGGCGGTGGCGGGCTGGATGGCGCAGGCAGGCCTTGTTCCCGACCTCCATCGCACGCTTGAGCCCTCCGGTGGTGGCGCCGACGCGCTGACCGTCTCGCTGTGGCTCGGCCGCGCTGTTCCGGACATGCTTGCGCAAGAAAAGGCTGCGCAAGAAAAGGCGTCTCAACGCAAGACGTCGCAAGACAAGAAGGAAATCGCCTGATGACGACCCCCATCCGGGCCAGCCGGGAACTGGACAGGAGCCCCGTGAGCGTCTCCTTCGAGTTCTTTCCGCCCAAGACGGAGGAGATGGAGCGCAATCTGTGGGCCAGCATTGCCCGCCTTGCGCCCCTCGGGCCCAAGTTCGTCTCTGTGACCTATGGCGCCGGCGGTTCCACCCGCGAGCGCACCCATGCCACCGTGGCCCGCCTGGTTGAGGAGACCGATCTCCAGCCCGCCGCGCACCTGACCTGCGTCGCCGCCAGCCGGACGGAGATCGACGATGTGGTGCGGGCCTATAAGAAGGCCGGCGTGCGCCACATCGTGGCGCTGCGGGGCGATCCCACCACGGGGGTGGGTACCGCCTATGAGCCGCACCCGGAGGGCTATGCCCATGCCTGCGATCTGGTGGCGGGCATCCGCAAGCTCGGCGATTTCGAGGTGTCCGTCTCGGCCTATCCCGAGAAGCACCCGGAAAGCCCTTCCATCGACGCGGACATTGACTATCTCAAGGCCAAGGTGGATGCGGGCGCCACCCGTGCCATCAGCCAGTTCTTCTTCGAGAACGACGTCTATTTCCGTTATCTGGACAAGGTGCGGGCGGCCGGCATCACCATTCCCATCGTGCCCGGCATCCTGCCCGTGACCAATTTCAAGCAGGCCGCGAGCTTTGCCGCCCGCACCGGCGCTTCCATGCCCGCTTGGCTCGCCCGGCGGTTCGAGGGGCTGGACGGCGATGCCGAGACGCGCAAGCTGATTGCGGCGGCGGTGGCGGCCGAGCAGGTGACGGACCTGGTTGATCGCGGGGTGGGCGAGATCCATTTCTACACGCTGAACCGCGCCGACCTGGTCTATGCCATCTGCCACCTGCTGGGCCTGCGCGACCAGCCGGTTGCCGCGCCGCAAGCCGGCGCGCCCGAAGCCGCCCCGCCCAAAGCCGCCCCGCCCAAAGCCTTGGCGGTCTGAACGCCTTTGACTGTTCCGCCGGCACCCCGGCCAAGACGAGCCTGCCATGACCCGCGAGACCGACACCTTCGCCGCCCTCACCGCCGCCGCCCGCGAGCGCATCCTGGTGCTCGACGGGGCCATGGGCACCATGATCCAGGGCCTGAAGCTGGACGAGGCCGGCTATCGCGGCGCGCGCTTTGCCAGCTGGAACCGGGACGTGAAGGGCAATAACGACCTTCTCAACCTGACCCAGCCGGACGCGGTGCGGGACATCCACCTGGAATATTTCCTGTCCGGCGCCGACATCGTCGAGACCAACACCTTCTCCTCCACCACCATCGCCCAGGCCGACTATGCCATGGAGGCGCTGGCCTATGAGCTGAACGTGGAGGGTGCGCGCCTCGCCAAGGCGGCGGCGAAGCTCGCGCAGGAGAAGGACGGCCGGCGGCGCTTCGTGGCGGGCGCCATCGGCCCCACCAACCGCACCGCCTCCATCTCCCCGGACGTGAACGATCCCGGCTTCCGGGCCGTGACCTTCGACGAACTGGCGGTGGCCTATGGCGAGCAGGCGCGCGGCCTGCTGGAGGGGGGCTCTGACCTCCTCCTCATCGAGACCATCTTCGATACGCTGAACGCCAAGGCGGCCATCTTCGCCATCGAAGGCCTGTTCGACGAACTGGGTTATCGCGTGCCGGTGATGATTTCCGGCACCATCACGGACCTGTCCGGCCGCACTTTGTCCGGCCAGACGCCGGCGGCCTTCTGGTATTCGCTGCGCCATGCCCAGCCCTTCTCCATTGGCCTCAATTGCGCGCTCGGCGCCAAGGAGATGCGCGCCCATATCGCCGAGATCGGCCGGGTGGCGGATACCTTCGTGTGCGCCTATCCCAATGCGGGCCTGCCCAACGAGTTCGGCCTCTATGACGAGAGCCCGGAAGCCATGGCCGTGCTGGTGGGCGAGTTCGCCGCCTCCGGCCTCGTCAACATCGTCGGCGGCTGCTGCGGCACGACGCCGGCCCATATCCAGGCCATTGCCGAGGCGGTCGCGCCCCACAAGCCGCGCGAGATCCCGACTTTGGTGCCGCGCCTGCGCCTCTCGGGCCTGGAGCCGTTCGAGCTGACGCCGGAAATCCCGTTCGTGAACGTGGGCGAGCGCACCAACGTCACCGGCTCCGCCCGCTTCCGCAAGCTCATCACCAATGCGGATTTTCCGGCCGCACTGGCGGTCGCCCGCGACCAAGTGGAGAGCGGCGCCCAGGTGATCGACATCAACATGGACGAGGGCCTCCTGGATTCCCAGGCGGCCATGATCTCGTTCCTGAACCTGGTCGCCTCCGAGCCGGACATCGCCAAGGTGCCGGTGATGGTGGACAGCTCCAAGTGGGATATCATCGAGGCTGGCCTCAAGCGCATCCAGGGCAAGGGCATTGTCAATTCCATCTCGCTGAAGGAAGGCGAGGCGAATTTCCGCGCCCAGGCCCGCCTCGTGCGCCGCTATGGCGCCGCCGTGGTGGTGATGGCCTTCGACGAGCAGGGCCAGGCCGACACGTTCGAGCGCAAGACCCAGATCTGCGCCCGCGCCTATGCCATCCTGGTGAATGAACTGGGCTTCCCGCCCGAGGACATCATCTTCGATCCCAACATCTTCGCGGTGGCCACCGGCATCGAGGAGCACGCCCCCTATGGCGTCTTCTTCATCGAGGCCACCCGCTGGATCCGGCAGAACCTGCCCCACGCCCACATTTCCGGCGGCGTGTCCAACCTGTCCTTCTCGTTCCGCGGCAACGAGCCCGTGCGTGAGGCCATGCACGCCGTGTTCCTCTACCACGCCATCCAGGCGGGCATGGACATGGGCATCGTCAATGCCGGCCAACTGGCCGTCTATAACGAGATCCCCGCCGCGCTCCGTGAGGCGTGCGAGGACGTGGTGCTGAACCGCGACCCCGACGCCACCGAGCGCCTCCTGGCCCTGGCCGAGACGTTCAAGGGCGGCGCCGGCAAGGAGAAGCGGGAAGCTGACCTCACCTGGCGCACCTGGCCGGTGGAAAAGCGCCTGGAGCACGCCCTCGTCAACGGCATCACCGAATTCGTGGAAATGGACACGGAGGAGGCCCGCGCCGCCGCCGAGCGTCCGCTGCACGTCATCGAGGGGCCGCTGATGGCCGGCATGAACGTGGTCGGCGACCTGTTCGGCGCCGGCAAGATGTTCCTGCCCCAGGTGGTGAAGTCCGCCCGCGTCATGAAGCAGGCGGTGGCCTATCTCATGCCCTTCATGGAGGCGGAGAAGGCCGCCAATGGCGGCGCCGAGCGCTCGGCCGCCGGGCGCATCCTCATGGCCACCGTCAAGGGCGACGTGCACGACATCGGCAAGAACATCGTGGGCGTCGTGTTGCAGTGCAACAATTACGAGGTCATCGACCTCGGCGTCATGGTGCCCACCGCCAAGATCCTGGATGTGGCGCGCAAGGAAAAGGTGGACGTGATCGGTCTCTCCGGCCTCATCACGCCCTCGCTGGACGAAATGGTCGGCGTCGCCTCCGAGATGGAGCGCGAGGGCTTCGACGTGCCGCTTCTCATTGGCGGGGCGACGACGTCGCGCGTCCACACGGCGGTGAAGATCGCCCCCCGCTATGAGCGCGGCCAGGCGGTCTATGTGACCGACGCCTCCCGCGCGGTGGGCGTGGTCTCCAACCTGCTCAACCCCGCCACCCGCGAGACCTACAAGGCCGAGCTGAAGGCGGAATATGTGAAGCTGGCCGACGCCCATGCCCGCGCCGATGCCGCCAAGCAGCGCGTGCCGCTGGCGAGGGCGCGTGACAACGCGCTGAAGCTGGACTTTGTCGGCTATCAACCGCCCAAGCCCACCTTCCTCGGCACTCGCGTGTTTGAGGATTACGACCTCGCCGATCTCGTCCCCTATATCGACTGGTCGCCGTTCTTCGCCTCCTGGGAACTGACCGGGCGCTACCCGCAGATCCTGGACGACGCCACGGTGGGACACACCGCCCGCGCACTGTTCGCCGATGCCCAGGCCATGCTGACGCGCATGGTGGAGGAGAAGTGGGTCACCGCCCGCGCGGTGGTGGGCTTCTGGCCCGCCAATGCGGAAGGCGACGACATCATCCTGTTCCGGGACGATACGCGCAAAACCCCGCTCGCCACCCTTCACACCCTGCGCCAGCAACTGGCGCGGCGGGAAGGACGGCACAATCTGGCGCTCTCTGACTTTGTGGCCCCGGTGGCCAGCGGCGTGCCCGATTATGTGGGCGGCTTCGCGGTCACCGCCGGCATTGGCGAGCAGGCCCGCACGGAGGCCTTCAAGGCGGCCAATGACGATTATTCCGCAATCCTGCTCAAAGCCCTGTCCGACCGCCTCGCCGAGGCCTTCGCCGAGCGCATGCACCAGATCGTGCGCAAGGAGCTGTGGGCCTATGCTCCCGACGAGGGGCTCGGCAACGAGGAGCTGATCGCCGAGCGCTATCGCGGCATCCGCCCCGCGCCCGGCTATCCCGCCCAGCCCGACCATACGGAGAAGGGCACCCTCTTCACCTTGCTGGACGCGACGAACAAGATCGGCCTGGAACTGACCGAGAGCTATGCCATGTGGCCGGGCGCGGCGGTGTCGGGGCTCTATTTCTCCCATCCCGAGAGCGCCTATTTCGGCGTCGGGCGCATCGAGGCCGACCAGGTGGCCGACTATGCCGCGCGCAAGGGCTGGAGCGTGGAGCAGGGCGAGCGCTGGCTGGCCCCCATCCTCAATTACGACCCCACCCGCCGCGCCGCAGCGGAATGAGGGGCGAGCGGGCGGCGCTCACCGCCCGCCGTCTGCCCCGACCAGCAGGGCTTGCAGCCGCGCCGCCAGGGTGTCGGTGGTGAAGGGCTTCACCAGCAGGTCCATGCCCTCGGCGATGAAGTCCGGCCGCTGGGCGGCATCGGCCGCATAGCCGGTGATGAACAGAACCGGCAGGCCCGGCCGCATCTGGCGTACAAAATCGGCGAGTTGGCGCCCGTCCATGCCGCCGGGAAGGCCGATATCCGTCACCATGGCGCGCACCTGCAGCCCGCCCCCCAGATGGGCGAGGGCCTCGCGCCCGTCCTCGGCGGTAATCGGCTCATAGCCGAGCGAGGTCAGGATTTCCGCCACCAGCTGGCGCACTTGCGGCTCGTCCTCCACCAGCAGCAGGCGCTCCCCATGGCCGCGACGGACATTTGCGCCGGCCGGTGCCGGCCGCGTCGCACCGCCTTCCGCCACGCACAGATGCAGAATGGCCTGCGTGCCCGCGCCGGGGCTGGAGGTGAGGGTCAAATTGCCGCCGCTCTGCTTGGCGAAACCATGGATCATGGAGAGTCCGAGCCCGGTGCCCTGGCCGAACGGCTTGGTGGTGAAGAAGGGCTCGAAGGCCCGCGCCAGCACCTCGGGGCTCATGCCCTCGCCGCTGTCGGTGATGGTCAGGGCGATGATGTCGGGCTTGCCATCGCGATCGGTCTCAAGCGCGGTGGCGATGGACAGGCGCCCGCCCGCCGGCATGGCATCACGGGAATTGAGCGCGAGATTGAGGACGGCATTCTCCAGCTGGTTTGGATCGGTCCAGGCGGGTGGCAGGCCCGCCGACAGATGAAGCGTCACCGCGATCCCTTCGCCCAGCGTGCGGGCGAGCATGTCCTGCATGGAGACGAGCGTGTCATTCACGTCCACCGCCTGCATCTTCAGCGGCTGGCGGCGGCCGAAGGCGAGCAGGCGCTGGGTGAGGCGGCCGGCCCGCTCGGCGGCCGTTAGCGCCAGCTCCACATAGCGGTCCGCCTCGGCGATGCGCCCAGCAGCGATGCGGGCCCGCAGGAGCTCCAGCGAGCCCATGATGCCGGCCAGCACATTGTTGAAGTCATGGGCGATGCCGCCCGTCAATTGGCCCACCGCCTCCATCTTCTGGGCCTGGAAGAGGGCTTCGCGGGTCTCTTCCAGCGCCAGCTGGGCGTTGCGGCGCTCGGTGATGTCGCGTGTGACCTTGGCATAGCCGATGAGGACGCCGTCCGTGTCGTGCACGGCGTCCAGCAGCACGGAGGCGAAGAAGCGCTCGCCATTCTTGCGGACGCGCCACCCCTCCTTCTCATACTTGCCCGTGAGGGCCGCTGTGGCGAGCGCGCGTGCGGGTTCGCCCGCCGCCACGTCCTCCGGGGTGAAGAATTGGGCGTAGGGGGCGCCGATGATCTCGGCGGTGCTGTAGCCCTTGATGCGCTCGGCCCCTGGATTCCAGGTGCAGACCCGTCCGTTCACGTCGAGCATGAACAGGGCGCAATCCCTCACCCCCTCGATGAGGATGCGCAATTGCTGCTCGGTTCCAAGACCGGCGAGGCGGCTATCTGGGTCCAGCTTGGGCTGGGCAGGGATCGGCCGGCGGCCCATTCTTGATCTTCCGGCTCCATGCGGGATGGGACGGGGATGATAACGCCGCAGATGGAAAACCGGCTACCCAAACCACTTCACAAACTGGCCAGATGGCGCGCGCCGGTCAATCCTCCTGTGCCTTGAAGCGGTCGAGACCCTTGAGAAAGAAAGGCGCCACAAGGGCCAGTGCGGCGATGGCCAGCAAGGTGGCCGAGATGGGGCTTTCCACCAGCACCATGGGATCTCCAAGGCTGATGGAGAGCGCCCGGCGCAGCTGAGCTTCCGCTACGGGACCCAGAATCAGCCCCACCACCACCGGGGCGATGGGATAATCGAACCGGCGCATGAGGTAGCCCAGGATGCCGAAGGCGGTGAGCATGCTCAGTTCCACCACTGAGGGCTTGGCGGCGATGGTGCCCATGGTGGCGAACACCAGGATGCCCGCATAAAGCCAGGGCTGGGGAATGGAGAGCAGGCGCACCCACAGCCCCACCAGCGGCAGGTTGAGCACCAGCAGCATCACATTGGCGATATAGAGCGAGGCGATGAGGCCCCACACCAGTTGGGGATGATCGGCGAACAGCAGCGGGCCGGGATTGAGGCCATATTGCTGGAAGCCGGCCAGCATCATGGCGGCGGTGGCGGAGGTGGGCAGGCCGAGCGTCAGCAGTGGCACCAAGGTGCCCGCGGCGGAGGCATTGTTTGCGGCTTCCGGCCCGGCCACGCCCTCGATGGCGCCCTTGCCGAACTCTTCCGGGTGCTTGGTGAGGCGCCGCTCGATGGCATAGGACAGGAAGGTGGGGATCTCGGCGCCGCCCGCCGGCAGGGCGCCGATGGGAAAGCCCAGGAAGGTGCCGCGGATCCACGGCTTCCACGACCGGCGCCAGTCGTCGAGGCTCATCCAGAGCGAGCCCTTCACCGCCAGCACTTCCTCGGGGGCGTGCTGGCGGCGGGAGGCGACGAACAGCGCCTCGCCCACGGCGAACAGGCCCACCGCCAGGGTGGTGATCTCCACCCCGTCCAGCAGTTCGGGCACGCCGAAGCCGAGCCGCGCCTGCCCGGTGAGCTTGTCGATGCCCACAAGGCCGAGCGCCAGCCCGATGAACAGGCTGGTCAGCCCGCGCACGGGGGAATCGCCGAAGGTGGCGGACACCGTGACGAAGGCCACGCACATGAGCGCGAAATAATCCTCCGGCCCGAACTTGACCGCGATCTCCACCAAAGTGGGCGCAAGAAACGTCAGGCCCAGCGTGGCGATGGTGCCGGCCACGAACGAGCCGATGGCGGAAGTGGCCAGCGCCGGCCCGCCCCGGCCGGCCTTGGCCATCTTGTTGCCCTCCAGGGCGGTCGCCATGGAGGCGCTCTCGCCGGGGGTGTTGATGAGGATGGCGGTGGTGGAGCCGCCATACATGCCGCCATAATAGATGCCGGCGAACATGATGAGGGACCCGGTGGGGTCGAGCTTGTAGGTCACCGGCAAGAGCAGGGCGACGGTGAGCGCCGGCCCGATGCCCGGCAGCACGCCCACCGCGGTGCCGAGCAGCACGCCGATGAGCGCGAACAGCAGGTTGGTGGGCGCGATGGCGAAGCTGAGGCCGCTGAGAAGCTGCGCGAAGGTATCCATGGCGGGCCTCAGATCAGCCGTTCGAGCGGCCCGGTGGGCAAGGTCAGGGACAAGAGCTTGGCAAAGAGCAGGTAGGCGACCACGCCCAACGCCAGCCCGATGCCGAAATCAGCCGCCAGCGCGCGCCGGCCGAAGGCACGGGCGGTGGCGGCGAACAGCACCGCTGTGGCAATGATGAAGCCGCCTCCGAAGGCGACGAGGGCGATAAGCGCGGCGAGCCCGCCGACGATCCACAGGATGGCGCCGAGGTCGCCGGGCTCCCGGTGGGGCATGGTGCCCCGCCAGGCATTGATGAAATTGGCCACCGCCAGGAGCGCGAGCCCCGCCGCCACCACCTTGGGCGCGGCATCCGGCCCCAGGCCATAGGGGGACAGCGCGCTCAATTTGGTGGCATCCCACCAGATCACGCCCGCAATGCCGGCCAGCGCGGCGGCAATCACGATGCCGGCCTTGTCCGGCCCCTTCACCTTGCTGTTCATGCGGCTCCCCCTGCCGGCTTCATCCGCGTCACACGAAAAGGGGCGCCGCGCGGCGCCCCCGGACGGCTCAGGGCTTCACCAGCCCCACCGTCTTGAGCACATCGGCGGTGCGCGCCGTCTCCTGCTTCAGGAGCGCGGCGAAGGCATCGCCCGTCACCAGGGCGTCGTCCCAGCCCTTCTGCTTCAGGACTTCGATCCAGGCGGGGGACTTGGCCATCTTCTCCACCGTGGCCACCAGGGTGTCGCGCTGCTCCTTCGTGATGCCGGGAGGGGCGACGACGCCGCGCCAATTGGTGATCTTCAGCGCGATTCCCGCTTCGGTGAGGGTCGGCGCGTCCACGCCTGGCAGGCGCTCGGCGGCGGTCACGGCGAGCACGCGCAGCTTGCCCGCCTTCACCTGGCTCTCGAACTCGCCATAGCCGGAAATGCCAGCCGTCACCTTGCCGCCGAGCACCGCGGCCAAAGCCTCGCCGCCGCCGGAGAAGGGGATGTAGTTGATCTTGGCCGGGTCGGCCCCTGCCGCCTGAGCGAAGAGGGCAGCCGCGATATGGTCGACGCCGCCCGCCGAGCCGCCGGCCCAGGTGACCTTGGCCGGGTTGTCCTTGATGGCGGCCGCCAGTTCCTGGATGGTCTTGATGGGAGAAGCGGCCGGCACCGCAATGGCCTCGGTCTCTTCCGTCAGGCGGGCGATGGGGGTGACCTGGTCGAGGTTCACCGGCGCCTTGTTGGTGAGGATGGCGCCCACCATCACGAAGCCCATGACCATGAGCTGGTTCGGATCGCCCTTGGCCCCGGTGATGAACTGGGCCAGCCCGATGGTGCCGCCGGCGCCGGTGACATTGGTCACCTGCACGGAACGCACGATGCCGGAGGACACCAGCACCTGCTGCATGGAGCGCGCGGTCTGGTCCCATCCGCCGCCGGGGGAGGCGGGGGCCATGATCTTCAACTCGGCCATCTGCGCGGCGGCGGGCGCCATGCCCAGGGGCGCAGCCAGCAGCGCGAGGCCGAGGCCAGCCACCAGCCGGCGCGAGGGGCGGGCGAGGCGATGAGACGACATGAGGCTTCCTTCCCTGATCGGACCGCCCGATGGCGCCCGGCGGGCCATCTTGCGCCGGGCGTGGCGACCTTGCGGGAAGCTTGGCTGTTTCCGGCGTCGGAAGGAAGTGGCGTCGCGCCATATCCGCCTGATTTTTAACGTCAAATAGGCTTACCTAGCGGCATGCCCTTGCCCCTGTGCGGGTGCCGCGACCATGAAGAAAGGCCCGCGCCGGGGCGCGGGCCTCTCAATTTCAATCGGATAGCTGCCCTCAGACGGCGGAGGGATAGTTCGGGCTCTCGCGGGTGATGGTCACGTCGTGCACATGGCTCTCGCGCAGGCCAGCGGAGGAGATGCGCACGAAGCGCGCTTTCTCGCGGAACTCGGTGAGGTCCTTGCCGCCCACATAGCCCATGGCGGCGCGCAGGCCGCCGGCGAGCTGGTGCAGCACGGCCGAGACCGGGCCCTTATAGGCCACCTGGCCCTCGACGCCTTCCGGCACCAGCTTCAGCGCATCGCGCACTTCCGCCTGGAAGTAGCGGTCCGCGGAGCCGCGGGACATGGCGCCCACCGAGCCCATGCCGCGATAGGCCTTGTAGGAGCGGCCCTGATAGAGGAACACCTCGCCTGGGCTCTCGTCGGTGCCGGCGAGCAGCGAGCCCACCATGGCGCAGGACGCGCCCGCCGCCAGCGCCTTGGCCAGGTCGCCGGAGAATTTGATGCCGCCGTCCGCGATCACCGGGGTGTCGGTGGCGGCGCAGGCCTCCACCGCGTCCATGACGGCGGTCAACTGGGGCACGCCGACGCCGGCCACGATGCGGGTGGTGCAGATGGAGCCCGGCCCGATGCCCACCTTGATGGCGTCCGCGCCAGCCCCGATCAGCGCCTTGGCGCCCTCGGCGGTGGCGATGTTGCCGGCCAGGATCTGGGTGGCGTTGGACAGGCGCTTGATGCGCTCCACCTGGTCCAGCACCTTCTTGGAGTGGCCGTGGGCGGTATCCACCACCACGAGATCCACGCCCGCATCGATGAGGCGCTCGGTGCGCTCATAGCCGTCATCGCCCACTGTGGTGGCGGCGGCGACACGCAGGCGGCCCTGCTCGTCCTTGGCGGCATCGGGATTGGCCACCGCCTTCTCGATGTCCTTCACGGTGACGAGGCCGACGCAGCGATAGTCGGCGTCCACCACCAAGAGCTTCTCAATGCGGTGCTGGTGGAGGAGGCGCTTGGCCTCGTCCTGCTTGACGCTCTCATTGACGGTGATGAGCCGGTCCTTGGTCATCAGGTCCGAGACCGGCTGGTTGGGATCGTTGGCGAAGCGCACGTCGCGGTTGGTGAGGATGCCCACCAGCTTGCCGGCGCGGCCATTGGGCCCGCGCTCCACCACCGGGATGCCGGAAATGCCGAAGCGCTTCATGAGCGCGAGGGCGTCGGCCAGAGTCTCGTCCGGATGGATGGTGACCGGGTTCACCACCATGCCCGATTCGAACTTCTTCACCTGCCGCACATGCTCGGCCTGGATCTCGGGCGTCAGGTTGCGGTGGATGACGCCGATGCCGCCCGCCTGGGCCATGGCGATGGCGAGGCGGGATTCCGTCACTGTGTCCATGGCGGCGGACAGGATGGGCAAATTGAGGCTGATGGTCTTCGTCAGGCGGCTGACCAGCGACACCTGGCCGGGCATCACCTCGGACGGGCCGGGCTGGAGCAGCACGTCGTCGAAGGTTAAGGCCTCACGGAAGGGCGAACCGGAGAAAGGGGGGATCGCGCCGGACGGATTGAGGGTCGACATCGCCAACTCCCTTATGGCCTTGCGGACTGGCGTAGAGGTGTCCGCCGGCAGTGATCGAATCCACGCCGGAGCATGTGCGACCGGCGTTTCGAGTTGGCGGTGGCCCATACCATGGGGACACGACGAATAGAAGACCCGGTGCCCCTCTTCGGCATGCGCAGCACGCAGGGGAGGCAGGCCGAAGCTGCGCAGGGGAGGCCCGCCACCCGGCGCCAACGCAGGGCGCCTCGGTGCCTCCGCAGTCTCCCCTGATGGGAGGTGCGGCTCAGCAGTAAAAAATAACGCAGATATATCATTGTGTTATGGTTTTGATGCGGCGCAATTGTCGGTCGACTCGGAGCCTCGACATGCTCTAAAGTCGCGCCGCCCGGGGCGCGGACCTGTAAAACGGGGCCGCAGCGGACGCGGGTGTCCATGGAGAGGCGCAGACGATCATGGTGGTGATGCTGGTCGGCCTTGTGGTGTTTCTGGGCGTGCATCTCATCGCCAGCCTGCGCGGGGTGCGGGCGAGGCTCATCGCCGCGCTGGGCGAGGGGCAATATAAGGGTTTCTTTTCGCTGCTCTCGGTCGCCGGGGTGGGCCTGACGGCCTATGGCTTCGCCCTTTGGCGCGCCGCTGGCCCGGCGCTCATCTGGGACCCGCCCATGGCGCTGCGCCATCTGGTGCTGCTGCTCATGGTGTTCGTCACCATCGCCGCCGTGGCGGCCTATGTGCCGAGCCACATCCGCACCGTCCTCAAGCATCCCTTGCTGGCGGCGGTGAAGCTGTGGGCGCTCGGCCATCTGCTCGCCAATGGCGATGCCGCCTCCATGGTGCTGTTCGGCTCCGTCCTGGTGTGGGCGGTCTTTGCCCGCATCATGGCCAAAAGACGCGGCGCGCCGGTGCCGCCGGCCCCGGCCGGCTATGGCGGCGATGTGATCGCCGTGGTGGGCGGGCTCGTTCTTTACGGGGTGCTGGCCTTCTGGTTCCACCCCCACATCATCGGCGTGCCGGTCATCGGCTGAGCCGGAGCGGCGGGGCGAAAGCGCCCGGCCCAGTCTTAACCAACCAAAACAGAACATTGAGGAACGCATCATGTCCATCCAGTCCGACGTGCGCCGGATCACGGCGCCCGAGATCCGCGGGCGCAAGGGCGGCACCCCCATCGTCTCGCTGACCTCCTACCATGCCCACACCGCTCAGCTCCTGGACCGGCATGTGGACGTGATCCTGGTGGGCGACAGCCTCGGCATGGTGATGCACGGCCTGGAAACCACGGTGCCGGTGACGGTGGAAATGATGATCGTGCACGGCCGCGCCGTGGTGCGCGGCACCAAGCATGCCCTCATCGTGGTGGACCTGCCCTTCGGCAGCTATGAGGCCAGCCCCGTGGAAGCCTTCCACACCGCCGCCCGCGTGCTGAAGGAGACCGGCGCCGGCGCCGTCAAGCTGGAAGGCGGCCGCCGCATGGCCGACACGGTGCGCTTCCTGGTGGATCGCGGCGTGCCGGTGATGGGCCATGTGGGCCTCACCCCCCAGGCCATCAACACGCTCGGCTCCTTCAAGGCGCGCGGCCGTGACGACAGCGAGGCTTCTGTCATCCTGGACGATGCCCGCGCAGTGGCGGAGGCCGGCGCCTTCTCCATCGTGGTGGAGGCCGTGGCAGAGCCGGTGGCCCGCCGGATCACCCAAGAGGTGGCCCCGCCCACCATCGGCATTGGCGGCAGCCCCGCCTGCGACGGGCAGATCCTGGTGCTGGAGGACATGCTGGGCCTCGGCCAGCGGGTGCCGAAGTTCGTGAAGAAGTATGCCGATCTCGGTCCCGCCATCGAAGAGGCGGTGGGCCGCTATGCGGACGAGGTGCGGGCCCGCACCTTCCCGGGGCCCGAGCATACCTATGCCCCCAAGGCGCCGAAGGCCTGAGGCATGAATGTGGCTTTGCGTCCCGTGACGCCCCGACAGGATCTCGCCCGGTTGGGCCGTCAGGCCCTGTTGGCCGTGTCGGCCCTGGCGGCGGTCCTCTTCGCCGCCGGTCCCGCCCGCGCGGTGGAGGAATGCTTCCTGGTGGCGGAGGTGAAGACCGGCCATGTGGCGGCCAAGCAGGGGCTGTGCGCCACGCGCCAGTCCCCGGCCTCCACCTTCAAGGTGCCGCTGGCCCTGATGGGCTTTGATTCCGGCATCCTGAAAAGCCCGGACGCGCCCGTCTGGACCTCCAAGGCGGGGATGCCCGACTGGATGGAGCAGTGGAAGGGGCCGCAGACCCCCAAGAGCTGGATGCAATATTCGGTGGTCTGGTATTCCCAGCTCCTGACGCAGGAACTGGGCATGGACCGCTTCCGCGCCTATGTGCGCGGCTTCGACTATGGCAACCAGAACCTCTCCGGCGATCCCGGCAAGGACAATGGCCTCACCCGCGCCTGGCTCTCCTCCTCGCTGCGCATCTCCCCGCGCGAGCAGGTGGATTTCCTGCGCCGCCTGCTGAAGGGGGAATTGCCGGTCTCGCCCGAGGCGGTGGACAAGACCATCACCATCCTGAAGGTGCCTGAGAGCCCGGCGGGATGGGATCTCTATGGCAAGACGGGCACCGGCTTCCAGCAATTGGGCGACGGCTCGCCAGACCGGCAGCGCCCCTTCGGCTGGTTCATCGGCTGGGCGGAGAAAGGCGGCCGGCAGTTCGCCTTCGCCCGCTTCATCACCCTCGACTACATTCCGCCCGAGCCGCTCGGCCCCATGGCGCGGCGCCAGGCGGTGAAGGCGCTGGAGCCGATCCTGACGGCGCAGGAGAAATAGGAGGCGCGGTTCAGTCATCCGCCTCCGCCCGCACCTCCACCTCCGCCAGGGACAGGCGGGTGAAGATGCGGCGCTGGCGCACCAGCGGCCACCAGTCATAAAGGAAGATCTCGATGGGCCGCCAATTGGCGACCCATCCGACGATGACAAGGCTTTCCTCGGCGAAGCTGACGAAGCGTGCCTCGCCGAACCGGCCGGAAATGGCCTGAGCCAGTAGGAGGCACAGGCCCAGCACACACAGGCCGATGACCAGCGAGATGCGGCCCACCCGAAACAATTCCCGCAATTCCCGGGTCATTTCGGCGGCGCGGCCGGCGAAATAGTTGCGGATGGCGTCGGGAATGCCACCGGCCTCCGGGCTGTCCGCCTCCTCGGCGGGCATGCGCACCATGAGGCGCAAGGGGCTGGCCTTGGGCAGTTCCTCCACCCATTCCACCAGATAGGCTTCCGCTGCCGGGTCCAGGTCCCGCTCGCCGAAGGGGCAAGGGTCCAGCATGTTGAAGAGCTGGGCGGTCTGGCCGATGCGGATCTGCAGGATGTCCGGCGTTGCGCCGCGTGTTGGTCCGCTCATGGCCTGCCTCCCGAGATCTTAGGCCTCCGGCATGGCACAGCTTGCGGTCGTGAGCCAGCGGCCTTTACGCCGCCCCTGCGCGACATGTCCCAGCGACGCGGGAACCGGCGGGCACGCGGCCATGCGTCCAGCCGGGAGAGGGAGGGCTTCAGCCCTCACGGCATGCGGGACGGGAGGGTGATGTCGGTCCCGTCCACCGCGAAATGACCATAGCCCTTGTGGTGGATGGTCCGCCGGTCGGTGATGACCGGATCCTGCCAGGCCGCGACCACTTCCAGCACGAACAGGTTGAAGCGGTTGACCAGGCGTGTGTCGATGACGCGGCATTCCAGGTTGGCGAAGCAGCCGCCGATGAGCGGGGCCTTCACCTGGGGCGCCGGATAAGCGGGAATGTCGAAAGTGGCGAACTTGTCCACGTTCCGCCCGGAGCAATTGCCGATCTTCACCACTTGCGCGGCCATGGCCAGCGGGGGAATGCCGATGACGCAAGCGCGGTTGGCGCGCAGGGCCGTGAAGCTGAAGTCGCCCCCCGACACCACGCAGGCGATGCGGGGCGGCGTGAACTCCACCATCATGTGCCAGGACATGGCCATGACATTGTCACCCGCGCGGCCGCGGGTCGCCAGCAGCACCACCGGGCCGGGCTCGATGAGCGTATAGACCTCATCGAGCGGCAGGGCGGTGAAGCCGTGGGCCGGCTTCATGCCTGCGGGCGGCGGGCCTGGACGGTGCGGGACCGCGGCAGCCAGGACGCCGACGGGGTGAGCAGCGCGACAGCGATCTGCTCGAACGCGGCAATGCCAGCGGTGAAGGCTGCGGTGAACCCAACGATGGAAAGAACAAGCGGGGACATGACACTCTCCTTGCCGGCAAACCTTGCCGGCGCGCCTGCCGCAGTGCGGGAGGGCGCTTAGCCAATGGACCCATCAGAGGCCCGATTTCCCCTATTTTTGTTGCGCTGCATCAAAATCGCAAGGTCAAACGGTCGCAGCATTCCCGGGTCCCTCCATCACCAGGAGGCCCCGTCCTTGCCGCTTTGCAGCATAAAGCGCTGCGTCAGCCCGCCGCAGGAGGTCGTCCGGCGTGGCGGCGGGAGGCAGGGCGATGCCTACCGACACGCCAACCTGCACGGGTCCGCCGGGCAGGTCGAAAGGCCTTGATACGATTGCAATCAGGCGCTCTCCGAGGCGCCGCGCGGAGGCGGCGGGGAAGAGCCCCGCATCGCCCGGCGGCGCGGGATGCAGGATGGCAAATTCGTCCCCGCCGAGACGGGCCATGAGGTCGCCTGGACCCAGCTCGGAGCGGCAACGCTCTGCCATGGCGCATAGCAGAGCATCGCCCGCCGCATGGCCGCCAGCGTCGTTCACCTGCTTGAAGTTGTCGAGATCCAGGCACAGCAGCGCTAAACCTGCGTCGCCGTCCCTGGCACCGGCCAGACAGGCGTCAAGGCGCGACTTCAGAAAAGCGCGGTTGGCAAGGCCGGTCAGGCTGTCGTGGGAGGCGAGATGCTGGAGCTGTAGCTCCGCTTCCTTGCGGCGGGAGATGTTGCGCACCGAGGCCACATAGCCGTCCGCCTTGCCGGTCGCGTCATAGGTGAGCTTGACGAAGGCTTCCAGCCACACCCAAGAGCCGTCCCGGTGGCGCTGGCGGGTCTCGCTCACCGCCACGCCGATGCGGCCGGCCCGCATGTCGGCCATCAGCAGGCCGAACTGCGCGGCATCGTCGGGATGCACGATCTCCGCCGCCCGGCGGCCGATCATCTCCTCCGGCTCGTAGCCCAGAAGCGTGCGGACGGAGGGCGAGATATAGGTGCGCACACCGTCCAGCGTGCCGCGCACGATGGTGTCGGTGGTGGTGTCGGCGAGCAGCCGATAGAGGGCGGCCTGCTGTGTGGCCGAGGCGAGCGCCTCGGCCTGCCGCGCCTGCGCCTGCGCCATGCGGGCAAAGCCCTCGAACAGGGCGCGATCCGTGGCCGAGAGGGCATCGCCGCTCGGGCGGGTGATGAAGAAGCGGCCGACGGGTGCGCCAGCCTTGCCCGCAAGCGCGAAGCCCGCGAACAGGCCGGATGCATGAGGATGGGCGTCCAGCACGAGCGGCCCGTCCGCGCCGTCGAGCCGGGCGAGAAGGGGCGCCAGACGTGCAAGAGCATCCCCGCCGCCGCCCGCGAGCATGGTCGTGCCGGCGCTGACGAACCCCGCCATCTCAGCCCGCAGCGTCAGGCGCGCCGTGTCGCAGAGCGCGTGCAGCAGGTCATCCCCGCCCGCCTCTGGGTTCGCCCCGCCGCTGGTCGTCCCGCCTCTGTGCATGCATCCCCTCCGCAGGGGGATGATTCCGCAGGTGCCTGTGCACGGCAAGCCAAGACGGCGAGGGCGTGGCGCTTGTTGGGCGGAGGGCCTCTGCTCCCATCCGCGTCCGCCATCGACAGGCCGGTTGGCGGCCGTCATACTCGCTTCAACAAATACAGGACGGGGAGGAACATCGGTGCAGTCGGAAGCGGCGGCGCGTCGGCTGCGGGACGCATCGAGCCATCCAGAGTTCGGCCCCTGGCTGGCCCAGGCCTCCATCCTCGTGGTGGATGATGAGCCCGGCATCCGGAACTTCCTGGTGCGCACGCTCGCCCCCCGCTGCAAGCTGGTGGAAGAGGCCGCCGACACGCAGCAAGCCTCCGCCAAGCTCGATGCCCAGCATTTCGACGTGGTGATCGTCGACAATGTGATGCCCGGCAAGAGCGGGGTGGAGTGGCTGGCGGAGCAGC
Organism: Aquabacter sp. L1I39; assembly: GCF_017742835.1. Classification (GTDB taxonomy): domain Bacteria; phylum Pseudomonadota; class Alphaproteobacteria; order Rhizobiales; family Xanthobacteraceae; genus L1I39. Next base: position 4,537,768 of record NZ_CP072392.1, read on the forward strand.
GCTCCGTGGGCCTGTTCGCCGATGCCATCCTGATTACCGCCTATGCGGACTTGGAAACCGCCATCCGGGCGCTGCGCGCCGGGGCGGTGGACTTCGTGCTCAAACCCTTCCGCTCCAACCAGATCCTCAATGCGGTGGCGCGGTGCCTGGATCGTATCCGGCTGCAGCATGAGAATTTCATGCTCCAACACGAATTGCGCTTCAGCGCCAATCACGGCGTGTTGCGCGACCGGCTGATTGGCGAATCCCACCTCATTGCCCAGGTGCGCGAGACCCTCTCCCGCGTCGCCCGCATGCCCACCACCGTGCTCATCACCGGGGAATCGGGCACCGGCAAGGAAGTGGCGGCCCGTTCGCTTCATGCCTTGTCGGAGCGGGCCGAGAAGCCGTTCGTGCCGGTCAATTGCGCCGCCATCCCCGCCGATATGATCGAGAGCGAATTGTTCGGCCATCTGAAGGGGGCCTTCACCGGCGCGCTGGCGGGCCGCGACGGGCTCTTCCTCCATGCCAATGGCGGCACGCTGTTCCTGGACGAGATCGGCGAACTGCCCCCCGCCACCCAGAGCAAGCTCCTGCGGGTGCTGGAGGATCGCCGCGTGCGGCCGGTGGGGGCCGAGCGCGAGGTGCCGGTCGACCTGCGCTTTGTCTTCGCCACCAATCGCGACCTGGAGCGGGAGGTGCGCGAAGGTCGCTTCCGGGCCGACCTCTTCTACCGCATCAATGTGATGAAGATCGATCTGCCACCGCTGCGCGCCCGCGGTGAGGACGTGGCGGAACTGGCCGCCATGTTCATGCGCACCTTGTCCCGCCAATTGGGCGTGCCGCCGGTGCCCCTCGATGCCGCCGCCTCCGCCGCGCTCGCCCGCTATGACTGGCCGGGCAATGTGCGGGAATTGCGCAATGTCATCGAGCGCACCTTGATCCTCGGTCGCCTGCCGGACGATTTCCCCGGCCGCGCGCCTTTGCGCCGCGAAGCGCTGGGAAACAGCCTCGACGAGGTGGAGCAGCGGCACATCCTCTCCGTGCTGGAGGCCTGCGGCTTCGACCGCACCGAGGCCGCCCGCCGCCTCGGCATCTCCCGCAAGACCATCGACCGCAAATGCGCGCGCTGGAATGTCCGTGAGCCCTGAAGGGGCAGGCGCGCGCCCGCGCGGGCGCTCCGTCCGCTTCCGCCTCCTGGCCATCGCGCTTCTGCCCACTTTGGTGGTGGTGCCGCTGCTGCTGGGCGCCACCATGGCGCGCTGGAACGCAAAGTTCGACGCGCTTTTGGCCTCCAAGGTCCATGGCGACCTCACCATTGCCCACCAATATCTGGCCCGCCTGCTGGAGATCACCGGCGACCATGTGCAGGCGCTCGGCCTCTCCGCCTTGTTCCGCGACGTGGCGGCGGGGCGGCAGGACAGCGATCTGTCGGAATTGCTGGAAACCCGGCGGCGGGCGCTGGGGCTGGATTTTCTCTATGTGATCGATCCCGGCGGTCAGGTCTCCGCCGCCGCCCCGCCGGCCACCGGCGCGCCGCTTCGGGCCGACTGGCCGGTGATCGAGGCGGCGTTGCGGGGTGAATTGCGCACCGCAATCGATATCTTCACGGCGCAGGATTTGGCCGCGCTCTCCCCGCACCTGGAAGAACGGGCGCGCATCGAGCTGGTGCCCACCCCCAATGCCCGTCCCACGGACCGGGCGGCGGAGACCTCCGGCATGGTGGTCCATTCCGCCGCAGCCGTGCGGTTCGAGGATGGGCGGGTGGGGGCGCTGGTGGGTGGCATCCTGCTCAACCAGAACCTCGTCTTCATCGACACCATCAACGACCTCGTCTACCGCGCCGCCAGCCTGCCGGAGGGCAGCCAGGGCACGGCGACGCTGTTCCTGGGCGACGTGCGCATCTCCACCAATGTGCGCCTGTTCGAGGGCAAGCGGGCGCTGGGCACGCGGGTTTCCAACGCGGTGCGCACGCAGGTGCTGGAGGAGGGCCATATCTGGCTCGGCAGCGCCTTCGTGGTGAACGACTGGTACATGTCCGCCTACGAGCCCATCACCGACAGCTACGGGACGCGCGTGGGCATGCTCTATGTGGGCTTCCTGGAGCGGCCCTTCTTCGAGGCCAAGCTCTCCACCGTCCTCTCCGTGGTGCTCGCCTTCCTGGTGGTGGCGGCGGCCAGCGTGCCGCTTTTCCTGCGCTGGGCGCGGGGCATTTTCCGGCCGCTGGAGCGCATGAACGCCACCATCGCCGCCGTGGAGACGGGCGAGCGGGAAGCCCGGACCGGCCTGAAGCATGCTGATGACGAGATCGGTCGCGTGGCGCTCCATCTCGATCATCTCCTCGACCAATTGGCCGAACGCGAGCGCGAACTGGTGCGCTGGAATGACGAGCTGAATGTGAAGGTGGCCGAGCGCACCCGGGACCTCGAAATCGCCAACCGCCAGATCGAGGCCACCACGCGCCAGCTCATCATGTCGGAGAAGCTCGCGGCCATTGGCGAGGTGACGGCGGGCGTCGCCCATGAGATCAACAATCCCGTGGCGGTCATCCAGGGCAATCTGGACGTGTTGCGCGATGTGCTGGCCGATCATCCCGACCGGGGGCGCACCGAGTTCCGGCTCATCGACGAGCAGATCGACCGCATCACCCAGATCGTCAACAAGCTGCTGCAATTCGCCCGGCCCGAGGAATATGCCGGCTTCGTGGAGGCCAATGCCCCCGCCGAGGTGATTTCCGACTGCCTGCCTTTGGTCCAGCACCTTCTCAACCGTTCCGCCATCACCCTGGTGCGGGAGGATGCGGCGAGCCGGCTCATCGTCATGAACCGCACCGAATTGCAGCAGGTGCTGGTGAACCTCATCGTCAACGCGGTGCACGCCATGCCCCAGGGCGGCCGCCTGACCTTGCGGACGCGCGATGCCGAGCATGATGGACGCCCCGGCATCCGCATTGAGGTGGACGATACGGGGGTGGGCATGAGCGAAGAGGTGCTGGCGCGCATCTTCGATCCCTTCTTCACCACCAAGCGCCAGCAGGGCACGGGCCTCGGCCTGTCCATCACCCAGAAGCTGATCGCCCAGCAAGGCGGCGCCATCGACGTGCGCAGCACGCCGGGGGAAGGGACGACCTTCTCCATCTTCCTGCCCGAGGCCAACTGAGGCTTCCCCCCCGTTTGGACAATTTGTCCCGCGCGCCGGACGAAATGTCCCGTGCGCCTGTTCCCCATTGGGCGGCCATTTCCGTCGGGTGATTGAAAACGCTGATCTTTCCCCGCGTACCGCGTGTGGCACGGCGCTTGCGGAAGGTGTTCCGGACAAAACGCACAAAAACCGGAGGACACGTCCGCAACCGCCCCGCTTCTCCGCATGTCCGGCCGTCATGGCCGGCGCGGACGCGGAGCCGGCATCCAAGACACCTCAATCGTGCCCACCGCCTCAGGCCGGCGGCGCACGCCATCAATCACATCGAGGGCAATCTCGGGGGAAACGCATGACTGCTGGTATCGAGACCTATCACGGCGCGGCCAAGGAGGCCGGGCTTCTGGACCGGGAGCGCATCATCGCCCGTCCCGGCTTCAACCGCTGGATGGTGCCGCCGGCCGCCTTGGCCATCCATCTGTGCATCGGAATGGCCTACGGCTTTTCCGTCTTCTGGCTGCCGCTGACGCGCTCGCTGGGCGTCTCCCAGTCGGTGGCCTGCCCGGACCTCACGCTGGTGGGCGCGCTCTTCACCCGCACCTGCGACTGGCGCGTGGCGGATCTCGGCTGGATCTACACCCTCTTCTTCGTGCTGCTGGGCTCCTCCGCCGCCATCTGGGGCGGCTGGCTGGAAAAGGCCGGCCCGCGCAAGGCGGGCGTGGTGGCGGCCCTGTGCTGGTGCGGCGGCATCGCACTGGCGGCGCTGGGCGTGGCCATCCACCAATTGTGGCTGATGTGGCTGGGTGCTGGTGTCATTGGCGGCATCGGCCTCGGCCTCGGCTATATCTCCCCCGTCTCCACCCTCATCAAGTGGTTCCCCGACCGGCGCGGCATGGCCACCGGCATGGCCATCATGGGCTTTGGTGGCGGCGCCATGATCGGCGCGCCACTGGCCAACCTGCTGATGACCCATTTCCGCACCGCCGAGACGGTGGGCGTGTGGCAGACCTTCCTGGTGATGGCGGCGGGCTATTTCGTCTTCATGATGGCCGGCGCCTTCGGCTATCGCGTGCCCCCGTCCGGCTGGCGTCCGGAAGGCTGGAACCCGCCTGCGGCCAAGTCCGCCCTCATCACCCACCGCAACGTGCATCTGCGCGATGCCCACAAGACCCCGCAATTCTGGCTGATCTGGGCGGTGCTGTGCCTCAACGTGTCGGCGGGCATCGGTGTCATCGGCATGGCCTCGCCCATGCTGCAGGAGATCTTCAGCGGCCGCCTCATCGGCCTGCCGGACCTCACCTTCACCCAGCTGGACGCCTCCCAGAAGGCGGCCATCGCCGCCATCGCGGCGGGCTTTGCGGGCCTGCTCTCGCTGTTCAACATTGGCGGCCGCTTCTTCTGGGCCTCCCTGTCGGACCGCATCGGCCGCAAGAACACCTATTATACCTTCTTCATCCTCGGCATCGCGCTCTATGCGCTCGCCCCCACGGCGGCGCACATGGGCAGCCAGGTGGCGTTCGTGGCCATCTTCTGCGTGATCCTGTCCATGTATGGCGGCGGCTTCGCCACGGTGCCGGCCTATCTCGCCGACATCTTCGGCACCCATTTCGTGGGCGCCATCCATGGCCGGCTGCTGACCGCCTGGGCGACCGCCGGCATCATCGGCCCGGTGGTGGTGAACTATATCCGCGAGGCGCAGCTCAATGCCGGCATCCCGCGGGCGCAGGTCTATGACTTCACCATGTATATCCTGGCCGGCATGCTGGTGCTGGGCCTCATCGCCAACGCCCTGGTGCGTCCGCTGCCCGAGCGCTGGTACATGAGCGAGGCCGAGGAAGCCGCCCTTCTTGCCAAGAGCGCGGCCGCGCAGAAGGGGCCGTCCGGTTCGTTCGGCATCGGTCGCGGCGGTCTCGACCTGAAGGCGGCTTTGGCCTGGGCGGCGGTGGGCATTCCCATGCTGTGGGGCGTGTGGATCACGCTGCAGAGCGCCGCCATCCTGTTCCGCGCCGGCTGATCGCGCGCCGACCAGACACGACCGGGCGCGCCCTTCCGGCGCGCCCGTATCGCTGGGGGAACAGGCCATGCTGGACAAGCTGGAAATGCTGCTGTGCCTGGCCGCCGAGCGCCATTTCGGCCGGGCGGCCCTCGCCGCCGGCGTGACCCAGCCCACTCTGTCGTCCGCCGTGAAGACGCTCGAAGAGCAGTTCGGCGTCCTCATCGTGGCGCGCGGCGCCCGCTTCCAGGGCTTCACGCCGGAAGGGGAGCGCATCCTCCATTGGGCACGCCGGCTCGTCGCCGATGCCCGCAGCATGCGCCAGGAGATCCGCGCCGCCAGCGAGGGCCTGTCGGGGCAATTGCGCCTTGCGGTGGTGCCCACCGCTCTGCCCTTCGTGGGCGAGCTCACCTTGCCCCTGTGCCGGCGTCATGCGCGCCTCGGCTTTTCCATCCTCTCCATGCCCGCCGACCAGATCCTCACGGCGGTGGAGCAATTCTCCGTGGATGCGGGCATCGCCTATGTGCAAGGGCCGCTGCCGGCACGGCTCATGGCCATTCCCCTCTATGAGGAACGCCACGGCTTGCTTCTGGACGAGGCCTTGCTGGCGACCCATCTGGCCGAGCGCGAGAACCCGGCTCGAAGCGGCTGGAGCGCGGCACGGGCGAGCGCGCCGCCGGCTTTCGTGAGCTGGGCGCAGGTGGCGCGCCTGCCCTTGTGTCTTTTGTCGTCGGATATGCGCTATCGGCGCCTGGTGGATGCCCGCCTCGCAACCATCCCTGGTGCGGCGGCGCCGCGCGTGGAGACCAATGCGCTGACCGTCCTGGACACCCATGTGGCGTCCGGCCTCTTCGCGACCCTCCTGCCCGTGCGCCACGCTCGCGCCTTGGCCGGCCAACGCCCTGGAGGCACGCGGCTCATCGCCATTCCCCTGGAGGAAGACGGGCCCGGCCACCAGATTGGCCTCGTCGTGCCCCGCCGCGATCCCTTGCCAGCGGCGGTGGCCGCCCTGGCGGAAGCCGCCCGCCGCTGGCCCGCCACGGGCATCGACGCCCGTGGCGAAGCGCCGGTGCCCGCCTGAGCCGGCGCGTCTCACGCCGGGGGGCGCGGGGCCAATTGGGCGGCGAGGTAGCGCTCTGAAGACGGACGGCTGACGCCTTGGCACCGCCCCTGCCAATCCTGGAAGAGGCACGCATCGGCCCGCCTCCCGGCGGTGTTGGAGGGGGCGGTGTTGGAGCGGGCGGGGGCGGCGGCGAGAGGGGTCTTTGAGGTGTGAGACATGTCGCGTTCCTTTCGGTTGCGACATCCCTCTGAGTTTCCCCACGCGGGCCCTTCCGACCGCTCCTATGGGGCGGCGGTCGAGACCGCCCGGCGCAGCGCCGAAAGACGCTGGTCGAGGGCGGCGAAGTCCGGACCGCCAGGGGTCGGGGTTGTGGCGGAGGCCACGGCGCCCCCTTGCAGCGCGCGGGAGGCAGCCTCCTGCTGGCGCGCCTGGGCCATGAGCCCGGCCAGTTGCGCCGCTGCTGCATCCCGCTCCCGCTCGATCTGCGCCAGCTCGGCGCGGGACACCGTGTTCGACGCCTCCAGCCGCCGGATCTGGGCGTCGATACCGGCCAGATCCCTTTGCCGCGCCTCGGCGGCGCGGGTGGCGGCAGAGACCTGCCGGTCGAGCCGTGCGGCCTCCGCCTCGCTGGAGGCAAGGCTTGCCCGCAGCTTGGCATCTGCCGCGCCGATGGCCGCCAATTGCTGGGTGCGTGCCGCGATGCGGGCGTCATAGGCGCCGGTCGCCGCGCCGCCGCCCGCGCGCGTGGCTCCGATGATGCCGCCGATGGCCGCGCCCGCCGCCACGCCCAGCAGGGCGCCTTCGCTCACCGTGCGGCGGTAGTCGTCGGTCTGAGCCTGGAGGCGGGGGGCTGCGACCCCTTGCGCGGCTGCGGCCGGCACGTCCACCGCCAGCAGGCCCGCACACAGGACGAGCGTCATCGCCCACATGCCCCGGCATCCGGCATTCGGCCTGTCTGGCGCGGTCGCGATCGCCCTGCCCAGCCTTCTCATGGTCCCACCTCACGCCGCGGGAGTGGGGAAGAAAATTGCAATTATCAATTGCAATTTTAACAGCGATCTACCCAAAATAGGTGCAGTGCGGGAGAGGGTGGGGCGGGTGCCATGGGGATGTTCCACATATCGCAGGCGCAGCCGCGCGCGCCCGAAGCGCGGGTGGCTGTGCGGATCGGTTCGGTGCCGCGTCGCACGGTCACTTCACTCACCACGATCCGCTTCGACGAGGGCCGCAGCACCTACGTTTTCGGACCGGAGGTGCCGGCCAGCTTTCGCATGGAGACCCGCGTCTTTCTGCGGCGGAGCGCCGAGGGGACGCCGCGCAAGGTGACGTCGCGGCGGTTCGAGATCGTGGTGGATCCCAAGCACGCATCCGCCCATGAGGTGAAGGCGGGCCACATTCTGGCCTTCGCCGATCTGCCGCCCGGCCAGCGCCGGGTGCAGCAGGCCCGTCTGCAGCGCCGGGCGAAAGCGCTGGCGCCCGTCATGTTCGATGATCTGGAACAGATCCGCGCGGCCTTTCCCGATCCTGCCGCCCTGGATGATCGCGCGGCGCTGCGCGCCCTCCACGCCTTGCCGGTCAATCTGTTTTCCAGCGCGCCGGGGCTTTCCGCCTGTATCGCCGCCGACGAGTCGGGGGCATTTGCATCCTATGACGATGAGGTGGATCTGGCGGGTGCCGACGCCTCCGACGCGGGGGGACCGGCCCGGGCCAAGCTCACGGCCCGCACGCGCGAGGACGGCACTTATGCCCTCGGTGTGGTGGCTGATCCAAAGGCCGTGCGCGACCACCTGTTCCTGCACCCCCGCTTGAAGATCCTCCTGGACCTGTCCGGGGATGGCGCGCTGAAGCTGAAGGTTCCCGGCCGCAAGACCAATATCCGGGTGCCGGACGATCTGTCGGCCCAGGTCATCGCCCATTTCGGCCTCGCGCTCGAGCAGGCGCTGGCCGGTGCCGGCGAAAAGCACGCCAAACATCTCGGCTGGCCGGTGGCGGACTATGCCCATGACCTCTTCTTTATCCATCTGAAGGAGGCGGTGCGGCGCACGCAGGGGCGCTATCCGCAGTTCCGGCAATTGTTCGAAGGGGTGGCCGACCCGGACGGCGCGGTGTCCGACGAGGATGGCGATCCCGAGCCTCCGCCCTTCGATCCGCCACCCCGGGACGAGGACTGATGGGGGGCGCTTCGCCATATGGGCCGGCCCCCGGGGCGGCAGGGGCCGATCTGGCCGTGACGCCTCCCCTGCGCGGCCGGCCGAGCGGGCCGGAAGCCGGCTTTCGCGAGCGCCTGCAGCATCCGGCCTGGCCGCCTTATGTGGCGGCGGTGATGAATGTTGACGCCTCTGAGCCGGGCGGCCACGGCTCCGGCATCCTGGTGGGCGAGCAGCATGTGCTCACCTGCCTGCACGTGATCCTCTTCGGACAGGGCGTGGGCGACCGCCTGTCCCTGAGCGAGGCGCTGCCCAGCTTTCGCGCCACCTTCGGTGACCTTCCCGTGTCGGTGCATCTCTTCGGGGCCGGGGAGCGGCCGCGGCGTGCCACGTGCGTGGCCGAGGATCGGCACCTGGATCTGGCCTTGCTGAAGCTCGACGAACCCGTGTTCGGCGTGGCGCCGCCCCTGGAGGCGGTGGAGCCGCTGGCCGGGATGCAATGGGCCTTCTTCTGCGGCTTCGAGCGCGCGCCCGATCTTCGCTTCGCCTACACATTGCGGCAGATCGATCCCATGCTGGGCACCCTGGCGGTGGGGACGCGCCGCACCGGCGACCACGCCTTTGGTGTCCCGGCCGGCTATAGCGGCGGGGCGGTTTTCTGCGAACGGGAGGGCCAGCCGGTCTTCGTCGGTCTCGCGGACATGGGGGGAATTGCCACCGCGGCCGGCCATTATGCGGCTGCCGACGCGGTCCGCCGTTTCCTGCGCGAGAAGCTCGGCCATCACTGGGCCGACACCTTGCCCGTCACCGCCGGTGCGCGCCGGGCACGGATCGCCGGTTTGTTGAGCCGGGTGGCCGGCGGCGTGGATGTCGCTCCCGAGTTTCATCTCCTGCCGGGGGAGGGGGTGTTCCTCGCCGTCCATCCCTTGACCGCCGCCTCGGCCGACCAGGCATTGGGACGGTCGGTCCGGCCCGGCGGCGACCGGTTGGTCGCCCATGTGCCGGACCCCGAGGCCCTGGGGCGCCTTTTGCATTTTGCCCGGCAGCGCACGGGCCTGCCGATCCGGTTGCCGAGCCTTGCAGCGTTCGGTGCCCTATGTGCCAGCGGGCCGCCGGTGCGCATCGTCGGACGGCCACCCGTCCTTGGCGACCTGTGGCACGCAGACGGGCTGCGCGCGCCGCCCGAGGTGTGCGCGGTGTGGGTGGAGGCCGATGGCGCGCCGTGCGTTGCGGTGTTCGAGGGCGGGCGGGTGATCCGCCACGGCTCCGCGGGCGGCGCTCTTGCCGGCATGCCCCATCGGCGCATCGCCTTCCTCCCGGCCTTCGCGCCGCAGGACGGGTCGCACCGATGAGCGACTCCCTGTGGCCCGAAGGCGCCGCCGACGCCGTGGCTTCCAACGGGGAGGACGACGGCGCGCGGGCAGGGAAGGCGGAGGGCGCCTCTGGCGTGATCTTCCGGCGAGACGGGGCGGCGGTGGGGGCGCCCGTGCTGACCTACCGCATCGACCCGCCGGAGCCGGCCCCGCGTGCCGATCCTGCTCTCGCGCAGGCCATCCCCGGGGACATCTGCGCGCCTGACCTCCTGTCGGAAGCCCTCATCAATCTTCCATAAGGGGAGATTGATCCAAATGTGCACAAAAATGGGGTCACTTCCGCTCGGAAGGTATTTTATAGCCGCCCCTGTCTGTCCATATCCCGCTAAGGTTGCGCCTGCGCGGGAGGAGACAAGATCATGACCACGTTGAGCGTCAACCTTACTCCCACCTTGCAGACGACGCTGCAGCAACCGGGCGTGTGGGCCTATGCGGTCTATTTCGACAGCACGGGACCGGTCTGGAACCCGCTGGTGGAAAACGGCCAACTCCAGACCACGGCCGGCGCGCTCGACATCGCGCTGCCCACCACTTTCAATGGCGGCAAGGTCTATTTTCTCATCCAGAGCCAGGATTCCTCGCAGCCCTATGATCTAACGACGTTGATCACCGGCGAGGACAATATCAACTGGACCAGCGCCCAGACCTACGACTTCCGCTATGACAGCTTCGAAGTCTCCCTGCTGAGCGCGCCGGGCGATGCCGGCAACCTGACTTCGGTGGAAGGCTTCGGCCTGCCCATGTCGGTGGCCATCAATTATTCCAACGGCACCAGCGCCTCGGTGGGCTACGGCATCACCGGCAGCGCGCTGTTCCAGCAGATCGCCGACATCGATGCGTCAAAGACCTATGTCTATGACTATACGTCCGGCCCCTTGGCCGGGGACCCCCGCGCCGGCATTTCGCCGTCCCAGGCGGTGGGCCTCTCGCCGCCCAATCCGGCCTTTCAGGCCTCCGATTGGGACGCCTATATCCAGAGCCTGGAAAATACCACCGCCGCTTCCGCCATCACGCTCGCCGGCTATTTCAACGGCGCGCCCGATGCCAACGGCATTTATCACAACGAAGCCTTCTTCTCCTATCAGTTGCAATGGGACGCGAGCGAGAACGTATTCTGGCTGGCGCCCACCGAAAGCAGCAACGTCAAGGGCTATATCAAGATCACGCCGGACAATCTGGCGGACAGTATCTATTCGACGCTCGGCACGGTGGAAATCTATACCAACCAGACCGACACCACGCCCTACCAGATCCTCGGCAGCACCTCGCCGGAAATGAATACCGGCCTTAACAACCAATGGGGCGAGGTGCTCACCCAGTTCCTGACCGGCTTCACCGCCGGCTATTACGGCACCACCGGCGCCTCGCCCAACGGGGCGGTGACGACCCCTATCGACCTGAATGCCAACTGGAACTGGGATCCGACCTATGCGTTCGGGCACAATCTTTCCTCGGCCCAGCCAGTCTATATGGACCCCTATTCGGAGATCTATTTCTACAATTCCAATTCCTATGGCTCGGGATATTCCGACAATCTGATGCGTCAATACAGTGTCGGCGGCCCCCTCATTTCGGTGTGGGACTCCCAGCTCGGCACCGATGTCAATACCATCTCGCTGACCATCTTCGACGACAGCGAGCAGCCCACCGGCTATACGACGCCCGTCCTGTATAATTACATTGCCCCCGTGGGTGGCAGCTATGGGGTGCCCACCTATAGCGGCGATGGCACCAACATGGTGATGACCTTCGCCAACCACGAAATGGTGCTGGTGGAGGATACCCCCATCGTGCTGCGCATCTATGCCGGCATGAGCGGCGGGGTGGCGCAGTGGAACGAGGTCACCATCCAGGCGGCCTCCGGCGAGACGCTGTGGCAGAACTGGAACCTCACCTATGATGCCGGCACCGGCACCTATGCGGCGAGCGCGGTCTCCGGTTCCTCGCAGCCGGCGGGCTCGCTGCTGGTGAACAACCTGCCCAAGCCGCAGGACGGCACGGCCTGGTACCAGATCGTGGTGGGCACGGGCGATGCGGCCAAGACCTACAACCTCTATGCCAATGTCACCGGCGGCGAGCTGGAGAACCCGGCCTATGCCGGACAAGAGGGGAGCCTGGCCATTGATGGTCTGGCCCTGGCGACGCCCAGCGCCTCCACCGCGCAGACCATTTCCACCTTCTCGCTGAGCTTCCTCTATGGCGGCTCCACGTCCATCGATCCCGCTTTGCTGGAGCAGAACACGGCCGCGAGCTATGTGAGCACCCGCGCCGTTCCATTCGCGCCGGTTGCGGGAACGCTCGATGGCGGCACCTTCACCGCGGAGCCGGACCAGGACAATGCAACGACGAATGCCGTCACGGTCTCCGAAGGAGCGATCGCCTTCGGCTGGACCGGCACCAACACCGCCTCCGGCACCGCGTCCTGGATCTCCGGCTACACCAACAAGGTGGGCGCCCTGAACTGGGGCGTGCTCTCCCTGGTGGAGGCGGGTGGGGGCACCACCTTCGCCCCGCTGGGCGCCCAGGCGGATATTGACGGCCAGTGGACCTCTGTTGCCGCGACCTTGGGAAATGGCACCTACACGGTCACCATGACCGAGTATGCACAGGCCGATACCGGCTTCACCACGCCGCTGGGACCCCAGAGCTCGGCCCTCACCCTGACGGTCGACCTTTCCGACCTCCAGATCCAGACCACCGCCGGCAATGCGTTGAAGCTGCTGGACGATGCCTCGGCCACCGCCGGCAATTGGCTGCGCTTCGAGGTGCAGTCCTCCAGCCTGCCCCATTCCACCAGCGTGCTGCTTTATGTGGTGAATGCCCAGGGCGAGCTGGTGGCGCGCGATGGCGAGACGGGCGCCGGCGTGACGCTGGAGGATGCGGTCATCGGCACCCTCGGCGCCGCGGTTTCCGATGCCGGGGCGACCTTGTTCAACGGCTCGCAGATGGTCTATCTGGGCCTTGGCCAGGAATTGCGCTTCGCCCTTCAGACCGGCGATGCGCCCGTGAACCTTGCCCCCACCTTCTCGGCCACCGTCCCGGGGGACGGCACCGCGGTGCTGAACGTGGGCGGCGTTCACATGTTGGCCAGCGTGGACAACACCCTCACTGATGGGGCGGAGCTGGCCGCTCCCCAGCGCGCCGCCAACGAAGCGCTCACCTATCTCACCCACGGGGCGACGCTGGACGTGGAGGTCGCCGGCAGTTGCGCCAATACCAACCAGCTCGCCTTCGTGAAGGTGGACGTGAACCCCGCCACAGGCACCTGGAGCGTCAACGGCGTAGCCTATGGCGATACGCCGGAATTCCATGCCGCCGTCCTCGCCAGCCTGGATGCCGGCTATTCGGCCCAGCATGGGGGGGGCACCTTCCAGGCGTCCTCCACCTGGACTGTCAGCGGCTCGGACGGCTATTACGTGCCGGTTCTGGTCACCCAGTCGGGCGCAGTCTTCCTGCCCGGGCAAGGCAATTCGGGTGGGCACGAATACATCCAGATGTATGGCGAGAACACGTTCGGCTTCGAGGATCTGACCGCCGCGCAAGGCTCGGATTTCGACTATAACGACATGGTCATGCACCTCGTGCCGCACCTCTGACGGCGGGCACGCCGGCCGCTCACCTGGGTTTCGGACGCGTCCGACATTCACCCCTGCGGCCGGCTCCGCCTTCCAATGGGAGGGCGGCGAGCAAAGACATTGCGTTCCCCCGCATGGGCATCTTGACGCCCTCCGAGCCTGACCCGGCTGGAGGACGGCGCAGGAGCGTTCCGCCTATCCTCGAGATCGGCGAGACAGAACCATCGCGCCTGCGGCACACCAGGGCGCGAACCATCAGGGCACGAACCACCAGGGCACGGGCCGTTGGGGCAGGGATTGGCGGCGGCTCGGCCATGCCCGCTCCACCTTCCGTTCTGCATGGTGCTTTGCGCTATGATGGGACGGGTGGATGGACGAGGATCAGGCGGAACGGATGACGGGCGGCTTCAGCATTTATCGCAATTTCTACATCAAGATCACCGTGTTGATGCTGGCCTCCATCCTGGTTTTCCCCGCCGTGGAAAATCTCAGTGCCGGCATCGCGGTGATCACGCTCTTGGACGTGGCGCTGATGCTGATGGCCATCCATCTGGTCTCCACCGGCACCACCCGCCGCCGCTGGCGCCGGGTTCCACTGGTGCTGCTGGGGTTGGTGGCGATCGGCCTGGACCTTTATTCGGTGTTCGTCCCGAACCGGCACTTCCTCCTGGCCGCGACGCTGTTCTTCTGCGGCTTCTACCTGTTCGCCATCTACAACATGTTGAAATATGTGCTCTCGCCCGGGCGCATCACCCTCGACCGCATCTTCGCCTCGCTCGCCGCCTACATGACCATGGCCCTGTTCTGGGCGCTCATCTATCGCGCGCTTTACCTGGTGGAGCCCCATTCCTTCCGCTTCGACACCACCATCCAGCGGGCCGAGGTGCCCTTCTACGATTTTCTCTATTTCAGCTACGCCACCATCACCACGACGGGTTATGGCGACATCGTCCCCAACACCCACCAGGTGCAGTCCTTCGCCATCGTGGAGCAGATGGTGGGCGTGCTCTATGTGGCGATCCTGGTGGCCCGCCTGACCAATCTCTACGCCCCGACGCCCCCGCGCCGGCTCGGCCGCGGCCCCTCCACCCCTGCCGTGCGCCCGCCACCTGTGCACGGCACCCGCGATCCCGCCGCCCCGGATTGTCAGGCGCCGGCCGATAGGGTAGGAGAGGCATCGTCGACTAGGCACCCGTAGCTCAGCTGGATAGAGCGTTGCCCTCCGAAGGCAAAGGTCGCACGTTCGAATCGTGCCGGGTGCGCCATCGCAACCACAAGGTGCTTTGGTATTTGCGCGGACGTCGCGTTTTTCCATTCCTAGCGCTGAACGCTCATTGACTGCCTTGGTAAGACCGGGGCGCGTGTTCCGCCTGCATCTGAATCTCGCCACCTCCAAAATTCGACGGTCGATAAGACGCTCGGCTGGGTGAGCATGCTTACACGGCGTCCTCTGAAGATCATGGGAGTCGGCAGACGCCCGATGCCTTCCCGCCGCGCTCAAATGGTCATTCACAAGTGCCTGGCCCGCCCCGCCTCTCGTCTCATCGAGCTTTATGTCCCTTCAATTCGCGACCACCTCTCTTTCCTTGTGGGAAGCAGGCGCTCCATCCCTGTGCTGAGGACGGGAGCACCAAGAACTTGAGTCCTGACCACGCTTCCGTCGCTGACTGTGTGTGCGGATTTGCCAAGCCCCGAATGAACGGGAAGCCCGGGGCTGTCCTCACCGCAGAGGCAAGAGATGGCCCATAGCGGCCTTCCCGAAACGCTCTTGCGCAAGGCCGCCTTGCCTCATTTCGGTGGCTCGACTGACGCTTGCGACTTCCCGAACGCCGACATCGCTCGTGGCGTAGCAGAGGGGCAGTGCATTGCCCTTTTGGCATATTAATTGCTCAAAAGGGCCTATGCTCCGGGAGGCCTATGATGGCGATCGACTTCACGCTCACAGCAAACCAGAAACGGTTGCGGACCATCGCGCGGGAATTCGCGAACGACATCCTTGCCCCCCGCGTCCAAAAGGCCGACCAGGAACCGGACCCGCAGAAAGCCTTCCAGCATATGAAGGGCGCTTATGTGGAAGCCTACAAGCTGGGCTTCGCCATGGGCTTCATCCCCAAGCGCTATGGGGGCGGCGGCATCAGCAGCCTTGATCTTCAGGTGGTCGCCGAAGAGATCTGCGCCGTGGATCCTGGCTTTGCAACCATCCTTCTGGTCAATGGCCTCGCCCTCATGCCGTTGGTCTGGTTTGGCAGCGAGCGGCAGAAGCAGAAATGGCTAATGGCGGCAACGAGCGATCCGCGCGGCGAGTATCTTGCGGCCTGGACAGTCAGCGAGGCGGCGGGGTCGCCAGGCGGCACCGCCAATTTTGATCATCCGGCGCCCTGGCCGGCGGGGGTGTCGCTGACGGCGACCCATGACCGCGCAAACGGAGAATATATCCTGAGCGGACGCAAATATTGGCCCTGCAATGCGGGGGGCTGGGACCTTGCGGGCGCGAACATCAATATCTGCATCGTGCGAACCACGCCGAAGCGCGGCGGCACGGAAGGATTGTCGGCGATCATCGTGCCGCGGGGCACGGCGGGCGTGGTCTATGAGTCGCCCATTTCCAAGATCGGCCACCGCATCTGCCAGAACAATTCCATCATCTTCCAGGACTGCCGCGTGCCGGAGGAGAATGCGTTTGCCATCGGCGATGGCGATCTCGCCATTGCCCGCGCCTTCACCTGGTCCGGCCCGGTGGCCGCCATTGCCGCGGTCGGCGTTGCGCGGTCCGCCTATGAATATGTGCTCGACTGGGCAAAGACCCACACAGCCGGCGGCCCGGAGCCGATCATCAACCATCAGGCCGTCGGCTACGCCCTCGCGGACGTCGCCATGAAGATCGAGGCCTGCCGCGCCTTCGCGTGGAAGGCGGCGCATTATCTCGACCGCAATGAGAGCCAAGGCCATGCCATCTGCGCCATGGCAAAGGTCTTTTGTGGAGAAACCCTGTTTGGCGCCGTCTTCGGGGCCATGCGGGTGATGGGCGTGAATGCCCTCGACCGGCGGCATCCGTTGGAGCGCTACCTGCGCGAGGCGGCCGTCTTCCCCCTTTATGACGCGGGCAATCTGGGCATGCAGATGCGCAAGATCTGGTCCGTCATGCGCCATCCCGATTTCGACCCGCGGGCGTTCATGGACCTGTCGCCGACCCCCTTCGACAAGACCCTGCGGTAGAACCCGTTTTCAGGCGAGGGGGACAAAGCGGAAGCGGCAGACCTGGCCGTCGTCCCGCTGCATGCACTCCTCCTGGTCCACGCTGGCGCCCATGAGGCCGCTGATGAAACCGATGTCGAACTGGCACACCTCCGGATAGTCCTTCGACAGGTCGTGGTAGACACAGTTGCGGCATTCGATGCGCGGAAGCTTGCCCGGCTCCTCGCCAGGAACGGTCTGCGCGACAAAGCCGGTTTCATTCATGATCCGGACAATCTCGACGATGCGCTCGATCCGCGTCTTGCCCGTGATGCGCGGCAGCGCCATGGCCGACATGTCGACCCCGAGATTGAACATGAACGCGCCGAGGTCAGCATCGCCGATCCGCCCGCGCAACGTCTGGAGCAGGACGCGCGAGAACCAGGAATATTGCTTGGGAAAGACGCCGATGCCGCTTTCGGTCAGCACATAGATCTGGCCCGGCCGACCGCCGGTCTTGCGGGCCGAGCCGCGTGCGACATAGCCGTCGCGCTCCAGACCCGCCAGATGCTGCTTGACGGCACTGCGGCTGATTTCGAGCCGCCCGGCCAGTTCGTCGACGGAGAGGCCGGATTTGACTTCAAGAAGCTGTGCAAGCAGCCGACGCTGTGTCTCTCCTCCGCCGAGCACCGTTTGAACCCTCACATGGCACGGCCCACATCATAGAAGCGAACCCTTTATTCCACAACGCTTCTTGCCACGGGCCGGAGAGGCCGCACCGCCAGTGCAGGGACGCCGAAACAGGCAGAATCTGGCGTCCTTTTAATCACAAGAATCTTTTGACAGTTTTTTATGCTGAAACTACCATTTCCTTGTTCAGACGCGTCCGCACATCGCTTTCCGTCCCGCCCGACACCCGTTGCGGCGAACGGCGCTGCACGACCTCGGACGCGGCGAGCTCACAACAAGGATGGGGAATTTCAATGGCAATCGACTTCACCATGTCGCCGGAACAACGTCAGATCCAAGCCATGGCCCGCGCATTCGCGGAAGATGTGCTGGCCCCAATCGTTCCCGAGGCGGATCGCGAGCCGGATCCTCTGCTGGCCCATGCCAAGACGAAGGGCGCCTATGTGGAGGCCTACAAGGCCGGCATCGCCATGGCCATGCTGCCGAAAGAGTATGGCGGCGGCGGCCTCTCATGCCTCGATTTCACCATCGCGGCTGAAGAGATTTGCGCTGTCGATCCGGGCTTTGCCTGCACCGTGCTGTGCAACGGCCTCGGCCTGATGCCCGTCTCCTGGTACGGCACGGAGGAGCAGAAGAAGCGCTTCATCGGCGCGGCAACCTCCGACCCGACCGGCGAATATCTCGGCGGCTGGACCGCTGGTGAGCCTCCGGGCGGCACGGGCGGCACCGCGAATTTCGACAATCCCTTCCCCCGGCCCGCGGGCATCGGCCTGACGGCAACCCGCGACGGCGACTTTTATGTTCTCAACGGTCGGAAGAAGTGGTCCTCGGCAGGGGGGTGGGATGCCAAGGGCGTCAATGCCCAGACAGTGATCGTGAGGACCGACAGCGACGTCGGCGGCACCAAGGGCCTCTCCGCCATCGTGGTGGAGCGCGGAACGCCCGGCATCTCCTATGAATTTCTCAACAAGGAGGGGCACCGCACCGCCTCCAACGCCCTCATCACCTTCGACAATGCGCGCGTTCCCGTCGACAATCTCCTGCCCGGCGCGGCCGGCAATGGCGATTTCGTCATCAACCGCAATTTCGCATGGTCCGGCCCGGTGGCCGGCATCGCGGCGGTGGGCATGGCCCGTTCCGCCTACGAGGCGGCCCTCAAATTCTGCAAGACCAACACGGCGGGCTCGCTGACGCCCATCATCCGTTTCCAGAATGTCGGCTACATTCTTGGCGACTGCGCCGCCAAAATCGAGTCGGCCCGCTACTTCTGCTGGCGCGCCTCGGACTATCTCGACAAGCATGAGCAGCATGCCGAGCTCGTCGGTGCCATGTGCAAGATCAACACCACCGAAGCCATGTTCGACGTCATCTACAAGTGCATGCAGGTGGTTGGCGTGAACAGCCTGAGCACTGAGTATCCGTTCGGCCGTTTCCTGCGCGAGGCGTCCGTGCTGCCGATCTATGATGGGGGCAACATGGGGATGCAGCGCCGCCGCGTCCACGGCGTCATCGCCGACGAAGGGTTCAATCCGCGGGCGGTGATGGACGACAGCACGATCATCTTCGAGAAATCGATGGAAAGCATCGGCACAGTTGCCGATTGGGACCGTCAATACTCGAATTCCGGTTCCACCCCGTTCGTATCCGCGGCTGAATAAACTTAGACCGTGCGCGGGCGCCAATTGCGACGTCCGCGCATGTGGAGAGGCCCGTGCCGCCATCGCTTCATGGACGGAGCACGACAAACTGAACCCCAGGCCGCCTGAGGCCACAAATCAACCCTCGGACTCTCTCTCTCCTGGCCCGGAGGAGAAAAGGGCCCCGGTCAGACCCTAAAGACGGATTCACCGACCAGATTGATTCAATCTGGTCGGTTCGCGCTCTAGGAGTGACCGGCGCATCCGGCGCCAGCCGGAGCTGAGCCGCGTCAGCAGAAGCGGGAAGGCGGAGTTGGGATGCACCCGCGTCCGGATCCGCGCTCCGATGGGACCCGCATGGCGTCCCAGAACCTCGCTAAGACGTGCAAAGAGATTGGCGCGGTAGAGCACCCGGTTCCGCGCCTCGGCCATGGCAGCCCGACGGGCGGCATCGATCGGCGCTGCAAAGCCCGCCACCACCCGCTCCAGCGCGTCCGGCGCCTCCAGGTCGAATCGGATCAGGGAGCCGGCAGGGAAATGACGCTCAATATCGGCGCAGCCGGAAAAGATCGGCAGGGACCAGCCGAGATAGGCGTCGCACAGCTTCTCCGTAAAGAAGTTTTCCTCCACATTGTTCTCGATTACCAGGTGGTGGCTGAAGGGCAGGATCACGTCGGCCTTGTCGCGGATCTCCGTGAAGCCACGTCCAAACAAGCGGAAGTCCGGCCCCATGCGCTCGGCCAGCGCGCGGACGAACTCCAGGCGGCGCCGATGACGCGGCAGGAGGGTCTTGGTGGAGATGACCGCAGACAGGGCATGCTGCTTCTCACCCATCGGAAGGTCGCGGATCTCCTCGAAGGTCCAGCGCGACCGGGCGCCGGCTGCATCCGACATGTCGAGGCCGATGAACCAGGGAAGCCCCACATCCGTCGCCGCATGGAGCCCTGAAAAGCCGGAAATCGCCATTGGGGAGAGCAGAAGCCCGAACTGGTTGAGGAAGCCGGGCCGATAGGTGCGGATGCCCGGCGGCTCCGACACCACGAGGGCACGGCGCGCCTTGGGCAGGTTGGTCTCGACGGGCGTGCGCAGATCGTCGAAGACCACCAGCCAGTCCTCCTCCAGCGATGTGTCCGCGATCCGGAACTGCCAGTCTTGCCATGTGCCCAGACCTCCGGGAGTCTGGCGGAAGAGCGTGTCGGTGCGATGCTCTGTAGAAAAGGCGACCTGCGGCATCTTCAGCTCTGAACGTCAGCTTTTCCTCTTTCGAGGTGCGGGTTCAGACTTAGCGTGAAGGCCGAATTTGGTCGATTGTGGAAGTATTTCTACTATGTAAACTTTCGTGGACGAGTTTAGCTGACGCTTCAAATATGACCTTGTGGGGGATGCGAAAAGTGCCATAGTCAGGATGGTCGGGGCTCAATTACCCTTCGGCAAGGCGGGCGTGCGCGCCCCAAATACCCGAAAAGAGGCATGACATATGGCCAGCACCGTTGCGGACCTTCTGGTCAGCACCCTTCATCAGGCTGGTGTCCGACGCATCTTCGGCATCGTGGGCGACAGTCTCAACGGTCTGACGGAAGCCCTTGAGCGCAGCGGGGACATGGACTGGATCCATGTGCGGCACGAGGAAAGCGCGGCCTTTGCCGCCTCCGGCGCGGCGCAGGTGACAGGCGAGCTGGCGGTGTGTGCCGGCTCGTGCGGGCCGGGCAATCTGCATCTCATCAACGGTCTGTTCGACGCCCAGCGCAGCCGCACCCCGGTGCTGGCCATCGCCGCCCATATTCCTTCCTCAGAGGTGGGCGGGGGCTATTTCCAGGAGACGCACCCACAGACCCTTTTCCAGGAATGCAGCGTCTATTGCGAGATGGTCTCCGATCCCGCGCAGATGCCGTTCGTGCTCGAAAACGCCATCCGAGCCGCAGTGGGCAAGCGGGGCGTGGCGGTGGTGGTCATTCCCGGCGATGTGGCGTTGAAGCCGGTTCCCGATCGCCAGCCCGCGGCCTGCCTGCTGCCGGCTCTGCCCGAGGTGCGCCCACCCGTGGCCGAGATCGACCGGCTGGCGGCGCTCATGAACGAGGCCCGAAAGGTCACTCTGTTCTGCGGGCGGGGGTGCGCGGGCGCCCATTCCGAACTCATGGCTCTGGCCCGGACGCTGAAGAGCCCCGTCGTCCACGCATTGGGCGGCAAGGAGTTCGTGGAATACGACAATCCCTTCGATGTGGGCATGACCGGCTTCATTGGCTTCTCCTCAGGCTACGAGGCCATGCATGCCTGCGACCTGCTGGTTCTGCTGGGCACGGATTTCCCCTACAAGCAATTCCTCCCCACCGGCATCAAGGTCGTCCAGGTGGACCTTCGCCCTGAGCAATTGGGCCGGCGCTGCGCCATTGAGCTGGGCGTCGTGGGCGATGTGCGCCTGACGCTGGAGGCGCTGCTGCCCAAGCTCACCGAGAAGACCGACCCCACCCATCTGGAAACCCATGTGGCCGGTTACAGGAAGGTCCGTGCCGGTCTCGACGACCTCGCCCAGGGCACAGCCGGGCACCCGCCCATCCACCCGCAATATCTGGCGCGGCTGGTCAGCGAGGCGGCGACCGATGACGCCATCTTCACCTTCGATGTGGGCACACCCACCATCTGGGCGGCCCGCTATCTCAAGATGAACGGGCGCCGCCGCATGGTGGGTTCGCTGGTGCATGGCTCCATGGCCAATGCCATGCCGCAGGCCATCGGCATCCAGGCCACCCTGCCCAAGCGGCAGGTGGTCTCCCTGTCGGGCGATGGCGGCTTCACCATGCTGATGGGCGACCTCATCACGCTCAAGCAGCACAAGCTGCCGGTGAAGGTGATCATCTTCAACAATGGGGTGCTCGGCTTCGTGGCCCTGGAAATGAAGGCCGCCGGCTTTGCCGAGGTGGGCACAAAGCTCGACAATCCCGACTTTGCCGCCATGGCCCGCGCCATGGGCATTCACGGCGTGCGTGTGGAGGATCCCGGCTATCTTGAGGGGGCGGTCAAGGAAGTGCTGGCCTATGACGGCCCGGCGGTCCTCGACGTCGTGACGGCCACGCAGGAATTGTCCATGCCCCCCACCATCGGCCTGGAGCAGGTGAAGGGCTTCAGCCTTTGGATGATCAAGGCGGTCATGAGCGGCCGCGGCGATGAGGTGCTGGACCTCGCCAAGACCAACCTTCTGTCGCGGTGACCCACGCGGCAGCGAACTGTCAGCCGGCTGCGGCCTGGTCTTCGTCCCAGGCCGCAGCCTCCGCCTGATCGGCAATGAGGACAACCCGCGCCCGCAGCACGTGGAGCCGGTGGCGGCGCAGGCGCGTCGCCAGGTGCTGCTCGCTGGCGGCCCCGGATCTGTGGCCGTTCAGGCGCTCATAATGCCGCCGCGAAATGAGAAGGCCCTGGCCCGAGCGGGCCCGGCCGAGCACGGCGAGCTGGAGCGCGCCGGCCAGTTCGCGGATGCGGGGCCGCAGGCCGTAACCGTCCACCGCCAGACGGAACGTGGCCGCCACCCGGTCCGCGGCGCCACGGCGCTCGGCGGTCTCCAGGAACTGTCCTACGTCGCGCGACCAGCCTTCCTCCAGCAGTGAATCCGGCTGGAGGAACAGGACCCAGGGCGTGCGCACCGCTGACACGCCCTGCCGCAGCCTCTGGCCCATGTCGGAACTGCCCTGGATGAGCGCGCAACCGGCCGCATCGGCGATGGCGGGCGTGCCGTCGGTGGACCCCGCATCCACCAGCACCACCTCACGCAGAATGCCGGCCGTGACACCCGGAACCAGGGCGGACAGCACGGGAACCAGTTCCCGTTCGGAGTTCGAGGTGGGAATGATGACGGAGATCAAGCCGGGACAACCCTTTCGTTCCCTCAAGCTATAAGGCCTGGAGGAGGTGTCGTCGATCCGTTCGCGCGGGTGCGAAACACATTTGCCGCGCTGCACCCTTGACATGGCTCTCCGGCGAGGGCCTTGCATCGGGACGGCGACAGGTATTGGCTGCGTGCCTGCTGGATTCTCGGAGGCACCCTCCCTCGCGCACCCCTCGGGCGGCGCGGGGAGGCTGACCGTCGCTTGCTCCATCGCCTCAGGCGAAGCGTCTCCCCTCCCTGCCGAAGCGGCTCGGGCGGGACGCGAGGCGCAGTTTTCCATGATAATTGCCCGGTCGCGCCGGGGGAGGAGTGCGAATGTCTTTTGATACGTGGGACAAGGACGAGGCGGGCCGCCTGAAGGTCTGGCCCCTTCAGGCCTTTACCACCGCCATCTTCGACGGCAAGGCGGGCGGGGTGCGATTAGAGGTGGGGAAGGCGAAGGCGCCGGGCCTTCCATTGCCGGCGGTCCAGATCGCGTTGGATGCGGACCAGTTGCGGGCACTGGCGGAAGCGCTGGTGGAGATCGCCGACCGCATCGATCCGCCATCGCCCAAGAACTGAATATGGCAGAGCGGCGCCGGCTTTGCTTCGCGGTGGAAAGGCATCTCGCCATTGGAGCGGCCCTTCTTGCCCTGTGGGTCACGGGCGTGCCCGCGGCGGCGCAGCCGGTACGGCCGGGGACGCCGGTTGCCACTTTCCCGGACCTGAGCCGCGCACTGAGAGCGTGCTGGCAACCGCCCGATGACAGCGCCGGCTCGATCATCACCTTCCGCTTCGGCCTGGATGTCGCGGGCCAGCTGAAGGGAAAGCCGCTTGTGACCTATTCCCGGCTGACGGGGGATGGCGTGGCGCAGCGCCGGTTCGTGGCGGCGGCACTGGCCGCGCTTGCAAACTGCACCCCTGTCCCGCTGGATCCGGGATTTGCGCCCATTGCGGCAAGCCGCGTGCTGACGCTGACCTTCTCCGCGCCGGAGGCGCGGCGCCAGGTGCCGATCTGAACGGTCGGGCCCGACCCGAAGCCGGGCCCGCGCAACGCCTCACTCGGCGGTTGCGATGACCGTCTCGGTTTCCTTCTTCTTCGGCGGCGCGCCGCGGGCCTGCTCCGCCGAAATCATGCGAATCAGCGACAGTTCGGTCCGGATGACGGTCGCCTCGTCTGCCAGTGTCTCAAGCGCGAGTGCGACGCGGTCCACCGCCGTCAGACCCTTGCGGGCCCCCTTGCGCTGATCCAGCACTTGCCGCAGCCCGTCGAAAATTTCCTTCACGCCCGATGCCATTTGCCTTCCTATCCCAAGGTGATCCGGAAGCCCCGCCGCGTCCTCCGGTACTCTGATCCTCGCGCTGCACCGCTGCGGTTCAGCATCGGACGGCTGTCCCCGGTTTGCTGGTGCTCCGCACCCGGATCACGCACCTGCGCCCCATCGGCCGTCATTGCATCATAAGAGAGCACGGTTAGGGGAGGAAGGGCGTTGAAGGCCCGGCCTGTCTTATTCCAGCTTGCTGCAAGGCGGGCGGAGCATGCTAGCTTGCCGCGGCTGCACCGGATGTCCGGCGCGCCGCTCGATTCTGAAGGAAGATCATGGGGCTCGTCTTGTTCGCCTGGGAGCTCGGGGAGGGCATGGGCCACGTGTCCCGGCTTTTACCGGTTGCGGAGGCGCTCGCCGAGCAGGGGCATACTTGCGTTTTCGCGGTGCGCAATCTGCTACTGGCATCCAAAGCCATCCGCGACCGGGGCTTCTTCGTCGTCCAGGCGCCCTATGCCGTTACCCCTGTCGGCCGTTTGCCCTACCGCATCGGCGCCTATGGCGACATCATGGGCATGGTGGGGTTTGACGAGCCCGTGCGTCTCGATGCGCTGGTGCATGGCTGGCAGGCGGTGCTGGACATGTTTCGGCCTGACTTGGTTGTGGGCGACTATTGCCCCGTCCTGGCGCTGACACTCTATGGCAGCGGTACGCCGCTGATGATCCTGGGCGACGGTTTCACCTTGCCCTTGCCGACGGGGGACACCTTTCCGAGCTTTCCCGGTCGCACGCCGAGCCTGAAGGAGGAGCATCTCCTCGCCAACATTGCCAGCGTTCAGAACGGGCGCGGGCGCCCGGTGCCGCCGACGCTTCCGGGCGTTTTCGCCGAGGCGGATGGCCTGGTGGTGACCTTGCCGGAGCTTGATCTTTACGGGGAGGCGCGCGGCGAAGCGGCCATGGGGCCGCTCACGCCGCTGCCGGCCCCCGCCGCCCGCAGCCCCGTGCGCACCTGGTTTGCCTATCTCACGGCCGAACATGCGCAGACTGGCACCATCCTTACCACCCTCTCCCAATTGGATGCAGACGGCTGTGCCTATGTGCGCGACATCCTGCCGAACGAGCGGGAGAGGCTGCGCACGCTGGGCGTCAACCTGCTCGATACGCCGGGCGATCTCGCCCAGCTCGTGCCGGAGAGCGCCATGGTGGTGCACCATGGCGGGCTCGGCACCATCGAGATGGCCTTGGCAATGGGGCGCCCGCAATTGCTGGTGCCAAGACAGCTGGAGCAGACGCTGAATGCCGGGCTGGTGGGGCAGTTCGGCCTGGCGCTCGGACTATCGGGCGGGCTTAAGCCGGAGAATGTGCACTCCGCCTATAGCCGGATGCTGAACGACACGTCCTTTGCCGCATCTGCCACGCTCTTTGCCCACGGATTGGCCATGCGCGAGCCCGGCGGAAGCCTCGAGAGAATTTTCCAGCGCGCGCTCAATCATTTGAGTGGCGGTTGACCGCCCGTAAGGCGGAGAATTCGCCCAACAACACGAGAGCGCTGCCGGCACGCGCTCCATGTGTAGGACCAGTGAGGCGTACATGCAGATCATAGCCATCGCGCAGCGCAAAGGGGGCGTGGGCAAGACCACGCTGGCGGTGAACCTTGCCGGCGAACTGGTGCGCCGGGGTCGAAGCGTAACCCTGGTGGATGCCGATCCGCAGGCTTCCGCCTTCGACTGGGCGCTGCCGCGGCGGCTCGGATTCGTTGTGCGCAACGACGTGCCCACGGTGGCGGGCGGCGTCTCCTGGGTGAAGAGCATCTACAAATCCGGCACCGATTTCGCGATCATTGATTCGCCGGCTGACCTCGGCTCGGTGTTCAAGCTGTGCGTTGAGGTGGCGGATCTTCTCCTGCTCCCTTGCGGCCCGTCTTCCCTGGATCTGAATGCTGCCAAGCAGACGGTGGCCCGCGCATCGGAGATCTCCCGCCCTCTGCCCGATGGCCAGCCCCCCACCTTGCTGGTCCCCACCAAGGTGGACATGTCGGTGCTGGAGGGTCAGCAGATCGCGCCGGAGCTGGCGGAGCTCGGCCACGATGTGGCCCCCCATATCAGCTTCGACATCTCCTATGTGCGGGCTTTCACGGTGGGGCAGACCATCAGCGCCTATGCACCCGGGTCTTCGGCCGATCTAGAAATGCGCGCCGTTGCGGAAGCCGCATTGCGCACCCTGGGGCAGCCTGTCCGCCGTCCCTTCCGAGCCCGGTAGGGTTTTGCCCGGGTGCGTCGCGGGGGCGCCGGCAAGGGCGGCTTGCAGCGGGCTGCGCGGGAGCCAAATTGCATGTGGGCAACTTTTTCCGGTGCGCTTGACAGCCAGGGGGGCGGAACCGTAAATGGCGCCTCCCATGGATCGGGGCCGTAGCTCAGATGGGAGAGCGCTGCAATCGCACTGCAGAGGTCAGGGGTTCGATTCCCCTCGGCTCCACCAATTAAATCAAGGGCCTAGAGCGCATTCGGCGATCTAGGCTTTTCCCCATGTAAGCAGGATGTAAGCGGCGCCCAAAGGTGGGAAATTCCCACCGTTCCCGCCAAAGCTCATTCTGGGAAATGCCCAGGTTGACGGGCGCCACAAACTCCGCAAATGGGGAAAGCGGCAAAATTCCCCAGGCCGGGCGGGGGGGTGTCAGCAGTTTTGCTGACCCTCATTACTGGTGATGGTCAGCCGTATCGCTTCTGGTGGTTCTGCACCGCCTGCACTGCGAGGGCAGGAACTTGGCGCAACGCGATGGCCGCGCCGGCTGCTGCTGCTTCCTGCGCCGCCTTGGCAATGGCCGCATCCCCGTTCGCCCCTGCGAGGTTGATGGAGATATTCGCGTTCAGCGTAGTCCGTTGCCCGCGTGACGCCCCGGCGCGGGGCGTGTTCAGCTCCACCGGGATGCGCCGCCCGTCCGGCAGTGGCACAGCGGCTTCCGGTCCCGCCTCGCCGAATATCGCTGCTGTGTTGGACACGCCGCCGTTGGCATAGCGCTTCAGCCGGCGTGGCCCGTGCGGCGTCATCACGCCGCCCTCGGCAAAGCCGAAAGCCGAGAAGAGCGTGCCGATCAGTCCGCCCGCCTTTCCTCCGGTGGCGCCCATGCCGAACAGGCCACCCAGCGGGCCGTCCCCCAGGAGCGCAGCTTGAAGCACCAGGTCGGCGAGGCGCTTGGTGATGTTCGCGAGCGATTCGCCCCAGCTTTGCGTCCCGTCTATCAGGCCGGAAATGGTGCTGGAGGCGATGCTTCCCAATTCCTGCTGTGCCTGATTGAGCCGCTGTTGATCGGCGTAGGCCGTTTCGAGCGCGGCCGAGAGGGTGCCGTATTGCTGCGCCAGGTCGTCAAGCTGCTGCGTCTGTTCCGGCGTCAACGTGATCTGCATCCGCTGCGCCTCGGCAATGGCCTGTTGCTTGAACCGATAGGCCTCGGCAGCCTGCGTCGTCATGCCGAGCGCGGCCTGTTCCGTCTGGAGGTCGGCAATGCGCTGCTGTGCCGCCGCCTGGAGGTCGGCATAGCCGCGCTTCAGGGTCTCACCCGCGCGCTTCACGTTGCTCAAATCGCCTTGGCCGGCGAGCCCAGCCGGGCGGGGCGTGGGCAAGGGCACGTTGGCGGTAGCGGTGCTTCCAGAAGGCAAGCCCACGTCGAAAGTGGTTGCGCGGGTGCGAGGCGTGGCTTGCGGCTGCGCCTGCGACCAGGCCGGCGAGCGCTGCGGCAGTTCATCGGGCGTCGGCAGGTGCTTCTGCATCTCCTGGAGAAGCTCGATAATGCCGAGGATGGCGCCCTTCACCTTGGTTCCGATGGTGGTGGCGAGCGCCTGGAAGCGCCGGTCGATTTCCTCTGCCCGCTTCACCATTTCCGCGTCCAGCACGGCGCCGGTGTCGCGCGCCTCTTGCCGCATGCGTTCGATGCTGTTGCGGCCCATTTCCAGGAAGCGCACGAACTGCTCGCCGCCGGTGCCGCCGAAGATTTCGTCCGCCACGCGGATCTGCGACGCCTTGTCGAGGTCGCGAAGCCGCTCGATCACCTCGCCGAACAGTGCGGCCGGGTCTTTCAGCTTCACCTTCAGCTCGTCTGCCGTATAGCCCAGGCGCTGGAAGGCTTCCGCGCCGCCGCCCGCGCCCGTGACAATGAATTCGTCCGCCCGAAGCTGCATCTCCTTGATGCCGTCTGTTAGGCCATCCACGCCGACGCGGGCTTGTTCCGCAGCGAACTTGAGTTCCTGGAAGGCCTCGACGCCAAGGCCGGCGCGCTTGGCTTCCGCGCTCATCTCAGCCACTTCGCTCACGGCCTGCTTGATGGTGGTGAGCACGCCCGCGATGCCGGCGCCGCCAACGCCCACGGCTCCAAGGCCCATGGAGAGGCCAGCCACCAGGCCCTTGCCGGCATTGGCAAGCGCCGCCTCGAGGCGCGGCGCGGACTCCTGCGCCCGCTTTTCGATGGCTCGCAGATTGTCGTTCGCGATCTTGCGGCCCTTGGCCATGTTCTTTTCGAAGTCGCGGATGCGGGCCTCGAGCGCGACGACAAGGCGTTCCTCAGCTGCTACGGGCATCACATCACCATGAGTTCGGGCGACCAGTCGTCGCTGTCGTAGATGGAGCCGCCTTCGCCGAAGCTGGCGCGGCCCACGGCCATGGCGCAGGCCACGGCGCCGTCAATGCGGTCGCGGCTCTTGCCCTTGTGGAAGAAGAGGTTGCCGGCGCTGTCTTTCTGGACGGCGATGTTGTCGAAGCACCAGCGAAGGACGGGGTGCCCGCCGTGTGTGAAGCGCCTGCCGAGAATGGCGCGCTCCAGTTCCTTCACGGCCGGTGCCATGGTGACCCAGCCTTGCCGCATCTCGACGGCGGGAAGGCCGTCCTCCAGGAGGTTGTTCAGGGTGTTGCGCGCCATGTACGGATCAAAGGCGATCTCGCGCACCTCGAAGCGCTCGCACAGGTCGCGCACCACGGCCTCAACGTGGCGATAATCCACCACGTTTCCGGGGGTGGGCGTGATGAAGCCCTGTTCCGCCCAGGTGGGATAGGGCACGCCGTCCCGCTCGGCCCGGGCGCGAAGATTGTCCTCCGGGCAGAAGAACCAGGGGTGGACCACATAGCCGTCCTCCCCATCGCGCCAGGCGGCCACGATGCAGGTCAGGTCACCCGTGGAAGACAGGTCCACACCAAGCCAGCAAGGCGCGCCTTCGAGCGCCTCCAGGTCCACCGGCTGGGCGCCTTCGTCATAGACGGCCATGTCCACGAACGGATCTGCCGAGTGATCCAGCCAGATGTTCAGGTTCAATTGGCGGAAGGCCTCCCGGTCGCCAGGGCGTTCCTTCGCCTCGCGAGCCAGTTGGCGCAGGCCGGCAATGTCGGGATAGCCGTGGGCAAGGCCTGGATTGACCGAGCGCCACACAGCCTCGTCCGTCCAATCGCAATCGCGATCCGCCTCGAAGAGGATCGGCAGGCAGGAAGGATCATCGATCTCGCCGCGCGCCACCTTGCGGGCATAGTCGATGATGTCCCACGCGATGTTCTCCTGTCCCCGGCCGGCGGTGGTGGCCACCACCAGGAGGGAACCGGGCGTCTTCACCAGGCCGGACCGGAGCACATCCCAGAGGTCGCGCTTCTTCCACGCGTGCAATTCATCGGCGAGCACAAAGGCCGGCGTGCGCCCGTGCTGCGTGCCGGCGTCACAGGAAATCGCCTCATAGAAGCTGGCATGCCGGGTGCTCACCAGCCGGTTCTTGTAGTCCTGGAGCGCCGACACCTTGGACACCGCCCGCGTGGCGCGCACGATGCCAACGGCCTCGGCATAGGCAAGCCGGGCCTGCTTCCGATCCGCGGCCGCGCTGATCACCTCGCCGCCGGGCACCCGTTCCGGTCCCACCGTGTGAAGCAATGCCAGGGCCGCGGCGAGCGAGGTCTTCCGGTTGCCGCGTGGCAGAAGCATGGGGACGGTCTTCACGATGCGCGTGCCGTCCTCGTGACGCGGCCCATAGATGCGGCGCACGATGCGCTCTTGCCAGGGATCGAGCCGGAAGGCGTGGCCGGGGGCGGTGCTCTTGGGGTGCTTCAACGCCCGCAGAAACCGCACCGCCCGATCGCCATAGCCGAACGGATCGGGGATCGGCGAGCCGTCAAAGATCCAGGTCGGGTGCGTCTTGGTCATCATCATTCCTCACGGCGGGGCGCGAGCGGCTGGCCGGCGTCAAACCGAGCTCGGAAGCGATCTGCCGCGCCTGCGTCATGCCGTCCGAGCGGATCGCAACGGCCGGATGCTTCTTCGGCCCGGTCGCGCTCATGTAGATGAGCCCCTCTTTCGCGATGATCCGGGAGGCCTCGGCCACCAGCCCCACGGCGGTGCAGTAGCTTTCGAGCATGGCCAGGTCCGCAACGGTCAGCGTCCGGCGCTCGTTGATCAGGATGGGCGCGACGCGGCGCCATTCGCCCTTCGCATCCCTCGACAACCAGGTGGGAGGCGTCGGAAGGCTCGTCACCGGGGAGGAACCGGGGAGGGTCTCTTTCGGCTTTCGGCCCTTCATAATGCTTCCTCTGTTACCGTTTGGACCTGAAAAGGCTGTGAGGGCTCCATCACGCGCAAAACCCCTCCGCCGGTCCCCAGGCCTCTCTGGCAAGTCGGCGACCACCCCCCGGTCAGGCTGGCGCCGTGGCGCCGCTGGCGACGGTGCGGATGTCCAGGCCCTTGCGGCGGCCGATCTCCTTGAGCTCCTTGATGTCGTGGGCGATGCCATCGGAGAGCACGCGGTCCTTCACCGTGAGCCCGTCCAACCAGCGCACGCGGAAGACGACTGCGGCTTCTCCCTTGAAGCCTTCGCCCTTGAGGTACTCGGATGTGCTCGCCTGGATCTTCTGCGCTCGCAGGGTGGCGATGGTTGCCCATGTGGCCGTCACCTGTCCGAGGTCATCGCGTTCCTCGGTGAAGCGCTGCACCGTGATGATGCGATCAAGGCTCCCGGCTTTCATGCTGTCACCTCGACCAGGCTATCCACGGTCACGACACCATGGGCTTCTTCCTCATCACGCATGAAGCGGGCAGAGGCGATCACGGTTGAGATGGCGCGATAGCCGGTGGCGAGCGTAAGGGGCTGGTGCTCCACTGCTGAGGTGATCGCGCCTGCGATGGCACGGGCTTGCGGCATGGCCTTGGTCCAGACGTGAAGGGTGGCATAGACGCGCCGGTGGTTCGCAGCGAGGGTGTTCGCTTCCCTCACCACTTGCCCTTCACCGACCAGGATCGAGGGGAAGCGGGCAGGCGTGGGCAGGCCGTCTATGATGTCCGACGCAGGGACAAGGGCCGTCACGTCCGTGGTGGCCGTGAGCCGGGCGATCAGAGCGCGCTGCAAGGCGAGGTCCGGTGTCATGGCTGTTCGGCCTTCACCTTGGTGGTTCCCCGCATGCCGAGGATGCCGCGCACCTTCTGGCCAAGGGGCACCTTCTTCTCAGGCCCGCCGAAGATGGACTGAAGCAGTTCGCGCCGGCCGGTGATGGCAAGCTCAAGCTGCGGAATGGGCGTTGCCAGCACCACGGCAGGAGCCCAACCAAGCCAGCCCGTGCCCATCTTGAACAGGTGCTCGAAATACTCGGCCATGGTCACACGCCGAAAGGGGCGTCGCCATTCCCGACACCCTCCTCAGTATCGGAGAGGGGCTTTCCGCCATTGGCGAGGCGGATCACGTAGCCGATCAGGTCGGGCGTGAGCCCCACCAGGCCGGTGCTGAACACCTCTTCCGTGGTGCGGGGCTTCTCGGGATCGGTGCGGCCGAGGCCGTGGTGCACAACGTCCGCCGCCGCCTTGAGGTCGTAAGCCTCCAGTTTCGCCAGGAGCGAGCCGAAGTTGCCGTGCAAGGCCGTGAGGTGCAGCGCGGCCCCGAGCGTGGGCGCCAGGGTGGCAGGCGCGCCGGCAAGCGTAATGGAGACGTGCCCTTCAAGCATCAGGTCGCCTCCACTTCCAGGATCTCGGAATTGATGCCCACCTGGAAGGTGACGCGCGTCATGTCATCGGCACCGGAGAAGTTCACCTTCGCCGACATGATCACTGTGCGCATGAAGAAGGTGGTGGGCGTGCCGCCATTGGCCGCGTCATCCGCCACGATCTTCACGTTGTACTCGTCATCCTCCTTCGAGGCGGCAATCATGGCCTGCTGTCCGGCGTCGAGGGGATCGCGGATGCAGGTGAGGGCCAACACGCCCGCGTCGCGCGAGCCCTTGCGGCGCTGAACGCGGTTCAAATCGAGGGTGGTGTAATTCACCTCGGTTGCTTCGTCGCCGAACTCCCCGATGTCTTCGAGCTCCTTCACCTGTACATAGCTGTCGGTCTGGAACTGCGAGAGGTTCTCGGCTTCCGTGGTGGTGCCGATATAGAATTTCGCACCTGCGGACGTGCTGGTGGCCATGGATCAAACTCCAGAATTGGCGCCCTTGCGGACGGCTTTGGAAATGGCGCGTTGGATGGATTGGGCGGCCTTCTTTCGGCCCAGGCGGAAGGCTGGCCAGAAGAAGGGCTGGGCCTTGGCTTTCGCGGTGCCGTACTCGACCAGGTGCGGATACCGGGCATCGCTATCGCCTGCCGTGATCATCACCATGTTGTCGGGCACCTCTTCCTCGCCGCCGGGCTGGCTGTAAGGAGGGGTGCTCTTTCCGCCGGGCGTCACCGTGATGCTTTCGATCAGGTTGCCGGTGTCGCGGGAGGTTTCTGCGAGCCGCTTCATGTCGGCGGCCACGATCTTGCCGGCGCGCATCAAGGCCGGCTGCGTGGCGGCAATGGCTTCCTTGGTGGCGCCGTCAATCATGGCGTCCACCCGCTTCGCGCTGCTGCCGTATCGACGTGTCCGAATGCGCGCCATGATCAGAACTCCCACTTTCGGTAGGGGCCGATCAGGGCGAACACGCCTTCAGGAACGGGCGCGGCATCTTCGTCATAGAGGTGCCCCACATAGAGGCGCATGGCTTGGGCGATGGCGGCGGGCACCGCGTCTGCCGTCTCGAAGTCATCGAGCGGCCCCACATAGCCCTCGATGAAGTCCCGTGCGGTCTCCACCAGCCGTTCAAGCTTCAGATCGTCGCCATCAATGGTGATGTTCAGCGCGTCGTGAAGCGACGGGATGGTGACGATTTCCAGGGTGTCGATAACGTCAGCCATGGGCGGCCTCGCGCTTCTCACGGGACTGCTTCCACCGGGAATGGCAGCCGGCGCACAAGGGCTGCCAGTTGCTGCGGTTCCAGAACTTTTTCATGTCGCCGCGATGGGGCTCGATATGATCCACCACAGTTGCCGGCGCGCCGCACTGCGGGCGGGCGCATGTGGGGTGGGTCTTCAGGAACGCCTCGCGCTCCCGGTCCCACTTGCTGTCATAGCCGCGCTCACGGGCCGAGGGCCGGCGCTTGTCCGCCTCGGCCTTCCGGCGCCGCTCGCACGGGCACACCTCGCCAGAGGCGATGCGGTGGCCACAGCCGCAGATGCGAGGGGCGCGGACGGGCATCAGTAGAGCCCCAGGATGTCAGTTGCCGTGGTGGCGGCAGCCACCCGCTTGACGCGAAGCGGGAGGATCGTCCCGGAAGGGACGTTCTTGAGCGTCACCGAGGCGGAATCATCCTTGCCGATCACCACCAGGTCGCCGCCGGTGCCGACATAAAGGGCGCGGGTAGCCTGTGCCAGGTCGGCGTTCGCGGGCGTGATCGCGGCGAGCTTTACGGCTTGGTCGGATACCTGGAGCGCAAAGGAATCGAACGGGTCCATCATTCACCTCGTGTGAGCGGGACGGGGAGGGGCGAAGCATCCGCCCGCCGCCTCCCCTGCGGTCCCTATCCCGGGAATCCGCTTGAGCCCTTGGCCGTCGTCTCGGCTGGTGCTCGCGACCTTTCCCGCCTTGACCCCTCATGGCCGGTTCGCACCGCGGGCGCCGGGGAGGCGGAATTCTCGCTGTTGGGCAGGTCGCTAAGTGCCCTCAAGGTACCGGCGCCCTTTGAAGTCAGGAAACGGGACGGCTCGCCGCGT
This sequence comes from Aquabacter sp. L1I39, assembly GCF_017742835.1. Taxonomy (GTDB): domain Bacteria; phylum Pseudomonadota; class Alphaproteobacteria; order Rhizobiales; family Xanthobacteraceae; genus L1I39. Next base: position 4,571,673 of record NZ_CP072392.1, read on the forward strand.
GGCCGAGGATCGCGACCGCCGCAAGCGGCGCGCTCCCGCTGTTGCCGGCCGGCGTGATGGTGAGCCGCGTGTAACGCTTGTGGCCGCGATACCCGAGCTTGCGCACCACACCGTCATTGGCGAAGGTGAAGCTGGCGTCCGCCTCGGTGCCGATCAGGTCGGCATCGGCCACGGCAGTGAAGCCGGAACCGGATGCGTCCGACTCCTCCAGCAGCACCGTGAAGGTGGCGTCCGCGTCGGCGAGGGTGCCGGTGGCGATCACATAGGCCAGGCTGTCGAAGCCGAGCCGGTCGATCACCGTGCCCACCGCAGCGGTGTTGTCCGACACCACCACTGGAGCGATGACGGCGCGGACGGCGATGTTCGATGCAATGTCGCGCATGTGTGTGTTCTCCTTCCGTCGCCGATCAGCTCACGGCCATCTTGAGCTTGCGCAGGGCCTTGGGCTGGATGACGCCACCGCCCACCCGCCGGGTGGCATGAATGCGCGTCACGCCGTCCGTGGCGCGGATGTAGGGGTTCACCAGGATGGTGAGCGCCACACGGTCCACGATGCGGTAGCCCGTGGCGAGGTCGCCGAACATGATGGGGAAGGCGTCCGCGGCGATGTCGGGCATGTCCACCGCCTCCACCACCGGGCGGCCGAGGATGGTCTCGGGCTGGCCCGCCTGGAAGCTGGGCTGCCAGAGGTAATTCCCCTGTCCGTCCTTCAGCTTGCGGATGACGGCAAGGGTGGTGCCGTTCAGGAGCCAGGAGCCGCGATTGCGATAGGCGGCGGGCAGCGCATACATGAAGCCGATCAGCGCATCGGCCGAAAGATTGGTGGCGTGGCCATTGGCCGTGTAGCCGATGCTGGCATCGGTCAGCAGGCCGGTGGGCTCCAGAACGCCGTTACCCTTCAGGAAGGCGAGGCCCTCCTTCTGGCCAAAGTCTTCGGCGAGCGCGAGGCGCACCTCGGCTTCCGCCTGTCCGGCGCTGTCGGCGAGCAACTGGTTGCTCACGTCAACGAAGGTGTTCACCTCCTTGACCGGGATTTCCAGCTGGCCGAACGCGGGTTCGGAAGCCTCGGACGCCTGCGTCTCGCCCTTCCACTTGGCGTTCGTGATGCCGGTTCGCTTGGGATAGATCACGGACGGCGCGCCGGTGCTGCGCACGCTGGCGACGGCGCGGATGGGGGAGAACTCCACCAGGTCGCGCACGAACTCGGTGCTCATCTCGGCCGGGGCGAGATAGCCGCCCTGCGGGTCGGACGACACCGTGAGGCTCTTCAGCTCTTCGGCGGGCGTGGCGTTGCCGTGGCGCAGATAGGTGGCGAAGGACTTCCGCTCAAGCGTCGGTTCGGCGGGCGTGTCCTTCGTGGCCGGGCGGTTCATCTTCGCCTCGATCTTGTCCAGGCGTTCCGTGAAGGGCTTCAGGTCCACCACCGGAAGCGACTTCACCGCCTTGTCGAGGTCGGCGACCTTCACTTCCAGGGCCGCCGTGTCGGCTGCGGCGCCGTTCTCATCACCGGGCATGCTGCCCTCCTTCGATTTGACTGAAAGGATGCGGGTCCGGCTGGAGGCCGGATTTCGGACAATGCTGATTTCGTGAAGATCGACTTGAGCCAGCACGCGGGCGCCGGATGCGTCCTTGGCGCTCTTGGTGGCGACATAGCCGATGGAGAGCCCACCCTTCCGGCCGGCGATCACGTCGGCATAGACGGCGCGGCCGGCGGGGTTATCGAGGTTGAGGCGGCCTTTCACGCGAAGGCCCATCTCGTCTTCCACGACTTCATCCCATGCGCCGATGGCGGGGCCGGCGTGCTCGGCCTTCATCTCAGGCGTGCGCAGCATCAGGGAGGCCTTGAACGCCCCCGGCTCCACGATGTCGCGCACAGCGTCCGCCGGGCGGCCGAAGAGCGAGGCATATCCCGCGATCTGGCCTGCATCCCCGGCGGTGAAGTTGGCTTTGAACTCAAGGTGCTGCATCAGTGCCCCCTCAGGAGGTCACGGGTGGCGATGCCGCCACGACGAAACTCCCCGAGAACGGCGAGGGCCTCGTCATAGGAGTTGCCATCCCACATGCAGAAGCGAGAGCCGTCCGCCTCCACCAGGTCGATGAAATAGAACGCCTCTCTGCATTTGGAGGGCGTCAGGTCGTCCCTGATGAATCCGCCGTCGAGCTCCGCCCGTGAGGCAGCAGGAAAGGGGATGATATTCGTCATGTGGCGCTTCCCTGCGGCGCCGCGGCGCCGGGCTGGTTCGATCCGGTGTTCGGGTTCGCGTATTCCTCGCCGCCGGCGCGGGGCGGCAGGTCCAGCCAGTCGCGGCCCTCGTTCGGATTGAGGACGCGCGAGGAGATCAGCGAGTTGATGGCAGTGGCGCGCTCGGTCAGCGAGGCGCGCGTCAGGTCGTCCCGGTCGAAGGCGACGCGATGCGTGGGGAACTCTTCCGGCGTGAAGAGCGCACGGCGCAGGCACCCTTCCAGGGCACGGAGCCAGGGTTCCAGCGTGTAAGTAAGGAACTCCCGCCCCATCTGTTCGGCGTTCGACCAGGTGGCGCGCGAAAGGTCGTAGAGCATCTGCGGCGGCACGCGGAAGGCGCGGGCAACCTGGAGGATCTCGAAGGACCGCATTTCCATGAACTGGCTGTCAACGCTGGTCATCGTGAGGGGCGAATACTCGGCCCCGCCTTCCACGATGGCCGTGCCGCCGGACTTGCCGGCGCCGTGCGCAAGCTGCCAGGACGAACGAATGCGGGCGATGGCTTCCGGCGTCATCCGCTCTTTCAGCGAGAGCACGCCAGAGGGTCGGGCGCCGTTGCCGAACAGGCGCGCCGCGTGGGCGTCGAGTGTGAGCGCCAGGCCGATGCTTTCGCGCGCCAGGGACAGCGGCGAGCGGCCGAACGGCGAGCGCAGGTGGATTGTATCCTGGGCTGGAATCGCACCACCGTTCAGGAAATAGCGGCACGCGCCGGTGCCGGTGCCGTCGTCCTGTGCGGTCAGAAAGCCGGGCTGAAAGTGGAGGATCTCCACCGGCCGGCCGTTCACCCGATTGATCCAGCCCAAGCCGCCCGTGTCGTAGATCAGGGCTTGCGCCACCAGGTCTCGCAGGAAGGTGAAGCCGTCCGTCCAGTCGTTCGGCCCGTCCCGCAAGAGCGCGGCCACCGGATGGTCTGTCACCTCGGTCTCGGTGCCGTCCGGCTCGCGACGCTTAACGGTCACGTCGAGGCACGCGGCGGCCTCGCTGATCGCTCGCACGGCACAGGACACGGCAGGGACGGTCAGGGCATTTCCAGGCCCCACGGCCACGCCCGCCGCTGTCTGGGCAGATGCGCCAAACAGAGCGAGCAAGTCGGCATCAGGCGACGCGAGCGACTTGCGTTCAAGTCCGAGGAAGCGGCGAAACCGTTCAAGCATTCCTGAGTGAATGCCTGACAAAATCGGCGCGTCAACAATAAATCTGCCGTCTATCCACCTTATTTTTACGTTTTTATTTTCCGTTATTTATTACTGTTTATGCGTGTATTGGCCTCATCAGGGCAAGGGGGTGTCCTGATCTCTATATTAAGTGTGTTTTTATAGAGAGAGGGAGAGGTGCAGACGCACGAAAGGGTCCGCGGAGAAGCACCCCGCAGACCCTTCCGAAAAGCGTTATCGGCGTTATCGATGTTATCGGGTGTCGCTGTTATTGGCCGATAACGCCGGGGGGCGATAACACCGATAACGCCGATAACGGCCTTACTCGTCTTCGTCGTCCTCGCGCGGTCGCGGAGCCCTTAGGAGGTCCGTCCGCTCGGGGTGGACATAGTGCTTCCCGACCTTCAGCACCTCGCCCGCCTTCGTCATCTTGAAGAGCAGTTGGCGAACGTTCGTGTTGGACCAGCCAAGGGCGCCGGAAAGGTCGCTTGGGCTCATTGGCTCGGTGGCGTCACGTAGAAGGTCAAGGATCTGCGTCCGCTCATCAGAGCGACGCACCTCCGACACTTCACCAATGACGCGCCATCTGCAAGTGGTTCTGTCGAACTCGACGGCGCTTTCCACTTCTTCTATGTCTCGCCCGCGTGCATAGACCGTGCATCCGTTGCTGTCTCGGTCCAGGATCACGGCCGCATCCGCGGCGCCAGTCAGGCCGAGCGTGCCTGACACCTTCTCGAACGGATCGGCCTCGCCGCCGCTTTTTTTCGTGTGGTGCACAATGACGATGGCGACGCCGGTCTCTGATGCCAGGGACTGAAGGGCCTTCACTGCGCCATAGTCCCGCTCATAGGGCGCGGCGTCCTTGCTGGTGGGCGCGGCGCGGAACATCGCGAGCACGTCTATGATGACAAGCCGCGCATCATAGGTCTCATCGATCCACCGGCGAATCTCGTCTATGCCGCCTTCGTTCGCGCGCGGCCATTCGGTGGCCAGATGCAGACGTTCCGGGGCTTCATGGCCCGCGAACATCAGCTTGCGGAGCCGGCGTTGAAGGCGGCGGCGGTTGTCTTCGAGCGCAAGGTACAGGACGCTTCCTTGGGTGCATCGGATGCTCCCGAGACACACCTCGCCCTCGGCAACCGCCAACGCCCATTCGAGGCACATCCAGCTCTTTCCCAGCTTGGGGCGTCCGGCGAGTAGCGTGCACCCTTCGGCGACGTAGCCGGGCACTATGTAGCTCACGGGATCGAAGTGCTCGGCCATGAGGTCGGTGGCCGTGAAGATCGTGGGCGCCTTCCGGGGTGGAGGGCCGCCGCGCCGGGCGAAAGCATCGAGAGGGATAGGGTCCATCAGGCAGCTTTTCTCCGGTCAAGGGGCTGGCGCACGAAGACCCGGGGCGGTTCGGGAGGCGCGAGCATCGCTTGCAGCTCCTTGGCGTGCGCGAGGTCTTCGCCAGACAGCGGCGGGCCGGTGCGCAAGGTCTTCCACGCGTATGTGGGATCGAGGATGCAGACGCCGCGCCCGCCACCGGCGAGCCAACCGAGCGGCGTCCGGTGGGCGGCCACCGGGCCGTCCTGCGGCTGATGGAGCGCATCCTCGCCAAGGAGGATCGCCTTCGCGGTGAGCCGCGCCCATTTGTCGGGCCGGGCGATAGGCCACGCGACCACGTCCACCACTTCGGCGAAGCTGTCGCGGACCATGAGCAAGAGGGCAGGGACGCCGCCGGGGTGATAGTCCCACCGCCTGCGGGCGAAGAACCGAACCTCGGCTTCGGTGATGATCTGATCAGCGATGACGCGATCAGGAACACCAGCGGCGCGAAGGGATGCCAGGGCTTCGCGCGACGGGAAGGCTTGCCCTGCGGCTTCACATTCCAGATGACTCGCAAGGGGGGCGAAGCTAAAGTCCGGGGCGGGAAGGGCAGTCCAATCCGACCCATCGGCGTCGGAGCGGGTACCAGCCGCTTCGGCGCTTCTTATTTCAGGGCGCAAGTGTGCGTTCATGCCGTGCTCGCCTGAATTTCGGAAGTGGATTTGATGGGCGCGCCAAGCGTTGCGAGCGCCCATTCGTCGAGAGCGGCGGGCGTGTAGAGCACCCGAGGCCCGAACTTTTGGAAGGCCGGGCCACCGCCCTTGCAGCGGCGAATGCTCAACGTGATCTTGGCGATGCGCACGCCGTGCACCACTTCGAGATATTGTGATGCTTCTTCCGTTGTGAGGCGGGTTTTCCGAAGATGGGGCGGGAGTTCCATCACTCTTCGTCCTCCCGGATCGCGCCAACAGTAACGGAAGAATTAAGCGCGTATTGCAGGTCGATCATGACAACCGCCAGATTGGCGCGAGCATTGTAGTTGAGTGAAAATATGCTTTTGGCTGCTTGAGACTTGGACACGGCTCCTGCTGTCCAGATCCAAAACGATTTTGGATCAGAACGATTTGTTCCGATCATCTCGGGCGCCATCATGAAATAACCCTCGTCACCGTCTCGTGCGTTGCTAAAGGCCTGCGCAACATCAGGCGGCACACTTCCATCCCGGGACAAGCAGAGGCGGAAAATGCGAGCCAACTCGCGAATTGCACCTACGGCGCATGAAAGGTGGTCGAAGGGGGCCAGCAGCCGCACCAGAAGCAGTTCCTCGTCAGAGTAGACGACAGGGCTGCGCGAGATGGGAATGATGATGCTCTGATCGTGCCAATACTGGACGGATCGGCGCGGAAGAGCCGCGTTCCGGGCTAGAGCCGAGATGGTGTGCATTTTCGTAATTCCTACGTGATGCGTATCAATTACACAATGTGTAACTCTCGGTCAACCCACCCCGCCCGTTCCATCCGCACATCTCGGAAGGTCTGGCCTACCGACGCCAGTCCCGGAAAATCATGGATTGCGATCCGTCCGCGCGGCGAGGTGGGCAAATCCCACTTCGGTCTTGCATGGCGTCGGATGTTGCCGTCCGCCCATCCTCAGAATCTCCGAGGATGCCTTGACAGTTGCGCCCAAAGGTACGGAAGCCGTCCTTTTGACCGATCGCTCGTGCATCGCTCGCACTGTCGGATGTTCCGATAGTGCCCCGCTCCAATTCAGGAGAGGGGGGCTCACGTGACTTTCAGGATCTCCCGCAGCATGCTCATTCGAACTTCATGCTCGTGTTCGCGCCGGTCGTGGTATCGTTCGCCGAACTCGTTCAAAACACCGGGGCGTGACATTGTCGAGTGTACCGGCATGCCGTCTGGCCTTCTTTCGTCGAGCATTGCATTGAGGTGCTGAAAGTCGCGATAGGCGCCCCGCCACGCCTCCATCTTCACAATCAGGTCTTGCGAAATAGTGGGGAGGCGCGAAGAACTCGGCACCGCTGCGGCGGCAGGGAGCGCCACGAAGCCCAGCGCGCGCACCAGGAAGTTCCTGCGGCCGGTGATAAGCAGGTCGCTCATTGCCCCATCTCCCGCAGGTCGCGCATGATCGAGAGCGCAAGGTCTTGGTGCGTCGTGTCGTCGTCCCGCACCACCGGAAGGAGAGCCGCCTTCGCGAGGATCTCGTTCAGCGTGGTGGCCTGAATTTCACAGGCCGCGCCGACGATCGCGTCTTGCTCGGTCAGCACCGCCGCCCATGCTCTTTCCTTTGCGTCGCAATCGGCCCGCAAACGAGCTTCGACCTCAGCGCGGCAGGCCTTATCCTCGCCTGCCATCCGAAGCGCTGCAGCGAACCGCCGGTCCGCTTCATTGTGGATCGCTCGCAATTCCATCTCCCTCTTGATGGTTGCCGCGAAGCGCGCCTTGAGCCCGATAATCTCGGCCTCCACAGCGCTCATTGGCGCCGATGTGCTGGCCACCGCAGGGACAGCGGCGAGCGCCGCGCCGGCGGCAACGGCGGTGCCCAGGAAGGACCGGCGAGAAGTCAAAGAGGGGGCGTTTGCCCCGAGCGCATGCTCGGACATTGCGTTGCTCCTGTTGAGCGGTTGTGATATTTACACTTGTGACGCTAGCACAGGGAATATGGCTTGTGAAGCCTGCACAAGTGAGAATGGCGCGCGCTGCGCTGAACTGGACGCTCAGCGACCTTGCAAACGCATCGGGCGTGCACCGTAATACGATCTCGAATTTCGAGACTGAGAAGTATGCCGGCAGCGCAGAGGCCTTGACCGCGATCCGCGCGGCGCTGGAGGCGGCCGGCGTGATCTTCGTTGCGGAGAATGGCGAGGGGCCGGGCGTGCGATTGAGGAAGGCGCGATGATCGATCAAATCCCTCCTGAATGGATTGCTGCAATTACCTCCTCTACGGTAGTATCAATCGCGGGGGTTATTGTTGGAGCTTATTATAAGGCAAAGGTAGAAAAGAGTATTCAGCATCGATATGATGCGAAAATTGAGGAAATACGTTCTGGATTCCGGGCTAGCGAAGAGGCTCTCAAGGCGGACCTGCGTGCCAAGGCGGATCAGATAACTGCTCTGCGCAGTGGTGCGCTGACCGGGTTGGCAAATCGTTACACGTCTTTGGATAAACGCAGATTGGAGGCGATCGATAAGATTTGGACGTCGGTAATCAGAAGGTCTAAACTAAAATTTGCTGTCAAAGTCATGGGTGGAATAAATGTAGATGTGGCGCTAGATCTTTCTAGGGATAATGGTCCGGATGGCGCTGCGGTTAGGGAGTTTGCATTTTCTATATGGAAATTGGCAGATATAGACGGTTTAAATAGCTCTGATATTCCGGATACAGAAAGGCCTTTCCTTCCGCCTATGGTGTGGGCCATGTACTCCGCATATTTCCATGTCATTAGTCATGCGCTTGCTCAGTTGGCGGGAATGCGCACAGGAGTCGGGAAAAAAATACTTTCAGATCCGGCGCCTACGCTTGCTCTCGTTAAATCAGCTCTTCCCCATCAATCCGAATTTATTGACCAGCATGGCGTGAGTGGGTTCACGTCTTTAATAGATGAGTTGGAGGATTCATTGCTTCGTGAAATTCAGAATAGTTTACATAATCCAGATGCAGATTTTGCGAACCTAAAGCAGGCCGCTTCAATTTTAGCCGCGTCGGAAAATTTATCATCGTACTCACAAGAAATCATTGTTCCGCCGTCAGTGTTGGCTGCTGCTCCGCGCGATATGAAATCTACCTAGGGAGACAAGGCAACAGGATCCCTCGTATACACCAACACCGCGTTCAGGTGGTGGATACAGCGGCCCGTCACCGAGTCGGGCGCTTCAACGCCTCCGCGATCCGCGCCGCCGTCCGCTCGGCCACGGCCTTCAGCGGATCGTCTGAAAGGTGCGCATAGCCTTCGGTGGTGCGCGCTTGCTTATGCCCTAGCACCTTGCCCACCAGATAGAGCGGGGCGCCGTCCGCCACGGCGAAGGACGCGTAGGAGTGCCGCAGGTCGTGAATGCGCACGTCCGTCAGGTCCGGCGCCAGGCTCACGTCCTCCCCGGCTTCCGTTGCGCGCTGGCGCGCAAGCTCGGTTGCCCGCACCCTCACAGATTCCCAGGCCGATTGCAGGCCCACCAGCGGGCCGTCCTCGCTGCCCCGGATCGCCCGCAGGACGTGAGGGTTCCCCTCCTTCCGCTCGATTACCTTGAGGATCTCCACCGCCGGCAAGGGGAGGGGGACGGTCTTCGCCCCGGTCTTGCTGTCGGGCAGGCGAATAAGGCCCCGTCCCCAATCGATCCAGGCCCATTGCAGGCCGAGGATTTCGCCCTTCCGGCATCCGGTCAGCATCAGGAGGCGAATCGCCGCCGCCATGCGCGGGTGAAGCCTCGCCTCGTCCTCCATCTCTATGAGCGCGTCGCCGATGGCGGCCACCTCCCGTTCGGATAGGAAGCGCTCCATCGTCTCGCCTTTGAGCAGCTTCACACCCCGCGCCGGGTTCTTCTCCACAAGCTCCCGGTCCATCGCGAAGGTATAGGCGGCCCCCAGCGCCGCCACGGCGCGCGAGGCAATGCCCTTTCCGCCCCGCACGCGCGCCCGCCCGCGCCATCCCGTCTTCACGTCAGCAGCCGTCTTGCCGGCCGCCACGTCGGCTTGAAGGCGGGCAACGTCTGCCGAGGTGACGGCCTTCATGGGCTTCTTGCCCAGGAGCGGGAGGACATGCCGGCGCAGGTTCGATGCGTCGGTTTCCCAGCTTGAGGGCTTCTTGTTGGGCTTGGCGGCCGGGCCTTCGGAAAGATAGAGCTCCACCAGGTCGGCGACGGTCAGGGCCGCCCGTGCCTCGGCCTTCGCTTCCAGAGGATCGCCGCCCCGCCCGATCTGATGGAGCAATTCGGCCGCCTTCCTGCGGGCTTCCTCGACGGTCCAGGGCGAGCCGTGCTTGCCGATGGTATAGCGCCGGCTTCGCCCGCCGGTGATGCGATACTGGAGGACGTAGGACTTCACGCCAGATGGCATGATGCGCAGGCCGAATCCCTTCACCTCGCTGTCCCAAATGATGGCCTGCGAGGGGCCGGCTTCCGCGGTGTCCACCACCCTCTTTGTCAGCCTCGGCAAGGCCCCCTCCCCGCGCCCGTGTAAGCACCATGTAAGCACGGGAACGAAAATCGGGCCAATATCGGCAAAGCGCCATAAACGTCAGAAATCGCCTAAGTCGTTGATATAGAACAGGATAGATGCGAGGCGAAAAGAGCCGATATGTCAGCAAATGGCGCCGGAACTGAAATCGCACTGCAGAGGTCAGGGGTTCGATTCCCCTCGGCTCCACCAACCCGGTCTTCCTGCAGAATTGAATGTCGTCCACCTTCGGACGCGGTGTGCCATGGTCCCGGCGCGCTCAGATGCCGCCTTTATCCTCCGTCAATAGACCAGGGGCAGTTGTGGGATCGGATCTGACCTTAGGGCATGCATATCGCCGCGCGTGACGCGCCTGCCGGCCCTTGATAGCTTGGACTGAACAGTCCCGTTTCGACTGCGGTCAAACACCGGGGTGGGGTCATGGCATCGAAGCAGGGCTTCAAGACGCTTGTGGCCCCCAATATCTTCGACGCCTACGTCAATCCCAATCTTCTCCTCTATCTCGTCGCCAGCAACCTGCTGTCAGCGTCCACCTGGGAGTTCGCCGAGAAGATCCGGGCGCGCGTTGCAAACGCGAATGGGGGCGGCGCGCGCCCGATCCGGCGCTCCATCGAGGAAATCCAGAAGGTGCTGGATCGCAGCTTCCGGCACCTCCATGTGACGCAAGTGGCTGAGCTTTACGGCGAGCTCGATCTTGCTGCCGAGCGCGCGCGGCTCGGGCCGGCATGTGTTGATCTCGCGCTCGGCCAGATCCTGTCCACATTCGAGGCGCGCATCCGGTCCGGCGCCATACCCGCCGCAGGGCTTCAGCCGGCCATCGACCGGATGGCTGCGAGCCGGTTTCCAGCATACAGCTACGGGAATATCGACCTCATACGCGCCAAGAGGACCCTGTTGGGGTCCTCGCACGCCTCGGTGCGGGGCGTGACCTCTTGCGTTGATGAGACAGCCATATTCGCCGCCCTTGCCATGACGCTCCAGAAGGGATCGGTGGCGAACGTCATTGCCTTGAGCAGCCCGTCGCACACTTCTGCCTTTGGCTGGACCAGCGAAGGTGAGCCATGGTGGTTCTATGGAAAGAACAGGATCTACTTCGCCGACGGGTGGCGGACAGCGGTGTCGCAGGCACAGGAGGGAGGGGCGCAGGAGGTGTTCGATGCGTGCCTTGGCGACCTCAACCGCATCACCTCGGTGGCCGGCACGTTTGATCTGGAAACCGGGCAGACCAGCCTTCCGGACGCCCATATCGACGAGATCGCCACGCAGATGGACGCCTTTTTCGGCGTGCGGCTGAGGCAACTGGATGCCGCCTTGTCCAGGCCACGCCTCTCCTGCGCGGAGGATCCTCTGGCGGATTGCCTCAGGGAGCTCCTGGGCGCACCCTCCTTGGATGCGGCGGAAGAAATCCTGGCCGCGGCCGATGACGAGGCCTCCCAAGGCGTGCTCTATGCCTACCGGTCCCTGCTGGTGAAAGACCTTCATCCCTATCTGGAGGCCGCGCGGGAGCAGCCGAAGTGCAGGCAATTGGGGCTCATTCTCTCGAGCCCCGCGGACGCGCTGTCCGTGATCGCCTCCATGGACGGGGCCGCCTCGATCTTTGGCAGCCGGGACCGCATTGCCATGCCGGACGAGACGCTTCTGTTCCGCGCGGGGACCGACCGGGACAAGGCGCTCCTGCTGCATGTCCTGCTTGAACATCTAGCGCCGCGCGCGGGCATGTCCGGCGCGGTGGAGACAGCCTTTGGGGCCACAAGGAGCTTCGTGAGGATCGGCGAATGCCTTTTCGATGCCGGGGCGGGCAAACCTGTGTCCGAGACCTCCGAACCGATTCTGTTTCGGTTCGGGGGCGAGCTTTAGGGGCCATATGCGCGTGATCGCGCCGCCCTGTCCGTCATCGTGATCACGCGCCTATGCCGGATGTTTCGGTGTGGTATTATGGTGTGAGTGTGGCGGGGGCGGTGAACTTGGAAAATCGAGGTGGTGGGCAATTGGCTCGGGTTGCGTTCGAGCGCGTGGATCTCGGGGTATGCGAACAGCGGGATGAGATCCTCGATATTTCGATGGCGTATTTTCAGTGGATGAATGATGAAATCATCGCACGCTGCAAATTCTCGATCCCAGATATCGTGGGAATGAGCCTCGATACATATGTTTCCTATACAACCGACATCGGTCGCCGCATTGGGCCGAATGAAGGCGGAGTTTATGTCCGGCGGGATGATGCTGGGCAGATCATGGCCATGGGCGGCATTCGGCGGCTTCCCGATGGTGCGGCGGAAATCGTTCGCATCTTCACCCGTCCGCAGTTTCGCGGCATGGGGCTTGGCACCCAGGCAGTGGATCATCTTCTCACCGAAGCGCGCCAGCTTGGCTACGGGATGGTCCGGCTTGATACCGGCGTCTTCATGACGTCCGCCCACAAGATCTATCATGCTGCGGGCTTCCAACTGTGCGAGCCCTATGCCGGGGCGGAGCCGCCGGAGCGGCTTCTTCCGTACTGGCTCTACCTGCAGCGCAGCCTCTGATCTCAAGCCGGAAGACTGCCCCTGCACTTGCGGCTAGAGCATGCGCCAATCAGATGGCATCGCCATCTGATTGGATCACGCATTCTCTATCAATGGGTTAGAGGGCGATTCACCCATCAGATTGATTCAATCTGATGGGATCGCGCTCTAGTGAGCCGGCCAAGCGCTCATCTGCGACCGCCCCAGGCTGAAGGCGGACCGATGGCCGGTCGGAGGTCGTCACCCGCTTGCGACGCCTCCATCGCGGATCGGCATTTTGTCGTTCGTCGCTGAGAGGCGCGGGCCTGAAATTCTCACGGCCGGCGGGCGAGTAAAAATCAACGCATCATGTCAATAATGTCTTTCTTTTATACAGTGAAATCATGAATTAGTCGTGTCCTTTTGGGAATTATATAGAATTTCTTTCGATTCCCGAGGAGGGTTTTATACTTTGTATTTTCGAGGTTGGTGGAGGGTGTGTTTCTTATTCGACTAGAATATTATTCTCAAATGACATGAAAGAGTATGTAATAAATATAGTGTTTACACAAATTGGTAGCATGTTAATGAGTAGAGGATCGATCAATATGCTGCAAGATTTTGAAAGCAATCCTTTTGATTGCCGTGGCTCGATGTGCGGCGGAGCGTGGTGGGGGATCCGATGCATCTGCGTAAGGCGCTTCTTTCGGGGGTCAGCGTTACCCCACTCCTGATGGCCGGCCTGTGGCTCACGACGGCGCCCGGCGTGGCGCAGGAGATGTCCCTTTACAAGGTGGAGAAGGGGGCGGACGGCAAGGACTGGTATTGGCAGCCACGCCCCGGGGGAAGTGGAAGCGATCCGGTCGATTCAACCCCGGGCGCTCCGGCCGGCGACGTGCGGGTCAGCGCGACGGTCGCGAATACCGCTTCCCCTGCCAAGTCCACGATTGTGGAAGTGGGGTCTGTCGGAGGAAAGGGCACGGTGGGCGAGCTGTTTTCCGCCGGCGGCATTTCCGGCTCTCAGTTCTACTACACGCCGGGCAAGGATGGCGGCTCGGCCGGCAATGTCGCCTTGACCCTGAGCGGATCTGTTGTCGGCAACGCAAGCCTGGCATCGGACACGGCGCTGCTCTCCATCTATTCGCTGGGCGGCGACGGGTATGTTGGCCGCGACGGACCCTCGGGTCCTGGCGCGCCAGGCAAGGGCGGTTCGGCCGGGACCGTGCAACTGGACCTTCGGGCAACGCTTTCGACCACGGGGGATCATTTCGGTGGCGTCTGGGCGAGGTCCCAGGGGGGGCAGACCGGCAAGAATGTTCCCGATGCCTGGGCCATCGGCGTGTCCCGTGCCAATGCCGGCCTCTATCCCGGCGCGAACGGCAATGACGTCACCGTCAGCCTGAGCAAGGGCGCCGGTGTCTCCACGCAGGGGGCGTACGCGCCGGGTGTCGTTGCGGAGTCCATTGGTGGTGCCGGCCTTGATGGTGGCAGCTACAGGAACATTCTGCCGGGCGCCGGTCGGGGTGGTGCCATCTCCTTCGTCAATAACGGCAAGGTGGTCACGGACGGAGCAACGTCCACCGGTGTGCTTCTGCAGTCGGTGGGTGGGCGCGGCGGCCGGCAGGTCGCGCAGGCGCCGTCCGGCGACTATACCGGGGAATCCGGGGGCGGAGCGGGCGGCGATGCCGGCAATGGCGGCGCCATCACGGCTCTTCAGGCCGGCTCGATCGAGACCAGGAAGGACTATTCCTTCGGCATTGCCGCCATGTCCATGGGGGGCGTCGGCGGCGACGGCGCAAGGGCGACGGGCGGGCGGCCCGGCGGCAATGGCGGCGCGGCGGGCAATGGCGGCAGTGTGACGCTCCAACAGACGGGCACGATCACCACGCGTGGCGAGGGCTCCATCGCTCTGCTCGCCCAAAGCCTCGGCGGGGGAGGGGCGGTGGACGCCTTTCAGCGCGCGGACATCACCCCTGGCGCGGTCAAGGGCGGTGGTGCGGGCGGTGGCAGTTCGTCCGCCTTCTGGCCTGCCGGCGCGGGCGGAACGGGCGGCGCGGGTGGCAATGGCGGGACCGTGTCCGTGGTGAATGACGGCACGGTGTCGACCTATGGCGATTCTGCCATCGGCGTGCTGCTCCAGAGCGTCGGTGGCGGTGGCGGCGCCGGGGGCGGCTCCAAAAGCGTGTTCAGTATTCTCCTGGGCACCGCGGCCGGCGGCAATGGCGGTGGCGGCGGCGATGGCGGCCTGGTCGAGATGGGCGCCTCATCCTGGAAGGCCCTGCATGGCGGCCTTCAGCCCTCCATCACCACCAATGGCAATTCCGCCAGCGCCATCGTCGCGCAGAGCATCGGGGGGGGCGGCGGATCCGGAGGCGCGGCGCAGGCAGGCTCTGCGGGCCTCATCTTGTCGCTGTCCTATGCCGTTGGCGGCGCGGGCGGCAAGGGCGGGAAGGGTGGCTCTGTCGTTGTGGACAACACGTCCAACATCATGACGTACGGGAAGGATTCCCACGGCATTGAGGCGCGCAGCGTCGGCGGCGGCGGCGGCCGCGCGGGAGATGCCTCAGCGCAGGCGGCGGCGGCCTCTCCCCCGTCGACCCCCTCCTTTAGCGTTAGCTATTCCGTGGGCGGAAGCGGCGGCGACGGTGGGGCCGGTGGTTCTGTTTCCGTCGACAACCACGCGATCATAACCACGACGGGGGAGAAGTCGTACGGCATCCTCGGCACCAGCATTGGCGGCGGCGGTGGAAGTGCGGGCGGGGCGTCGAGCCTGTCCGATGTGGCTGGCATGTTCAAGAATCTCACGGCCTCAGTCGGGTTGGGCGGAAGTGGTGGCGGAGGTGGCCATGGCGACCTCGTCAGCATCGTGAACGAGAATTCAGTGGAAACGAAAGGCGCCTTCTCAACAGGCATCATGGCCGTCAGCATCGGTGGTGGAGGCGGGGATGGAGGCTCAGGAAGCGCGTCCGCCAACAAAGGCATTTCGACCGACAATCCCATCGCTTCTGTATGGTCGGAAGCCCTGCCCGTGGCGGACACCTTGGCCTTGAAGTTTGCCGTGGGCGGCTCAGGAGGCAGTGGTGGCGACGGCGGCCTGGTGATCGTGAACAATTTGGGATCGGTGCGGACCTCAGCCAACGAGGCGAAGGGAATCGTGGCGCAATCCATCGGGGGCGGTGGGGGCAATGCCGGCGGCTATCTCAGCAATGCGACCGGAGAGTATTCCGGCAGCCTCACGATCGGTGGATCGGGGGGCGGCGGCGGTGCGGGTGGAAAGGTCTCGGTCGCGAACGCCGCCGACGCCCTGGTGAAGACCACAGGCGATGGATCGGCTGCCATCTTCGTCCAGAGCATCGGCGGTGGCGGTGGCGTTGGCGGCTCTATGTCGGGCTCAAAGAAAAGCGGCTCGGTTCCAGGCTCGGTCGAGGCCGCGACGGATGCGGTCGTCAAACTCGCGGACGAGATTTTCAAGATCAACAAGGCTGTGGTCGCTAAGGCTCCGGACTTGGGTTTGGACCTTGCTTTCTTCGAGAAGAAGGGCTCTGAACAAGAAAAAATAAAGAATGCCAAGGCGGTTCTCGATTTATTCAAAACTGGATGGAGTGTCATTAAAGATGACATAAAAAAGAACGAGGAAATCAGAAACAAGAACAAGGAACGTGTTGCCAGTGGGCTTCCGCCCATTCCGGAAATTGAAATGCCGGAAACGTTGGCGAGGGCGTTCTATGAAGCCGTGAAGGCCGACCTGCTCGACACCTTGAAGGAACAATTCACGGATGCGTTGAAGGACGGAATTAAAGAGCTGGTGGGCAAGGCGCCGGACGGAACGAAAAACCCAGTTTCCATCAACGTCAGCATAGGCGCCAGCGGTGGCTCGGGCGGGGCGGGCGGCGATGTGGACATTCGCAATGCCGGCCTGCTCACAACCGCCGGAAATATGTCCTATGGCATATTCTCGCAGAGCATCGGCGGTGGTGGTGGCGCGGGGGGCGGCGGCACGACCAACGGGTCCAACCTCTACAATATCGGCGTGTCCGTCGGAGGAAGCGGTGGGGCAGGGGGCGCCGGTGGGGCGGTCCTCGTCGCCAATTCCGGAACGGTGCTGACGCAAGGGGGCGGGTCATTCGGCATCATGGCCCAGTCCATTGGCGGTGGCGGCGGTGTCGGCGGGGGGGCTTCGAACACCGATGCGGTGGCCTCGGTGTCCGCGGCCGTCAATGTGGGCGGCAAGACGGCATCGCCGTCCAACGGGGGAAGCGTGACCGTCAACAACACCGGTCTCATCTCTACAGCCGGCCAGGAGGCCCACGGCATCGTCGCGCAGAGCATCGGTGGTGGTGGCGGCGCGTATTTCCTGGACCGGAAGTCGCCCGTCTCCGCCGATCTGCTTGTGACGTCGCAGCAGGCATACGATGCGCTGCTGATCGCCAATGAACTGCTTAAGGATTTCGGGCTCGGGGGCATTGGCACGTTCAGCGATGCCACGCGATCGGGAACCTCGCTCCTTCCTCCGTTCGTGGCGTTCGTGAATATTGGCGGCAGGACCCGCGAGGGAGAAGAGAAGAGCGGAACGAGCGGCGGCGCCGGTGGCGCGGTGGTCGTGCACCAGTCGGGCGTGATCGAGACTTCGGGCCTAGGCGCCTTTGGCATTCTCGCCCAGTCCATCGGTGGTGGCGGCGGCTTTGGAGCCCACGCGCTGCCGGCATCGGACCTGGTTCGCAACACCACTCTGGGAGGAACCGCGGGGACAAAGGGGGATGGTGGCTCCGTGCTGGTGGAACTGGCCAACAATGCCGCCATCCGGACGTCTGGCGCCGGGGCCACGGGCGTGTTCGCGCAATCGATCGGCGGCGGTGGCGGCTATGCTGGGGCAGGGCAGGGAACCGTCACCCTGACCAAGCCCACTGAGACCGTGAGGGTGATAACAATCCCGGGAAGTCCATTTGATGAATTTCCCCGAGACGTATACGTCACTGAAAAGCACGGTGTTTCCGGCAATGGCGGGTCCGTCAACATCCAGTCTGCGAACGACGTCCCCTGGGGGCAGTTCTCCATAGCCACCACTGGAGAGCGCGCGCACGGCATTTTCGCGCAGAGTATTGGGGCGGGCGGTGGCGCGTGGTTCAACCTGGATGGCGGCAATCTTCCGCTCTCCAATGCCAGCGCCAGTCGGGATGCTCTGATGCAGGGCGCCGGCGGAAATATTCGCATCGATACACGGGGGACGATTTCCGCCACCGGCAAGGACTCCTACGCCATTTTCACCCAGTCCGGCGTCCAGAAGGATGACGGCTCGATTGACCGGACGCGGGAAATTCGCACCGACAAGTCCGACTATGCCACGGCGATCTACCACAAGGGCACGCTGTGGGGCGGTTCCGGCTCGGGCGCGGCCATCCGCATCGATGGCGGACACCGCAACTATGTGCGGCTCGAAGCCATGGACGCTGAGAGCGTGGTGGGTGCCTTTTCCGGAAAGGCCATCATCGGATCCTTCGGCACGGACATCGTCGACAATTACTCGCGGGTGATCGGTGACGTCGATCTCGGCGGCGCCATGGCCGACGGCAACGCGTTCCGTAACCGTGCGGGTGGCACCTACCAGAGCCTTGCCGGCACCGGAAGCGTCCAGCTCGGGGTCGGAGGTGAATTCGTAAATGACGGCATCCTGAATATCGGCGGCACCGGCACGTTCGGCACCCTCACCGTCCAGGGCAAGGAGTTCAGGCAGACAAACAGCGGCGCCCTCCTGGTGGATGTCACCTCGACGCCCACCCCTGGCGGGCCGAGGAGCGACCTCCTGCGCGTCCAGCCCGCCGATGGTGGGCTGGCGCCCTCGGTGATGCTGGGCGGTGGGCTCAAGGTCAATGTGATCGGCGGCCTCAAGCCGGAGGACTTCAAGGTTGTGACCACGTCCGGTTCCATTTCCGGTCCCATTTTCGCAGGGGGCGCCAACTTTGCTCCCTTCGGTTGGCAGGCTCGGGTGGAAACGCCGTCCGGTCAGGGGGCTCAGGCCCAGGATCTCTATATCCGGCCCGTGGCGAGCTTCACGTCGGTGGCCGGGGCACCCGTGACACCGACCGAGCGATCGCTGATGCGCTACCTCCAGGACGCCTGGAGCGCGCCGTCCGTCAGTGGCAGCATGGCCGATCTGTTTGGAGACTTGGCCCGGCTCACATCGGTCGAGGACTATCTGCGCGCCATCGATTCCATGAGCCAGGAGGAATCCTCCAGTTCGCTCACCACGCAAACGCTGGGCGCCCGCGCCTCGATGCATGCCGCGCTGAGCTGCCCGGTCTTCGAGGGGGCGAGCACGCTGATGCAGGAGACAGACTGCACTTGGGCCCGCATCATCGGCACCTGGACCGACCAAACCAGTTCCAGCAGCACCTCCGGCTACAATCAGAGTGCCATCACCTACAGGGTGGGTGTGCAGCGCGAGGTGATCGACAATTGGTTCGTGGGCGCCACCGCCGGCTTCACGCAGGCCTGGCTCAACGATGCCGAGGGCCTCTCCTCCACATCGGGCAATAGCGGCGATGCCGCCTTGTCGCTGAAGCACCAGGCGGGCCCCTGGCTGTTTGCCCTCTCCGGGCATCTGGGTTTCGGCAACTACAAGACCAGCCGTATCATCGACTTGGGGACGGAGAGCGACACCGCGCAGGGCACGGCCAATGTGCTCACCACAGGCGGCCGCTTCCGCGCCAGCTACGAGTTCGCCTATGCAAACTGGTATCTGAAGCCCTATGCGGACTTCGACGTGCTCTACACCTACATGCCGGCCTATCACGAGCAGGGCACCGGGGCCACGTTGGATTATTCCTCCGCCAGCCAGGTCAACTTCGCCTTCAGCCCGAACGTGGAGATTGGCGGGAGAGTGGACCTGTCGCCGAATCTGTGGCTGCGGCCCTATGGCTCGGCGGGCATGACGTTTTTCGCCAAGGACAGCATGCCCATCGGTGTCAGCTTGAGGGATGCGAGCGATGTGATCGGCAATTTCGTATCGGAAGTCACCATCCCGTCGAGCCTTGTCAATCTCTCCGCCGGCCTGCAGCTGTTCGATACCAAGGGCTACGAGGTCCGCGCCGAGTACAAGGCGGATATCGGCAACAACTATCTTTCCCAGGAATTGAGTGCCCGCTTCGCGGTTCAGTTCTAGAGCGCGATCCACTCAGATTGAATCAATCTGAGTGGTGAATCGCCCTCTATCACTTTGAAAAGAGACGGATTCACCGATCACACTGGACCGCATGACGAGCCAGTGTGATCGGATCCGGCGCCAAAGGGTGCGAAAGCTCGCAAAGCCGCTGTGCTCCCGCCCATCCGGCGGGCGCGCAATGGAGCCGTCGGCCCAGCCAAGATGGCTTGGCATCGATCGGTATCCTGATAAGTGTTCGAGTGTTGGCCTTGCTCTTCCTGAAGGTGACGCGAAAGACACGATGCCTGCGTCTTTTGCCGCAGCGGCGCCGCAATTGTCCCGCGCGCATTGATTGTTTCGCCACTTTCACGCTTTATCCACACTCGCGGGCCGAGACTAGAACGTCGCTTGCCCCAGGAAAGCCAAGCCGTGAAGAAAGTCGTCGCCATCTGCGCAGCCGCCGTGACCGGAGCCATTGGGCTCGGGCTGGCCTTTAGCCTCATGCCCTTGTCCGCGTCCGAAACGCCGCCTGCCACCCCTGTCACGCTCGCGACGCCTGCTTCCGCCAGCGCCCCGACCCCGAGCCATCCGAGCCTGCCCGCCTTGCCGTCTCCCGCGGTGACCGCGGCCATGTTCCAGCCTGCGCCGACGCCGGCGCCCGCCGCCCTCGGCGCGGCCCAGCCGGCGGCCGCCCAGACGGTCGCAGCCGCTCCAGTGGCGGAAGAGCCTGCCGTGCCCGGCAAACGCCTGCCCTCCTATACCTATCTCGAGGTGGATGCGCCTTATGTGGCCCTCACCTTCGATGACGGCCCCAATCCGGAGACCACGCCCAAGCTCCTGAAGATCCTCGCCGACCGCCACGTGAAGGCGACCTTCTTCATGCTTGGCAACCGCGCGGTCCAGGCGCCGGAAGTGGTGAAGGCGGTCGCTGCCGCCGGCCACGAGATCGGCAATCATTCCTGGAGCCACCCGCAGCTCACCAAGTTGACCGTGGCTGCCGCCGACAAGCAGGTTGAAGATACCTCTGCGCTCCTGGAGCAGATCACCGGCGCCAAGCCCATTCTCATGCGCCCGCCTTATGGCTCCATGAGCCCGAGCCTGCAGGCCCATCTCTACGAGAAGTACGGTCTCAGCCAGATCTTCTGGTCGGTGGACCCGCTGGATTGGAAGGTGAGGGATTCGCAGGCGGTCTATGACCAGATCATGAAGCAGGTGCGGCCGGGGGCTATCATCCTGTCCCACGACATTCATCCGACCACCGTGGCGGCCATGCCGCGCGTGATCGATGCGCTGATCGCCAAGGGCTACAAGATCGTCACCGTCTCCGAACTTATCGCCCATGGCCGCCCGCCGGCGCCGAAGGTGGTGGCCCAGGCGGAGCCGCAGCCCAAGAAGAAGCCGAAGCCCGCGCATCCCACCATGGGCGCGAGCGCCAGCACGAAGCCGATTCCCGCTTCCGCTCCCGGTGCTCCCATGTCCATCACGCCGGCTGTGGCGGCGCCAGCGGCGACGGGGTCCATCACCCGGAACTGAGTGCGCTCTCACGCACGTTAGAAACAAAAGGGCCCGGACGGTGACGTCCGGGCCCTTTTGCTTCCGGCTCCGAGGCTTCAGCGCGTCACATCGATGACGACCCGCCCGCGGACATGCCCGGCGAGGATCTCGTCCGCCAGTTCTGGTAGCCGGGACATGGGCTCCATCCGGGTCATCCCGGCAAGGGTGGCGGGCGCGAGGTCGCGGGCGAGACGGTCCCAGGCGCGCACGCGCTTTGCCATGGGCGTGCCGACCGAATCCACCCCCAACAAAGCGACCCCGCGCAGGATGTGGGGCAGGACGGTGGCGGGCAAATCGGCACCCCCCGCCAGTCCGCAGGCGGCCACCGCGCCGCCATAGGCCGTCTGGGAGAGGACATTGGCAAGGGTGGTCGAGCCCACCGCATCCACCGCGCCGCCCCAGCGCTCCTTCTGCAAGGGCGCGCCCCTCTCGGTCAGGCTCGCCCGGTCCACGAAGTTGGTGGCGCCGAGCTCGGAGAGATAGGCATGGGTCTCGGGACGGCCGGTGGCGGCGGTCACCGTGTAGCCGGCCTTGGCCAAGAGGGCGACGGCCACCGAGCCGACACCGCCCGCAGCACCGGTCACGAGGACCTCCCGGCCGCCTTGGGCGATGGCGCCCCAATCTTCCAGCGCATCCACGCACAAGGCAGCGGTATAGCCGGCAGTGCCGATGGCCATGGCCTGCTCGAACGTGAAGGCCTCGGGCAGGCGTACCAGCCATTCCGGCTTCACCCGCTGGAAGCGTGTATAGCCGCCCCATTCGGTCTCCGAGAGGCCGAAGCCGTTGACGATCACCTTGTCGCCGGCACGCCAGTTTGGCGACCGGCTCTCCACCACGGTGCCGGCCAGGTCAATCCCCGCCACCATGGGCAGGCGGCGTGCGATGCGGCCCTTGCCGCTCACCGCAAGGCCGTCTTTGTAGTTCAGGGTTGAAAAGGCGACCTCCACCAGGACGTCATGGCCTGGCAGGTCCTCCAGGGACAGCGGCTTGAAGGCTGCGTGCGGCTTGCCGCCTTGGTCCTCGATCACGAGCGCCGTGAACGTGTCCGCCATGAGTGTCCTCCTGTTGCCCCGTTCGGGGCCGTTTGTCGTCTGTTGGAACGGAGGCTGGCCCATCTCCCGGCCGGTCGCAAGCGGGGAAGGGCGGGTCAGCCGGTCGCGCCTTGGGGCGGCCCGGGCGCCAGGATGGCGCGCTCCACGAAGGCGATGAGGGCATCGGCAAAGGCATCGGGGGTGATGCCGCGCCGGCGGTATTTGGAGCGTTTCACATACCAATCCTGGAGCATGGGCTTGATGAGCGCTGCCGTCATGGCCGCATCGTCGATATGGAACGCTCCCGCTGCGGCGCCGTCGGTGAGCGCATCGCAGATGAAGGATTCCGTGCGCCGTTCGCTGGCCACCGCCATGGCGCGCGCCTCGGGCGGGAAGGTTTTGGCCTCCATATAGGCGAAGGTGAACCAGGCCAGCATGGCCTCGGTGAGCGCCACATGGGTGCGCAGCAGCCAGTTCAGATGGGCGCGCGGGCCATCGAGGTCAGCCGGTGGCGAACCGAGCACCTCCTCCACCACGGTGGACACCGTGTCGAGGATCATGCGCAGCAGCGTCTCCTTGGAATCGAAATAGGCATAGAGGGCGCCCATGCTGAGGCCGGACTGCTCCGAAAGGTCGCGCAGGCTCATGGACTGGAACCCGGCATTGTTGGCCAGCGTCAAAGTGGTCTCGACAATGCGGGCGAGCCGTGCCGTTGCCACATGAGCCTTCTTCACCCGGATGGTGGCCTGATGGCGCGCCAGCATGCGGGCGGCCATGGCCTCCATGGACACGTCCAGCCCTGCCATGGCGCTATCGCCGTCTCGGCGCGGCGCGGCCGGTTCTGGGGTCGTCGTTTCCATCCTGCTCCCCTGCGCCAGCCTCGGCGAGGGGCGCGTTCTTCGGGTTTCCTCTTGCATGCCCGCTGTGTGCCTGTCTATAAAGCGAGCGCTCGCTCTATAAACATAAAACGAAACATCCCCGACGGGAAGCGGCGGGACGGAAAGCGAAAAGGGAGGCAGCGCCGATGGGATTTTCCGTTAATCTGGAAGGCCGCACGGCCCTCGTGACGGGCGGATCCAAGGGCCTCGGCGCCTTTTTCGCGGAGAGGCTGGCCCAGTCCGGTGCCCGCGTGGCGGTGGCCGCCCGCAACAAGGCCGAGTGCGAAGCCGTCTGCGCGCGCATCCGGGAGGCAGGGGGCGAGGCGATCCCGCTGGCCATCGACGTCACCCGCGCGGCCTCCGTGGACGCTGCGGTGGCGGAAGGGGTCGAGACCTTCGGCCGGCTGGACATCCTGGTGGCCAATGCGGGTGTCACCGCCACAACGCCGCTCCTCGATTTGGAGGAGGAGGCCTGGGACCGCATCCTCGACACCAATCTGAAAGGCGCCTTCCTGGTGGGCCGGGCTGCCGCGCGTGCCATGGCCTCTGCCAAGACCGGCGGGACCATTGTGACGGTCGCCTCCATCCTGGGCGAGCGCATTGCAGGGCAGGTCTCCGCCTATTGCGCCTCTAAGGCGGGGCTCATCCAGCTCACCCGCTCCATGGCCCTGGAATGGGCCCGCCACGGCATCCGCGCCAATGCCCTTTGCCCGGGCTACGTCGAGACTGACCTCAACCGCGACTTCTTTGAGAGCGAGGCGGGCAAGGCCCTCATTCGCCGCATCCCCTATCGCCGCCTGGCGAAGCTGGAGGATGTGGCGGGGCCGCTTCTTTTCCTGTGCTCCGACGCATCTTCCTACATGACCGGCTCCACCCTGGAAGTGGATGGCGGCCACCTCGTTTCCTCTCTGTGAGGCTTGAGACCCATGGACTTCACCATTTCCCCGGCGCTGGAAAGCCTGCGCGAGCGCATCGCCGATTTCGTCGCCCGCGAGATCCAGCCGCTGGAAAGCGATCCGGCGTCCTATGACGCCCACGAGAATATCGCCCATGCGCCGCTCCAGCGCCTGCGCGCCAAGGCGCGGGAGGAGGGGCTGTGGTGCCTTCAGCTGAAGCCGGAGAATGGTGGCCTGGGCGTGGGCCGTAGGGGCATGGCGGTCTGCTACGAGGAGATGAACCGCTCCATCTTCGGGCCGGTGGTGTTCAATTCGGCGGCGCCCGACGATGGCAACATGATGGTGCTGGAAGCGGTGGGCACGCCGGACCAGAAGGAGCGCTGGCTCGCTCCCATCGTCAGGGGGGACGTGCGTTCCGCCTTCGTGATGACCGAGCCTCACCCCGGCGGCGGCTCGGATCCCTCCATGATCCGCACTCGGGCCGAAAAGCAGCCGGATGGCTCTTACCGCATCTATGGCCACAAATGGTTCATCACCGGCGCGGAGGAATCCGCCCACTTCATCCTCATCGCCCGCACCTCCGATGATCCGCGCACGGGCCTGTCCGCCTTCATGTTCCACCGTGACCAGCCGGGCTGGCGCATCCTGCGCCGGATTCCCATCATGGGGCCGGAGGAGCATGGCGGTCATTGCGAGCTGGAGTTTGATGGCCTGACCATTCCGCCCGAGGATGTGCTCATGGAAGAGGGCAAGGGGCTCAGGATCACCCAGATCCGCCTCGGGCCGGCGCGCCTCACCCATTGCATGCGCTGGCTGGGTCTCGCCCGCCGTTCCGTCGAGATCGGCCGCGACTATGCCGAGGTGCGCCACGGCTTCGGCGTGCGACTGGCCGACCGGGAGAGCGTGCAGCTGATGCTGGGCCGCACCGCCATGGCCATCGAGATCGGCCGTCTTCTGGTGATGAAGGCCGCGTTCGAGCTGGACCAGGGCCGCCTTGCCCGCAAGGAGGTGTCCATGGCCAAGATCCAGGCGGCCAACACGCTCCACCAGGCGGTGGATATGGGCCTTCAGCTCAACGGCGCCCGTGGCTATTCCAAGGACACGGTGCTGGAATGGATCTACCGTTATGCCCGCCAGGCACGGCTGGTGGATGGCGCCGACGAGGTGCACCAGATGGTTCTCAACCGCTTCCTGGAGAAGGAAGGCGATGCCTTCTGGCGCTGGCCGGTGGCGACGGACGGCGCGGCATGAGCGAGGCCGCTCCTTCCGCTCCCCTCGGCTTCGAGGAGGCCCGCCTCGACGGCTTCCTGAAGGAGGCGATCCCCGGTCTTGCCGGCCCCATGCGGCTCGCCCGCATTGCCGGCGGGCAGTCGAACCCCACCTTCTTCGTCACCTATGACACCCGCGCTCTGGTGCTGCGCAAGCAGCCGCCGGGCGAGCTCCTGCCCTCAGCCCATGCGGTGGATCGGGAATACCGCATCATGCGGGCGCTGGCCGACACCGACGTGCCGGTGCCGCCGGCGCTGCTCTATAGTGACGACCGCAGCATTGTCGGCACGCCCTTCTATGTGATGGAGCGCGTGGAGGGGCGGGTCTTCCACGACTGCACGCTCCCCGGCGTCGATCCGGCCGAGCGGGGCGAGATGTACCGGTCCATGGCCCGCACGCTGGCCGCCTTCCACAATGTGGATTTTGGCAGGGTGGGTCTTGGCGACTTCGGCAAACCCGGGAATTTCTATGCCCGCCAGGTGACGCGCTGGAGCCGCCAGTGGGAGCTGTCCCGCACCCGAGAGGATCCTAATATCGACCGCTTGGTGGAATGGCTCCCCGCCCATATCCCGCAAGACGACGTGTCCTCGCTGGTGCATGGCGACTATCGCATCGGCAATCTCATGTTCCACCCCACCGAGCCGCGGGTGGTGGCGGTGCTTGATTTCGAGTTGTCGACCCTTGGCCATCCGCTCGCGGACCTCGCCCATTCCATGATGGCCTGGATTTCCAGGCCCGATGAATATGGCGGTCTCGCCGGCCTCGACCTTGAAGCCCTTGGCATTCCGAGCGGGGCGGACTACGAAGCTGAGTATGCCGCTGCCGCCCGCCACGGTGCGCGGATGACGAACTTTCACATGGCCTTCGCCTTGTTCCGCTGGTCCGTGATCTTCGAGGGGATCGCGGCCCGCGCCAAGGCGGGGAATGCGTCGTCCGACAACGCTGCGGAAACGGGTCGGCTTGCGGCTGCTTTCGCCGGCAGGGCCGCCGATTTGATCTAGGGACGGAAACCGGCGCCACGGAGGGATCTAGACGATGCGCAAAAAGGTTTACCCGGACGCGAAAAGCGCCCTGGAGGGCGTGCTCGCCGACGGCATGATGATCATGGCCGGTGGTTTCGGCCTCTGCGGCATCCCCGAGAATCTGATCGCGGCCATCCGCGACAATGGCGTTAAGGATCTGACCGTCGTCTCCAACAATTGCGGCGTCGACGATTTCGGTCTCGGCCTGCTGCTGTCCAACGGGCAGATCAAGAAGATGCTGTCGTCCTACGTGGGCGAGAACAAGCTTTTCGAGAAGCTGTACCTGGCAGGCGACCTGGAGCTGGAATTCAACCCGCAGGGCACCCTGGCCGAGCGCATCCGGGCCGGCGGCGCGGGCATCGCGGGCTTCTACACCAAGACCGGCTACGGCACGATCGTGGCCGAGGGCAAGCCCACCCGGGAGTTTAACGGCGAGCATTATGTGCTCGAGACCGGCCTCGTGGCGGACCTGTCCATCATCAAGGCGTGGAAGGCGGACAAGGAGGGCAACCTCGTCTACCGCAAGACCGCCCGCAATTTTAATCCGATGATGGCCACCGCCGGCAAGGTCACCATTGCCGAGGTGGAGGAGATCGTCGAGGTGGGAGAGCTCGACCCCGACACCATCCACACGCCTGGCATCTATGTGGATCGCATCGTCCTGAGCCAGAATCCCGAGAAGCGCATCGAGAAGGTGACCACCCGCAAGCGCCCCGAGGAGGTGAAGTGATGGCCTGGACCCGCGACGAGATGGCGGCGCGCGCCGCCCAGGAAATCCGTGACGGCTATTATGTGAACCTGGGTATCGGCATCCCGACCCTGGTGGCCAACTTCCTGCCGGAAGGCATGACGGTGAGCTTCCAGAGCGAGAACGGCATGCTGGGCATCGGCCCCTTCCCCTATGAGGGCGAG
This sequence comes from Aquabacter sp. L1I39, assembly GCF_017742835.1. GTDB lineage: Bacteria > Pseudomonadota > Alphaproteobacteria > Rhizobiales > Xanthobacteraceae > L1I39. The sequence continues at coordinate 4,598,750 of NZ_CP072392.1, forward strand.
GAGGATCCCGACCTCATCAATGCCGGCAAGCAGACCGTGACCGAGGTGGCGGACACCGCCTATTTCTCCAGCGCCGATTCCTTCGCCATGATCCGTGGCGGCCATATGGACCTGTCCATCCTCGGCTCCATGCAGGTCTCCGAGAAGGGCGACATCGCCAATTGGATGGTGCCCGGCAAGATGGTGAAGGGCATGGGCGGCGCCATGGACCTGGTGGCTGGCGCCAAGTCGGTCATCGTGCTCATGGAGCATGTGGAGAAGTCCGGCGCCCCCAAGCTGGTGGAAGCCTGCACTTTGCCGCTCACTGGCACTCAGGTGACCGACATGGTCATCACGGATCTTGCTCGCTTCGAGTTCACCAAGCGCGGCGGCACCCTGGTGCTCAGGGAACTGGCGCCTGGCGTCACGCTCGACGAAGTGCGGGCGAAGACCGCCGCCAAGTTCGAGGTCGGCCTCGACTGAGGCAGAGCCCGGCCGGCCCGGCCTTGCGCCGGCCCGGCCGGTGGCCTTTCCCCGGAGCGGTTTGGCCGCTCCGGTTTCCAATCGGCGAAACGTTCGCGCGCGCCTCCTCGGGACGTCGGCGCAACGGGTTCGTATTGCCCGGGCGGTGCTCGGGCGGCGCGTGCGCCCTTTAGATCGAGAGGCACATCATGACCACACGGCTCGCCATCATCGGAACGGGTCTGATGGGCGGCGGCATCGCCCTCGACGCGGCCCGCCACGGGCTTTCCGTCCAGGTCTATGATGCCCGCCCAGAAGGGCCGGACGCCCTCAAGAGCCGCGCCGCCGGGGTCTATGCCCGCTGGGTAAAGAACGGTCGCATGAGCGAAGCGGACGCCTCGGCCGCGCTCGACCGGCTTCGCCCGGCAGCGAATCTCTCCGATTTGTCCGGGGCGGATCTCGTGATCGAGGCGGTGTTCGAGGACCTCAAGGTCAAGCGCGACCTGTTCGCGACGCTGGAGCCGCATCTGGGGCCTGATACGGTGCTGGCCACCAATACCAGCGCGCTGAAGGTGGGAGCTTTGTCGGACGGCTTCAGCTTTTCCGATCGCTTTTTGGGCCTGCATTATTTCAGCCCGGCGGAAGTCTCCCCGCTGGTCGAGGTCGTGCGCTCCGAACGCACCAGCGGACGCACCCTGGAGCGGGCGATGGCCTTCCTGAAGGAAACCCGCCGTACGGCGCTGCCTTGTGCCGACCGGCCGGGCTTTGCCATCAACCGCTTCTTCTGCCCCTATTACAATGAGGCGACCCGCCTCGTGGAGGAGCGCATCGCAGGCCCCGCCGATGTGGACTTCGTGGCGCGGGAGCGCATTGGCGCAGCCGCTGGCCCCTTCACGGTGATGAACCTCATCCGTCCGGCCGTGGCGGCTCATGCCCAGGCCAATCTGGTGCCGCTCGGTCCCTTCTACGTGCCCTCCCAATTGCTTCAGGACCAGGGACGCAGCGGCGCCGACTGGCCGGCGGACGCGCAGATGCCCGGGGCCGACCTGGATGCGGTGGAGCGCCGCCTGCTGGGCGCCCTCGCCGTGCCCGCCCTGGAACTTGCCGAGGAGCGGGTGGCCGTGCCCGCGGCGGTGGACCAGGGCGCGGTGATGGCACTGAAATTCCGGGAAGGCCCGTTCGCCCTCATGGCGCGGTATGGGCGCAAAGAGGTCGCTGCGGCGGTGCACGATGTGTGCGATCGCATGGGGCATCCTGAGCCGCGCCTGCCCGAGCCGCTGCCCGCCTGATTCCGCCAAGCCGGCGCTTCCACACGCCGGGCATCTGAAACGCGGCGCGGCCCTTCCGGCCGACGCCAGGAGGAACCGCACATGAGCACCACCGACGTTTTCTTCCTGTCCGGCGCCCGCACCGCCATCGGCGATTTCGGCGGCGCGCTGAAAGACGTGCCTCCCACCGCGCTGGGCGCGCACGTGGCCAAGGCTGCCATCGCCCGCGCCGGCCTGGAGCCGTCTGACATGGACCAGACGGTGATGGGCAATGTCATCCATACCGAGCCCCGCGACATGTATCTCTCGCGCGTCGCGGCCATGGATGCGGGCGTGCCGAAGGAAACGCCGGCTTTGACCGTGAACCGCCTGTGCGGATCGGGCCTCCAGGCCATCATCAGCGCGGCGCAGATGGTGAAGCTGGGCGATGCCTCCGTCGCTCTTGCCGGCGGCGCCGAGTGCATGAGCCGCAGCGGCTACCTGATGCCCGGCGCCCGCTGGGGGCAGAAGATGGGCAATCTCGGCCTCGTGGACATGATGGTGGGCGCGCTCAGCGATCCCTTCGGCAATGGCCATATGGGCATCACCGCTGAGAACATCTCCGAGCGCTACGGCGTCGACCGCCCCGCCCAGGACGAGGCCGCGCTGGAAAGCCACCGCCGCGCCGCGGCCGCCATTGCCGCTGGACTCTTCAAGGAGCAGATCGTCCCCTACGAGATCGCCTCGCGGAAGGGGCCGATCAGCTTCGACACCGACGAGCACGTGCGCGGTGACGTGACCGCCGCCGATCTCGCCAAGCTGCGCGCCGTGTTCAAGAAGGACGGCACGGTTACCGCCGGCAATGCGTCCGGCATCAATGACGGTGCCGCCGCCGTGGTGATCGCGTCCGGCGAAGCGGTCAAGGCACGCGGGCTGACCCCCATGGCGCGCCTCGTCTCCTATGGCCTTGCGGGCGTTGATCCCTCCGAGATGGGCATGGGCCCGGTGCCGGCCGTGAAGACCGCCTTGGAGCGGGCGGGCCTGTCGGTGGCCGATATCGACGTAATCGAATCCAACGAGGCCTTCGCCGCCCAGGCCTGCGCGGTCAGCCGCGCCCTCGGCTTCGATCCAGCCAAGGTCAACCCCAATGGCGGCGCCATCGCGCTCGGCCATCCGGTGGGCGCGACGGGCGCTATTCTCACCGTGAAGACCATCTATGAGCTCAAGCGGACCGGCGGCCGCTACGGCCTCATCACCATGTGCATCGGTGGTGGCCAGGGCATTGCCATGATCATCGAGCGCCAGTGAGAAAAAGACAGGGGCCCCCTGGTCGCTCACCCAGCCCCACGGGGCCCTCAGTCTTGTTTTGCTGCCGGAAGTATGGGGGTGCGTGATGTGGCTTGCCGTCCCCGCACTTCGCGGTGCGGGGCGCCTCTTTTGCCTTTCACTGTGTTTCAACCAGATCCGATCAGGTTCTAGAGTGAAGCGTGATTCGCGCGGGGCAAGGCATCCCGCGTTTGGCAGGCATGGGGCGGAAGCGGCATGGTCGAGTGGTGCAACGGCGGAGGCATGGCGGAGCTTTGCCGCCAAACCGGCGCGCCTGGCGCCCAGGCGGTTCGCCGCTCGTCACGCCTGTCCATTTCCTCCGGCATCCTGACGCGGCCTCTCGCCGCCGCCGCTCTTTGCACGCCTGCCTTGATTGCGGCGGTACCCGCGCAAGCCGCGCCGCTGCTGGACGTGGTTTCGGGCAGCGTCAGTCCCTTCGCTCTGGTCGCCGCCTCCGCGTCGCTGGCTGCCGTGGGCATGGGGGTGGCCTGTGCGATCCGGAGCCGGGCCGCCGCGCGGACCCGTAGGGCGAGTGCGCGCGCCCTCACGCTTGCCCGCGCAGATTCGATGTCCCTCGCCGCACTGCTGGGGGCCGGTACCGATGGGGCGGCCATCTGGCTCGGAGGCACAGAGCCGCCTTTGCTGATGGGCGCCGCCGGATGCCTGCAGACGCTCGCCGCTCCGGTCGCGGGAGACGTTCCGGACCTGTCTTTGTGGCTGGGGTCCGGGGTAGCCGAGAGCCTTGCGGACCCTCTGTCCGGTCTGTTTCAGCGCGATGAGCCATTCTTGCGCGACGTCGCGGTCGCCGGTGTCATGATGTGCGTCGAAGGCAAGGCCGTGGCCGGAAATCGCGTCGTCACCACGCGCCGGCTCAGCGCATCCGAGGCTGGTGCGGTCTCGACCGTCCCGTTCCAGGACCTGTTCCGCGCCTCCACCTTGCCGGTCTGGCAGCGGGATCTTGAGGGGCGTCTGGTGCGCGTCAATCCGGCGTTCGCAGCGGCTGTGGGCGGGGCCAGTCCCGAGGACGTCTGCACCAAGGGCCTGGAACTGCTCGACCAGCCCGCTCGCGAGGCGTCTGCCGCCGCGCGGCGCAAGGGCGAGCCCTATCAGGCGCGGGTGCGCGTGGTGGCCGGCGGGCGCCGGCAGATCCTGGATGTGCTGGAAGTACCCGGCCCGCAGGGGAGCGCGGGCCTGGCGGTGGATGCCACCGCCGCCGAGGCGTTGCGCGGCGAGATCGAGCGCACCATCGCCGCCCATCGCCGCACGCTCGACCAATTGGCCACGGCGGTCGCCATGTTCGGACCCGACGAGCGCCTCCAGTTCCACAATTCCGCCTATGAGCGCCTGTTCGAGCTCGACCCGACCTTTTTGGACGAGCGCCCCACCGAGAGCGAGATCCTGGAGCGCATGCGCCTCGCCCGCCGGGTGCCCGAGCAGGCGGATTTCCGCGCCTGGCGCGAACATCTGCGCGAGGCCTATCGCGCCATCGAGCCGGTGCACGATTGGTGGCATCTGCCCGGCGGCCAGATGCTGCGCGTGGTGGCGACCCCCAATGCCGAGGGCGGCGTCACCTATCTGTTCGAGGACCTGTCCGAGCGCATCTCGCTGGAGAGCCGGTACAACAGCCTCATTCGCATCCAGGGCGAGACGCTGGACGGCCTCGCCGAAGCGGTGGCGGTGTTCGGCTCCGATGGACGCCTGCGGCTCTACAACCAGGCTTTCCTGGCTTTGTGGTCGCTCAGCGCCCAGGCGCTGGGCGAGCGGCCTCATATCGATGCGGTGGCCGCCATGTGTCGGCCGCTCTATGGGGAAACAGGCACCTGGGCCCGCATCCGCTCCGTCATCACCGCCATCGAGCATCGCCGGGGTGAGCAATTGCGCCTGGAGCGGGCGGATGGGCGGGTGCTGGACGGCGCCGCGCAGCCGCTTCCCGATGGCGGCACCATGGTCACCTTCCGGGATGTCACTGACAGCGTGAAGGTGGAGCGCGCGCTCATCGAGCGGAACGAGGCGCTGGAAGCCGCGGACGTGCTGAAGAACGCCTTTGTGGGGCATGTCTCCTATCATCTGCGCACGCCGCTCAATACGCTCATCGGCTATGCCCATATGCTGGGCGAGACCGCCATTGGTCCCCTGAACGACCGACAGCGCGAATTCCTCGATCACGTGCGGCAGTCGTCCGACACGCTGCGTGCCCTGATCGACGACATTCTCGACCTCGCCACCATCGATGCGGGTGCCATGGCGCTTGATCTTGGCGAGGTGGATGTGCGCGGCACCCTGGAAGGGGTGGCCGAGGCTGTGCGCGATCTGCTTGAGCAGGTGGGCGTCGCCTTGCGCATCGAGGCGCCGGCCGATGTGGGGCACTTCGTTGCCGACGGGCGGCGCGTGCGGCAGATCTTGTTCAATCTCCTGTCCAATGCCATTGCCGCCTCGCCCTCCGGCAGCACGGTGGTGCTCAGCGCCGAGCGTCGACCGGATGCCGTGGTGCTCAAGGTGCGTGACGAAGGGACGGGCATCTCGCCAGAGCTGACCGATCGCCTGTTCGATCGTTTCGAGACTGGGCCTTCCGCCGGCGGGCGGGGGGGCGTGGGGCTTGGTCTGTCCATCGTGCGATCCTTCATGACGCTGCACGGTGGGACCGTCACACTCCAGCCCGCGCCCAGCGGCGGCACCCTTGCCGCCTGTTTCTTTCCGCTTGATGCCCCCCGACGCAGCGAGGCCGCCGCATGACCGGTTCCATGTCCCGCCTCGACGATGCATCCGACGGCGGCTCTGGTACCTTTGCGCTGGACCTGCCGGGGCTATTCGCCACCCAGCAGATGGCCGCGATGCTGGCGCCCTGGCTCGCGGCAGGGGATGTTGTGGCCCTCACGGGTGATCTCGGCGCAGGCAAGTCCGCCTTTGCCCGCGAGCTGATCCGGGTGCTGGCTGGGGATCCGGCTCTTGAGGTTCCAAGCCCCACCTTTTCACTGGTGGTCTCCTACGACCTGCCTCGCGCCAAGGTTCTGCATGCCGACCTCTATCGGCTGGAAGAACAGGAGGAGCTGGAAGAGATCGGTTGGGAGGAACTGACCGACGGGGCCATCGTGCTGGTAGAGTGGCCGGAGCGGGCGCCCGCCTATCTGCCCGCCGATCGCCTCACCATCCTGCTGACGCTGGCGCCCGAGCTGGGGCCAGAAGGGCGCCGGGCGCAATTGATCGGCACCGGCGCCTTCGCTGAGCGGCTCGACCGGCTGCACGCTTCGGAGCTCCTGATCGAATCCAGCGGCTTTGCCGAGGCCGAGCGGCGCTATATGCAGGGGGATGCCTCCTCGCGCTCCTATGCCCGCTTGGTCCTGCCGGACCGATCGGCGGTGCTCATGAACGCCCCCCGCCGGCCCGACGGCCCGCCGGTGCGGCGGGGGCTGCCCTATAGCCGCATCGCCCATCTCGCCGAGGATGTGCGGGCTTTCGTGGCAGTGGCCCGGGGGCTGAAGGCCGCCGGCTTCTCCGCTCCGGAGATCTACTCCGCCGATCTTGAACGCGGCCTGCTCATCCTAGAGGATTTCGGCGACGAGGGCGTACTGGAGGGCCACCCCCCGGAGCCCATCAAGGCCCGCTACGAGGCTGCGGTGGAGGTGCTCGCGGCGCTTCATTCCAAGCGCCTGCCCAGCATCCTGCACATCGCGCCCCAGAGTGAATATGTGCTGCCCACCTACGGCATTGAGGCTTTCCAGATCGAGCTCGAACTGATGCTGGACTGGTACTTGCCCTATCGTAACGTCATGGTCGACCAGGTGGTGCGGGACGAGTTCACCATGCTCTGGCGCAATGCCCTGGCGCCGGTGCTGTCTGAGCCGCAGACCTGGGTGCTGCGGGATTATCACTCCCCCAACCTCATCTGGCTGGAGGGCCGCGCGGGCCTGAACCGGGTGGGATTGATCGACTTCCAGGACGCGGTCCTGGGCCCGGCCGCCTATGACGTGGTCTCGCTCGCGCAGGATGCGCGCGTCGATGTCTCGGAGAGCCTCGAACTGGCGCTGGTCGGCCACTACGTGAAGCTGCGCCGCGAGGCCGATCCCGCGTTCGACGCCCGCGCCTTTGCCCATCTCTATGCCTTGATGGGTGCCCAACGCGCCACGAAGATTCTCGGGATTTTTACCCGGCTGAAGCTTCGCGACGACAAACCGCAATATTTGCGTCACCTTCCCCGGATTAGGCGGTATCTGGCGCGGTGCCTCGGCCACCAGGAACTGGGTTCGCTGCGCATGTGGTACGAGGCAGTCCTGCCATCGAAGGAATTCCAGACGTGACCAAATTGCGTAAGGCCATGGTGTTGGCGGCAGGTCTCGGCACCCGCATGCGTCCGTTGACCGACACCCGGCCCAAGCCCCTGGTCGAGGTGAATGGCCGCGCCCTGATCGACCATGTGCTCGATCGGCTGGCGGAGGTCGAGGTAGAGGAGGCGGTGGTCAATCTGCACCACCATGCCGACCTGCTGGAGGCCCATCTCAAGGCCCGCACCGCGCCGCCGCGCATCGTGCTGAGTGATGAGCGGGACGCACTGCTTGAGACCGGAGGGGGCGTGCGCCGGGCGCTTTCCCATTTCGGAGCGGCGCCCTTCTTCGCCATCAATTCGGACACCATCTGGATCGAGGGCATGCGGCCCAATCTCGCCCGCATGGAAACCGTGTTCGATCCCGAGCGTATGGATGTCCTGCTGCTTCTGGCCTCGTCCGCTTTGTCCATTGGCTATGATGGCCCCGGCGATTTCCTGATGGATGCGGAAGGGCGCTTGACGCGTCGGCCGGAGCGGGTCATGGCGCCCTTCGTCTATGCCGGGGCCGCCATCCTGAAGCCCAGTCTCTTCGCTGACGCACCGGACGGCGCCTTCTCGCTGAACCGCATTTTCGACCAGGCGCGAGAGGCGGGCCGCCTGTTCGGCATCCGCCTGGAGGGCATCTGGATGCATGTGGGGACACCGGACGCCATCGCGGCTGCGGAGGAAGCCATCCGACGCTCCAGCGACTAAGGTGCGCCCGGGATCTGGGCCGGCTGGCCTGGTCCGAACACGTCCTCGGAGGTGAGCGCCCATGAAGCGGGTCCTGTCCATACCGCCCACCGCGCCTTTCCTTCCGACGCTCGCCCATGCGCTCCTGGATGGCCGCCTCGTTCCCGGCTTTGCGCCAGCCGGGGATCCCCTTGCGCTCGCTTCCGCCACCATCTATCTGCCCACCCGCCGCGCCGGGCGGGCCTTCGAGGCGGCGCTGCTGGAAGCCTCCGGTGCGGAGGGCCTCCTTCTGCCGCGCATCGTTCCGCTGGGCGATGTGGACGAGGATGCCTTGGCGTTTTCCGAGGAGGCGCCGCTGCTGGCTCCTCCCCGCGCCGTAGATGGCGTGCATCGGCGCATCGCCTTGGCCGCCCTCGTGGCGCGCTGGCGCGATGCCCTAGCGGCCGGCTCGGATCAGGCGGCGGTTGCCGCGGGGCCGGCGGCCACCATTGCGCTGGCGGACGCCCTCGCGGGCCTGTTCGACCAGATGACCATCGCGGGTGCGAGTTGGGATCGGCTGGAGACCCTCGCGCTTGACGAGCACGACACCTATTTCGAGCTGAGCCGTCAGTTCCTGCGCATCGCCCGCAAGGCCTGGGAGGGGCATCTGGCGGAGCAGGGCATGGTCGAGCCCGCCGTGCGCCGCGACGTGTTGGTGGCGGCGGAAGCGCGGCGCCTGACGGAAGTCGGCGCGGCCGCCGGACCCGTCATCGCCGCCGGTTCCACCGGCTCCTTGCCGGCCACGGCCCGCCTTTTGTCCGCCATTGCTGGCCTGCCGCTGGGCGCCGTGGTGCTGCCGGGGCTCGATCTCCACGCCGAGGACGATGCCTTCGCGGTTCTGGCGCAGGATGGGCCGGGGTCCGCGCCCGACCATCCCCAGTTCGGCCTCGCCCATTTGCTGGAAACGCTGGGCATTACCCGCGAGGATGTGGAGGAGCTCGGCGAGCGCATCGCCCCGCCGCGAGAAGCCCTGCTGAGCGAGGCCATGCGCCATTCCAGCACCACGGATCGCTGGGTGGACCTTTCGGCCCGCGTGTCCGATGCCGCCCTTGATGCAGCCATGGCCGACGTGACCTTGATCGAGGCCACCGATGCGCGCGAGGAGGCGCTTGCCATTGCCCTCGTGCTGCGCGGGGTGCTGGAACGGGCGGGGGCGCGGGGTGCGCTGGTGACACCCGACCGGGATCTCGCCCGTCGCGTCACGGCGGAACTCAATCGCTTCGGTATCGAGATCGACGATTCCGCCGGCGAACCGCTCGCCGAGACCGAGGCGGGGCGCTTCGCCCGACTGGTGGCGCAGGTTGTGGCGCAGGATTTCGCGCCGGTTCCCCTCTTTGCCCTTTTGAGCCACCCCATGGCGTCCTTTGGCCGGGCGCCGGAACAACAGGCGGAGGCGGTCGCGGCGCTGGAACTGGTGGCCCTGCGTGGCCCGCGCCCGCGGACCGGCCTTGGCGGCCTGCGGCAGACGGTGGCCGCGTTCGATCGGGACCGCCTGCACCGCACCGACCCGCGCCGCCGCGTCGGCCCGGAACAGCTTGAGGCCGCCCGTGATCTGGTGGAGCGGCTGGCGCAGGCCTTTTCCGACTTTCCCACCGGCCTGGGCCTGCGGCCGCTGCCCCACCTGGTGGCCGCCCATCGCACGGCCATGGAGGCCCTGGGCGCACCTATGGACCCCGACGCTGAGGAGCCGGGGCGGGCGCACCTCGCCATTGCGTTCGAGACCATTTTCGATGCCGCGCCCCATGGCCCGGCCCTGTCCGTGCGCGACTATGCCGAGACCGTCGGCGCTCTGCTGTCGGACCAGATGGTGCGGCCCCATGCCCGTCCAGGGGCGCGGCTGCGCATTCTCGGGCCGCTGGAGGCGCGCCTTCTGGATGTGGACCTGGTGGTCCTGGGCGGACTCGTTGAAGGCGTATGGCCGCCCCAGACGCGCACGGATCCCTGGCTCAGTCGGCCCATGCGCGGCGAACTGGGCCTGGAACTGCCGGAACGGCGCATTGGCCTCTCCGCCCACGATTTCGTGCAGAGCTTCGGCGCCCCGCAGGTGGTGCTCGCTTTGCCCGCCAAGGTGGAAGGCACCCAGAGCGTGCCCTCCCGCTTCGTCCAGCGCCTCGCCACCGTTTGTGGCGCGGAGCGCTGGAAGGCGGTTCGCGCCCGGGGCGAAGCCTGGCGGGCGGCCGCCGCCGCGCTTGATCGGGCGCCTTCCGTGCCGCGCGCGGTCCAGCCGGCGCCTGCCCCGCCATTGGAACTGCGTCCTCGCCAGCTTTCGGTGACGGAGATCGAGACCTTCCTGCGCGATCCCTATTCCATTTTCGCCCGCCATGTCCTGGCCCTCCAGCCGCTGGAGCCGCTCGATGCGGAGCCCGGCGGGGCCGAGCGGGGCACCGCGCTCCATGACGCGCTCGGCCAGTTCGGCATCGCCTTCCCGGACGAGCTGCCGCCCGATGCGCTGGATCACCTCATCGCCTATGGCCGTTCCGCCTTCGCGCCGCTGGAGGTGTTTCCCGCCGAGCACGCCCTGTGGTGGGCACGGTTCGAGCGGGTGGCCGGCTGGGTGGTGGCGTTCGAGCGCGAGCGGCGCGAAGCGGTGCGCAAGGTGGTGGCGGAGACGGGCGGCGCGCTCGACATTCCGCTCGCCAAAGGCGGCTTCCGACTGACCGGGCGGGCGGACCGCATCGACATCCTGGACGACGGCGGCCTCGCCATCGTCGACTACAAGACCGGCACCGCGCCTTCCACCCGCCAGGGCCGCACCTTCTCACCCCAATTGCCGCTGGAGGCGGCCATGGCGGCGCGGGGCGGCTTCAAGGCGGTGCCGGCGGCCCCCGTGCGTGATTTCTTCTATGTGGAACTCAAGGGCGGCGCGGAGCCCGGACGGGTGAAGCCGGGGGTCGCCAAGGATCAAGATGCCACCTCCATGGCCGAGGAAGCGCTCGGGCGCCTCACGGACCTGCTGCTGGCCTTCGAGGACGAGGCGCAGGGCTACCGTTCGCTGAGCGCGCCCCAATGGCGGGGGCGGTTCGGCCCCTATGACCATCTGGCGCGGGTGCGCGAATGGGCGCTGGGCGCGGAGGATGAGGCCTGATGAGCAGCGCATCCGACGGCGCCAAGTCCCCACCCGCCCAGACGGCAGCGCTTCTGGCTGCCACCCGCCACCAGAGCGAGGCGTCCGATCCGGAGGTGTCAGCCTGGGTGTCCGCCAATGCGGGTTCCGGCAAGACCCACGTTCTCTCCCAGCGCGTCATCCGCCTGTTGCTGGCGGGCACGCCGCCGGGGCGCATCCTGTGCCTGACCTATACCAAGGCGGCGGCCGCCAATATGGCGAACCGGGTGCTCACCACGCTCGGGCGCTGGGTGGCGCTGCCCGACGCGGCGCTGGACGAGGAGATCGCCCGCACCGACCATCGCCAGCCCACCCCCGAATTGCGTGCCATCGCCCGGCGGCTGTTCGCGGCGGCGCTCGAAACGCCCGGCGGGCTGAAGATCCAGACCATCCACGCCTTCTGCGGCGGCCTGCTACACCAGTTTCCTTTCGAGGCGGGCGTCGCCGCCGGCTTCCGCGAATTGGACGATGCCGGCCGGATGGACCTTCTCGCCCGCATCCGCACCGATCTCATCGTGGAGGCCACCTCCCAGCCTCACACGCCGCTCGGCCGGGCGCTGGCCCATCTCATGGGGGAGACGGGCGACAAGGGCATCGACGACCTCATCGCCGCCTCGGTGGACGCCCGCGCCCGTATTCTGAAGCTGGCGCAAGAGGCCGATGCCCGGCGGGCACAGATCGCCGCCGACCTTGGGCTTGATCCGTCCCTGACGCGGGATGCCCTGTTGCAGCAGGTGCTCGACGGTCCGCATCTGCCCCGCAGCGAATGGCCCGCTGTTGCGAAAGAGCTTTCGGCCTGTGGCAAGGCCACGGACCAGAAGCGCGCCGCCTCGCTCCTTGCCGCCGCTGGAGCCGGATCGCTGGAGGAAGCGCTGGCCGCCTATCTGGGCGTGTTCCTGAAGGCCGACGGGGCCCCCCGCACGGACAAGGACCTCCTCACTAAAGGCGCGCGCGAGGCATTGCCCACCATTGCCGCGCGCATGGAGGCGGAGCGCGACCGTATCGCTTTCCTTGAGGATCAGCGCCGGGCGATCGAGGTGCTGGAGCGCACAGACGCCGCCCTCACCCTCGGCGCGGCTGCCTGCGCCCGCTATGAGGCCGCAAAGGCCGACCGGGGATTGCTGGACTTCGACGATCTCATCGCCCGCACCGCCGCTCTGCTCAACCGGGTGCCGGCCTCCTGGGTGCATTTCAAGCTCGATCGCGGCATCGACCATGTGCTGGTGGACGAGGCGCAGGACACGAGCCCGGCCCAATGGGCCGTCGTACATGGCCTGATCGACGACTTTTTCGCCGGGGCCGGTGCGCGCGGGCCGCTGCGGCGGACCTTGTTCGTGGTGGGCGATGAGAAGCAATCCATCTTCTCCTTCCAGGGCGCGGACCCGCGCACCTTCGGCGAGATGCGGCACCGCGTGGCGCGTGAGGCGGGCAATACGGGCTTCCGCAATGTGCGGCTCCCCCATTCCTTCCGCTCCGCGCCGGGCGTGCTGGCGGCGGTGGATGCGGTCTTCTCTAGCGAGGCGGCGCGCGTTGGCCTCTCCGATGACGACGCCAAGACCGTGCATGAGGCCATCCGCACCGATGCACCGGCTCTGGTGGAAGTGTGGCCAACCATCAAGCCGCCGGAGCGGCCCAAGGTGGATGACTGGCGTCGCCCCCTCGACGAGGTGCCGGGCGATGATCCGGTGAACATGCTGGCCCAGCGCATCGCCGATTTCGTGCGCCGGGGCATTGCCGATCGTCTCGCCATTCCCTCGCGCAAGGGGCGACCCATGCAGGGGCGGGACGTGCTGGTGCTGGTGCGCCGGCGCGGCAAGCTGTTCGAGGCCATCATCCGCGCCCTGAAGGGGGCCGGCGGCGGCGTGGAAGTGGCCGGTGCCGACCGTCTGGTGGTGGCCGACCATATCGCCGCTCTCGACCTGATGGCCCTGGGCGACGCGCTGCTTTCGCCTGACGATGACCTGGCGCTCGCCGGCGTGCTCAAATCCCCCTTGTTCGGTTTCACCGACGAGGATCTCATGCGCTGGTGCCCCGGCCGTCTCGGTCGGCTCTGGGACGCGCTGGCCGAAGCCGCGCCGGGGGAGGGGCCGCTCGCCGACGCGCTGACTCGGCTGGAGCGCTGGCGGGGCGAGGCGCAGCGCCTGCGGCCGTTCGACTTCTACGCCCGCGTGCTCGGGCGCGATGGCGGTCGCCGGGCCATGCTGGCGCGCCTCGGGCCGGAGGCGGCCGACGTGCTGGACGAATTCATGGCCCTTGCCCGCACCTATGAAAGTGGGGAGGCGGCGACATTGGCCGGCTTCCTCGCCTTCCTGCGCCGGGGCGGGGCGGAGACCAAGCGCGACATGGAGACCGGCCGCGACGAGGTGCGCGTCATGACCGTGCACGGCGCAAAGGGCCTCGAGGCGCCCATCGTCATCCTGGCGGATACAGTAGACGTGCCCCGCCCGCGCACCTCCGAAGGCTTTCTCACGCTCCCGTCCGGCCTCCCGGTTCTGGCGCCGCGCAAGGCGGAAGATCCGGGCGTGCTCGCCTCCGCCCGCGCCGAGGCGGCGGCACGGGAGAGCGAGGAATATCGCCGTCTGCTTTATGTGGCGCTCACCCGTGCCGAGGACGCCCTGGTGATCTGCGGCGCCGAGACCCGCGCCGCCGCGAAGGACAAGCCTCACGCACGGCCCGAAGGCTGCTGGTACGACCTTGTGCTCGGTGCCCTCCAGGACGAGGCCCATCCGGTTGAGGTGCCCTATGCGCCGGAGGAGGTGCTGCGCTGGCGCCGGCCGGAAAGCCTGCCGCCGAGCGGCGAGGTGCTCTCCGCGCCGGGCGGCGCGTCGCCGTCTGTTCCTGGCTTCGTCGCGCCGATCGCGCGCATCCTTGAGGCCGACGAGCCCGCACCGCTCCGGCCCTCCCGGGTGGTCGCCCGGACATTGGTGGGCGCCGGCACCGGGGCTGATGGGCTCAACGCCATTGTGCGCGGGGACCTCATCCACCGGCTGCTGGCGGGCCTGGCCGAAATCGCCGTTGCCGAGCGTGCGGCCGCAGGCCTGCGCATGCTCGGCCATGCCGCCGCACATCTGTCGGGGCAGGTGCACCAGGATCTTCTGTCCGAGGTCCTTACGGTTCTCGAACATGGCGAGCTTGCCGAGGTGTTTGGACCCGGCAGCCGCGCCGAGGTGCCCGTCGTGGGGCGCTGGACCACGCCGCAGGGCCGCGTGCTGGCCGTGACAGGCCGAATCGACCGGCTTGCGGTGACGCCACGCCGGGTGCTGATCGCCGACTTCAAGACCGACCAGCGCCCGCCATCCACAGGGCAGGCGCCGCCGGAGCGGCAGGTCTCTCAGCTGGCGCTCTATGCCGCTGTGCTGGAGCGAACCTTTCCCGGCCGGCCGGTGGAGGCCGTTCTGGCCTATACACGGGGGCCGGTGATCGTTTCGCTCGATGCGGCCCGCCTGCGTGAGGCGCTCACGAGGCTTCAGGCATAGGGGGCAGGCGGTCTTCCTTTCACGTCAGCGCGACGCGCCTTGACGGCGGGGGGAGGGGATACCTACGTTGCGATCACGCTTCCCAATCCCTTCGCCCCCCAAGAGGTGTGTTATGGCGATCGACAAGGTTTCCGATCAGAGCTTCGACCAGGACGTCCTGAAGTCCGGCAGCCCCGTGGTGGTGGATTTCTGGGCCGAGTGGTGCGGCCCCTGCCGCATGGTCGCCCCCATCCTGGACGAGGTGTCCGAGGAGCTGGGTGACAAGCTCAAGATCGTCAAGCTGAACGTGGACGAGAATCCCGAGACCGCGTCCAAGTACGGCATCATGTCCATCCCCACGCTGCTCCTGTTCAAGGACGGCAAGATCGCCTCCCGCCAGGTGGGCGCGGCCCCCAAGGCCAAGCTCGTGCAGTGGATCAACACCTCCATCTGACCGCTGCGCCGTTCCGTTCGATGCATCCAGCCCCCGGCGGTGCCGGGGGCTTTTTCATGCCCGCGCGCCGGCGGAAGGTGTTGCCTGCGAGTCATAGGCAGCCTGCGCGGCCAGCACCGAATCCATGTTGTGCTCGGCCCAGCGGGCGAGGGCGGCCACCGTCTCGTTCAGCGTGTCGCCCAGAGGGGTGAGGGCATATTCCACCGTTACCGGCACAGTGGCGAAGACGGTACGGGTGATGAGGCCGTCGCGCTCCAGCTTCTTCAAGGTTTGCGACAATACCTTTTGCGAGATGCCGCGAATGTCGCGGCGCAATTGGTTGAAGCGCACCGGTCCGCCGCGCAGACGGGCCAGGATCAGGACCGCCCATTTGTCGGCGATGCGATCCAGCAGCATGCGCGTGGGGCAGCGCTCCTCATAGACATCATAGGGCCATTGCATCTGGGCCATTTCCTTGCGCGCGGTTTCCCGGACGAAACCATGTCACCGGAAAGTGCTCTCTTTTGCACGTTCCCGGTGGAGCGTATGTATCCTTCCGAAACATGGTTTCTAACGGATACCAGGAGATGGATATGTCCGGCAAGGTTCTCGTTCTCGGCGCCACCGGCAATGTGGGCCGCCCCCTCGTGGAGCGCCTCCATGCCCTCGGCCAGGCGGTGAAGGCGGCGTCGCGGTCTGGACAGCCCGTGGCGGGCGCGGAGGGCGCGGCGTTCGACTATCGCGATCCGGCGACCTTCGGCCCCGCCTTCGAGGGTGTGGCGAGCGCCTATGTGATGCTCCCCACCGGTTATATGGACCCGGTGGGCCTTCTGGTTCCGGTGATCGAGGCAGCCGCCGCCCGGAAGGTGAAGGTGGTGTTGCAGACGGCGCTGGGCGTCGATGCGGACGACGCCATCCCCTATCGGCAGGTGGAACTGGCCCTCGAACGGTCCGGCACGCCTTATGTGATTCTGCGGCCGAACTGGTTCTCCGACAATTTCTTGACCTTCTGGAAGCCCGGCATCGACCATGGCGTGATTGCCGTCCCCGCTGGGGAGGGCAAGTCCAGCTTCATCGATGCGCGCGACATCGCGGGGAGCGCGGCGGCGGCGCTGACCTCCTCCCGCTTCGACGGCCGGGCCTTCAATCTCACGGGGCCGGAGGCGCTTGGCTATGCCGAGGCCGCGACCCTCATCTCCCAGGTGGTCGGCCGCCCCGTGGCCTACAATCCCATTGACGACGCTGCCTTTGTGGCGCTGCTCACCGGGGCTGGGATTGGCGGGGAATATGCGAGTTTCCTGGCTTCGCTCTTCTATCCGGTTCGCGAAGGCTGGACCGCGGGCGTGACGGATAGCGTGGAACAGCTGACGGGGCGGAAGCCCATCGCGCTTGGCGTCTTCCTGAAGGACCATGCCGCCGCCTTGAAGGCGTAGGTGTTGTCCCCTTGCCACCGGGCGCCGTCGCCCGGTGGCGCTCCAAGGGAGCGGCGAGGAGGGAGCGGCGAGGAGGGAACCGCCATGGGAGCTTCGGCGGGAAAAGCTTGACGAAATTATATTCGTGCTGAATACATATAATTATGAATGAAACCCAGCTCACCAACCTTCTCGGCGCTATGGCGCTCGCCCTCTCGGACGCGCAGGACGCCGCCGCCCGCGCGGCTTCCGGCCTGGGCACCAGCGCATGCTCCGCGCTGGTGGTGCTGAACTTCTATCCCGGCACGCCCATCCGGACACTGGCGGAGATATTGGGCCTGACCCACTCCGTTGTTGTGCGGTTGACGGAGGACTTGGCGGGTCGCGGAATGGTGGAGCGGTCCGCGGGGGCAAAGGACAAGAGGCAGGTGCAACTGCGCCTCACGCTCTTGGGATCGGAGACAGCCGCGGCGATTCTCGACGCGCGCCGGGCCACGTTGGGCGCTGTGCTGCAGCGTGTCCCGCAAGACCTGCGGCCGGCACTGGGCGATGCCGTCTCCCACCTGCTCACGGCACTGACCCAGAGCCGGGCATCTGCGGACCACATTTGCCGCTTGTGCGACGAGGATGCCTGCCCGCAGGCGTGCTGCCCCGTGGAATGCGAGGCCGTCCGCAGGGAAGGGCCTCGGGCATGAGCGAACCTTCATCCTTGCCGGCCACGCAAGCACCCCATGCCCTGCGAATCGCACGTGGCCGGCTATGGCTGGCGACGGGGGCGGTGATTGCGTCGGCGGCCTGTTGGGGCTTGGCCACGGTTGCGACAAAGGGCCTGCTGGAGACGATTCCCGCTTTCCAGCTTCTTGCCCTCCAATTGGGGGGGAGCGTTGCGTTCTTGTGGCTTTGTGTGGGCTTGCTGCGCCCGGCAGGCGCGGGGCGTGAAGAAATGCCGGCCATCCTGGCTTCCGGCCTGCTGGAACCCGGCCTTGCCTATGGCCTGGCGGTGCCGGGGCTAGCCTTGACCAGCGCGGCCAACGCCACCGTGATCGGCGCCGCCGAGCCTGCTTTCATCTGCGCCCTGGCTTGGCTGCTCTTGGGCCTGCGTCCCGGCCGGGGCGTCGCGGTCGTCCTGGGCCTTGCCATTTCCGGCGTGCTCATGGTGACCTTATCGGACGCGGAGGGGCTCGGGCAGGGGCGCCTGTCGGGCGATGGGCTGGTGGGGATGGGGACGGCCGTCGCGGCCCTTTATGTGGTAATGTCCAGTCGGCTTCTGAGCGCCACGGCTCCCCTCAGCCTGGCAGCGCTTCAGCAGACGGCAGGGCTGGGGTGCGTTCTCTGTCTTTTTGCCTGCACCTGGGCATTGGGGTACGAGCACCCGGTGGCGCCGTCCTGGCCGCTTCTGCTGGCGGCGGGGGCCACAGGTGTCATCCAATATGCGCTGGCGGTCTGGTTTTACCTCCTTGGCCTTCGCTTCCTAACCCCAGCTGTGGCCGGTCTCTATCTGGCATTGATTCCGGTATTCGGAATGGCGGGGGCCGTCCTGGTGCTCGGGGAAGTCATCGGCCCCATCCAGGTGGCGGGCGCCGCAATCGTCATCGCCGCGATAGGCTGGCTCGGCTTGCTGCAACGGTCATCGCAGTGACCGCCTGGCGCTGGTCTGCCAGCACACGGCGGGTGGACACCACCACCCAGTGCTCCGCGCCTGCGGGCCGGCGAGCGTTCAGGCGGGCCGCCGCCCCTTCTGCAGCGGCGCGATCACCATAGAGGCGCGCCTCGTCCAGAAAGAAAGCGCCGCCGGGCACGATCACCGCACCCGCCGCGCCGGCTTCCGCGGTCTCGCGGCCATCAAAGAAGATGAAGCGGCTCGGTGCGGCCTCCACAGCCCGCGCGACTACATAGCTGAACCAAGCCGGAATGGAAGACGGCCCCGCCATGGGAGCGGCGGGACGTCGACTGCGAAAGGGAAGCCCAAAGGTCATGACGCGATACCTGTGACCTCTCAACGAGGACGGAATTTGCGTCTTAACGCGTCAGGACGGGGTGGGTTCCAGAGCAATTCCGCATTTCCTGCAGACCAGGTCCGCGCGGACGTCAATAGCTGACCGCAGCCAGATACAGCCCGCAGGCTGGCGCCATGGGCCCGCAGCGGGATCGGTCCCGGGATGCGAGGACGTGGGCAAGGTCATCGCCACTCCACCGGCCCTCACCCACGCGCATGAGGGACCCTGTCATGGAGCGCACCTGATGATGGAGAAAGGAGCGCGCGGAGGTGACGATGCGGATCTCATCCCCGGTCCGTGTCACGTCCAATTGGTCCAGCGTCTTCACGGGGGAGGCGGCCTGGCATTCGGCCGCCCGGAAGGCGGTGAAGTCATGGCGGCCCAGCAGCCGTTGCGCCGCCTCGTGCATGGCGGATGCGTCCAGCTTCTGGGGAATGCGCCAGGCCCGGTCGCGGTCGAGCGCCAGGTCTGGCCGGCGGTTGATGATGCGATAGAGATAATGCCGCTTCACGGCCGAGAAGCGGGCATCGAAATCATCGGCCACAGCCTCAGCGGCCAGCACCGCCACCGGGACCGGACGCAAATGGGCGGTCAGTCCGTCGCGCAACGTATCAGTACGCCAGGGACGGGAAAGGTCGATATGCGCCACCTGACCGGTGGCATGCACGCCCGCATCGGTGCGCCCGGCGCCCGCCACATGGACCTCTTCACCGGTGAGCCGCGTCACCGCTTCCGCCAGCGCGCCCTGCACCGTCGGCAGCTCCGCCTGGATCTGCCAGCCGGCAAAGGATGTGCCGTCATATTCGATGGTGAGCTTGTAGCGGGGCATAAGCTGGGTTCCAGCCGCTCAGGCGAGCCGGGTCCCGGCGGGAACCGGATTGCCATTCAGGAAGGCATCGGCCGAGCCCGCCTGCTTGCCGGCCTTCTGAAGCTGCACCAGCCGCACGGCCCCCGTGCCGCAGGCGATGGTGAGGTGATCGTCCGAGGCCGTTCCCGGCGCTCCCTCGCCGGAGGCGAGGGTCGAGCGCAGCACCTTCACGCGGGTCTCTTCCGGCCCCAGCGGGAACCAGGCGCCAGGGAAGGGGGAGAGGCCCCGGATATGGTTGTGCACCTCCTGCGCCGGCTGGGACCAGTCGATGCGCGTCTCGCCCTTCTCCAGCTTGTGGGCATAGACCACGCCAGCCTCGGGCTGAGGGGTGAAGTGCAGGCCACCCCGCTCCAGCGCCGCGAGGGCGCGGGCCATGAGATCGGCACCAAGCACCATCATTTGGTCGTGCAATTCGCCAGCCGTCATGTCCGGCCCGATGGCGACGCGCTCCAGAAGGCCGACGGGACCCGTATCGAGCCCGGCCTCCATGCGCATCACCGCAAGGCCGGTTTCCGTGTCGCCAGCCATGATGGCCCGCTGGATGGGCGCCGCCCCGCGCCATCGCGGCAGGAGCGAGCCGTGGAGATTGAGGCAGCCGAGGCGCGGCGCATCCAGGATGGCCTGGGGCAGGATCATGCCATAGGCCACCACCACGGCCACGTCCGCCTCCAGCGCGTGAATGGCCTCGACGGCCTCTTCGGTGCGGAGCGTCTTCGGGGTGAAGACCGGCAGACCGAACTTTTCCGCCGTGGCCTGGACAGGGGAGGGCAGCAGGTCGAGCCCGCGTCGGCCCGAAGGCGCCGGCGCGCGGGTATAGACGGCTACCACTTCATGGCCGCGGGAGACGATCTCGGTGAGGGTGGGCACGGCGAAGTCCGGCGTGCCCATGAAGAGGATGCGCATGAAAGGTCCGATCCCTCAGCCGGCGTCGCGCTTGGCGGCCTTCACGAACTTCTTGGTCACCCGATCGCGCTTCAGCTTCGAGATGTGGTCGATGAAGAGCACGCCGTTCAAATGGTCGATCTCATGCTGGAGACAGGTGGCCAGCAGCCCGTCCGCCTCCCGCTCGATGGTCGCGCCGTCAAGGTCCAAGTAGCGGACGGTGACCCGCGCCGGGCGCTCCACTTCCTCATAATAGTCGGGAATGGAGAGGCAGCCCTCATTATAGACCGACAGGTCCTCTGAACTGGCGACGATCTGAGGGTTGATGAAGGCCATCGGCTGCTTGGCTTCGCCCTCGCGCGACACATCAATGGTCACCACACGGCGCATCTCGCCCACCTGCACGGCGGCAAGGCCGATGCCCGGCGCGTCGTACATGGTCTCGAACATGTCCTCCACCAGCTTCTTGACCGCATGGTCGACTTTCTCGACCGGCGCGGAGGTCAGGCGGAGCTTGGGATCGGGCAGGATGATGATGGGTCGGATGGCCATTCTCGCCAGATAGGCGATGGAAGGGCTACGGTCAACATGTTCGCTCTTTGTTCACAAAGAAGAGTCATGTATTGGGGAGGACATGATGGAGCAGCTCTTTCCCATGGGTTTCCTCAGTATCAGTGGCGGCGAGATCCTGGCCGGCATGGGCGGGGTGGCCCTGCTGCTTCTGCTGGCCCTCCTGGTGGCAACCCGGCGCACCGCGACCCTGCGCGCCCAGGAAGCCGCGGACGCCGCCGCGCGTGCGTCGGAGTTGGAGGCGCGGCTGCGTGATCTCGCCCGCATCCAGGCTGAGACCGCCGGGCGGGTCCAGACCATGGCGGAGGTCCTGGCCCAGCGGCAGAGCGAGTTGGCGCGCGCGGTTTCGGAGCGCCTGGATTCCACCTCCCACCGGCTGGGCGAGAGCTTTTCCACCGCCGCCCGCGCCACCCATGACAGCCTCACCCGCCTCGCCGAGCGCCTCGTCCTGGTGGAAAAAGCGGAGCGCAGCCTTTCCGACCTCTCCTCGCAGGTCATTTCCCTGCGCCAGACCCTGTCCAACAAGCAGGCGCGCGGCGCCTTCGGGCAGGCGCGCATGGAGGCCATTATCGCCGACGGGTTGCCGCGCGCGAGCTATGCCTTCCAATACACGCTCTCCAATGGCCGCCGGCCGGACTGCGCCGTGTTCCTGCCAGGCGATGCGCGCCCGCTCCTGATCGACGCGAAATTTCCACTCGAAGCGGTCACCGCCTTCCGCGAGGCGGCGACGCCGGAAGCCCGCAAAGCCGCCGGCACGCGCCTTGCTGGCGACATGATGAAGCATGTGGGCGACGTGGCCGAGCGCTACCTGCTGGCGGGCGAAACCCAGGACATTGCCCTCATCTTCGTGCCATCCGAATCCGTCTATGCCGACCTGCACGAGCATTTCGACGCCGTCATCCAGCGCGCCTTCCGCGCGCGGGTGATGATTGTCTCGCCGTCCCTGCTGATGCTGGCCATCCAGGTGGTGCAGGCCATCTCCAAGGACGCGCGCATGCGCGAGCAGGCGGATCGCATCCGCGCCGAAGTGACGGCCCTCGTTGCGGATGTAAGTCGGCTACGTATCCGGGCGGGGGATCTTTCCAAGCATTTCGGCATGGTGGGAGAGGACATTTCCGGTCTTCTGATCTCCGCCGACAAGATCGCCAAACGCGGGACGCGGCTCGAGCAGCTCGAATTCGAGCAACATCCTGAAACGCCACAGCAAACGCCCTCCGCAATGTCTGGCGAGACGGTCGCGCGTGACCAGCGGGATGCCGCGGAATAGGGGGATAGCTGTTCGTCCGCTGCCATTCCTGCTTGCGCTGCGGCACAGCCTCGATAGCCTTCTCCTTCCAGATGGTGACCAGAGCCGATCCGCGCGACAGACGCGTGCCGGCGGAGTTAGAGACAAGATGCCCGAATTGCCCGAGGTGGAGACAGTCCGCCGCGGCCTCATCCCCGTCCTGCAAGGCGCCGTGATCGAAGAGGCGGAGGCCCGCCGCCCGGATCTGCGATGGCCCCTTCCGGAGAGCTTTGCCGAACGCCTTGCCGGCCGCCGCGTGGAAGCCATCGGCCGCCGCGCCAAGTACATCCTCGCGGACCTGGACGGAGGGGAGGTGCTGATCCTCCATCTCGGCATGTCCGGGTCCATCCGCATCGACGGCACGCACAAGCCCCGCCGGCCGGGCGCCTTCCATTATCCGCGCGCCGAGCCAGGGCCGCACGATCACGTCGTGTTCCGCCTCGCCGGCGGCGTCACCGTGACCTTCAACGATCCGCGGCGTTTTGGCGCCATTTTGTTGGTGCCCTATGATCGCCTGGACAGCCATCCGCTGCTGCGCGATCTCGGCCCCGAGCCGCTCGGCAACACTTTTCATGCCGAGCATCTGGCGCGCGCCTGCGCTGGCAAGCGCACCAGCCTGAAGGCGGCGCTGCTGGACCAGAAAGTGGTGGCGGGGCTCGGCAATATCTATGTGTGTGAGGCGCTGCATCGCGCGGGGCTGTCGCCGCGCCGCCAGGCTTCCAGCCTTGCCACCCGCACCGGCGCCCCGACCGCCCGCGCCGAGCGGCTGGTCACGGCCATCCGGGACGTCTTGAGGGACGCCATCCTGGCCGGCGGTTCTTCCCTGCGGGACCATCGCCGTGTGGATGGCGAACTGGGCTATTTCCAGCATGCCTTCCGCGTCTATGACCGGGAGGGGCAGCCCTGCCGCACCCTGCATTGCAAGGGGCAAGTGCAGCGCATCGTGCAAAGCGCGCGGTCCACCTTCTTCTGCCCCACCTGCCAGAGGTGACATGCGGCGCGAGGCTTGCGCAAACCGCTTCCCTCGCGCGCGCGCGCCCTCTACACACCTTGCCCAGGCGGGCTTCAGGCCCCCATCGGGAGGCAAGAGATGTCATACGAGACAATTCAGGTCGAAACCCATGGCCGTGTCGGGCTCATCCGCCTGCACCGTCCGCAGGCCCTGAATGCTTTGAACGCGCAGATCATCCGGGAGCTGAACGCGGCCCTCGACGTCTTCGAGGCGGATCGCGGGATCGGCTGCATGGTGCTCACCGGCTCCGAGCGCGCCTTTGCCGCCGGCGCGGACATCAAGGAGATGAAGGACTTCTCTTATCCCGACACCTATCTGGATGACTTCATCACCTCCTGGGAGCGTATCTCCCGCACCCGCAAGCCGGTGATCGCCGCGGTGGCCGGCTTCGCGCTCGGCGGGGGCTGCGAGCTTGCCATGATGTGCGACTTCATCCTGGCGGGCGACAATGCCAAGTTCGGCCAGCCCGAAATCAAGATCGGCGTGATGCCCGGATCCGGCGGCACCCAGCGCCTGACGCGCTTCGTGGGCAAGTCCAAGGCCATGGAAATGTGCCTCACGGGCCGGATGATGGATGCCGCCGAGGCGGAGCGCTCCGGCCTCGTGTCCCGTGTCCTGCCGGTGGCCGATCTCCTTCCCGAGGCCCTGAAGGTGGCGGCGCAGATCGCCGACATGTCGCTGCCGGTGGCGATGATGACCAAGGAGGCGGTGAACCGCTCCTACGAGACCTCGCTCGCCGAGGGCATCCGCTTCGAGCGCCGGGTGTTCCAGTCCCAATTCGCATTGGCGGATCAGACCGAGGGTATGGGCGCCTTCGTGGAAAAGCGCAGCCCCGGCTTCGTTCATCGCTGAGCCTTGTCGTTAGGCATCCGACCGCGGCGCCTGGGCGCCGCGGTCATTTTTTTATGCGCATGGCCCTATGCCCTCTGTCCCGGAGCCCCAGACCACCGCCGTGTCGGCACCGCCTCGCGCGGCTTTGACGGGCGAGCTTTGCGGCAATCGGCTTTCAAACGCGTTCGCTTTTCTCGTCTCCGGTCAAATCGCCCGCTGCCGTGCGTCTTGCGCCATCGGATCGCGTCGCTCTCCCCCGATGGGGCAAAGGGGCAAAGGGGCAAAGGGGCGCCACAGACCATCTCGCCGATGATGCGCCCGCTTTTCAATGTCGGGTTTCCAAAGCGGGTGATTCTGGTTCTGCCGTCGATCGAGAGGGGCGAGAATGGCCCCTGTGGAAAAGTCCGTCATCCCTGATTTATCAAGGCTTGGCCGTAGGTGTGGACGTGATTTCCCACATTCCGTCCCGCACGGCCGTTGACAAGCCTCCCCGCTCCCCCGTAAGAGAACGGCCTCCCGCCGCTCGCAAGAGCCGCGGAGCCCAGGTGGCGGAATTGGTAGACGCGCTGGTTTCAGGTACCAGTGGGTAACACCGTGGAGGTTCGAGTCCTCTCCTGGGCACCAATGCCTTCTTAAGGCGTTGATCTGCCAAAACTCTTTGTCTTTCATGGCCTTGGAAACCGTCTGGTGGTACAGACAGGTGGTCCAATGGTCCTCGCCATGTCCCGTCCGACGAAGCACCCCAAGAGCGGCGTTTATCAGTTCCGCAGGGCCGTCCCTGATCGCCTGAGGCCCCTCCTTGGCAAGACCGAGGTGAAGCGCTCGCTCGGCACCCAAGACCCACAAGAGGCCGCATGCCGAGGTGTCAGCACAGGTGGAAGCCGAGTGGGCGGAGCTGGAGCGACTGAAGGGCGAGCCGGCAATTTATCGGACCATTATCTGACGATTGACGAGGTCAGCCGCGCCCGCCAGCTGGCCGAGGTGGCAAAGGCCCATGCGCAGGCAGCGGAGGCCCAACAGCGGCAAGCCGAGGGTGCCTATCGGCCAAGAGCCTGTTGAAGCCCGTTTCCGCCCCTGGGGCTGTCCAATGCCGCGAGGGGTGCGCCTGCTGCGAAGCCGGTGGGCAAGATGGTCAAGAAGCCCAAGTTGACGCAGAAGAGACTTACCGATGCCGAGGCCGCAGCGGTGTGCAGGCATGCGTTGAACTATCAGGGCAGGCCGAGAGGCAGGCGCCAACCTCACCCTCGCTAAGAGGCGAGTGCGCCTGCTGTGTGCTTATACCGGGGCGAGGCTGGGGGAGAGTTCGCGGGCCCTGCTTTTCGCCAGCGCCACAAATTCGAGCGCCGCGAAGAGGAGAAGGCCGTACCCAAAGAGTTCCACGCACTCTTCGCTCATGTCCTTCACTGGGCGAGCATAGGCCTCCTGCAGAACGATCTGCCAGAAAGCTCCCATGCCGTACAGTCGGGCGAAGATGTAGGTGGTCATCAGGGCCGAGATGAGCAGCCCAAATGAGACGCTCTCTGTGTAGACCTTTTGCTCTTCGAGGAAGGCGTCGCGATTGATCCAGGTATATGCGAGGCCCACCAGAATCACCGGCGTGACGAGTATCTGCCATCCGTCGGAGTGGAGCATGTCCAGCCAGATGTCGTTCTCCCGAATGAGCGATGCGGTGGAGAATGTTGCGAGCAGCCAAGCGGACTTGCGCAGGGCAGCCACCTTTATGGCGGCGAGGACGAAAATCGCCGAAATGGCGAACAGAAGTATTGATTGAGATATCTCGACAAGAGACGTTTCGCCGAATGTGCCAGTTGTAGTCGCGTCGACATACATCAGGCCAAAAATCAGGCAGGTCATAGCAGCGTATAGGGAAACGCGTGAAAGGCCGCGCACGAACGGAATATACTTATCAGGCAATACAGCGGCTCCGCATTTGAGGGAGGCCCACGGTTGTGCATTTAATGCTCAACAATCGCCCCCTGAGCCGTCAGTGATATTGCCGGATGTGGGAGGTCAGGTCAAATTCCGCTGCGTGAGGTTCTGCAGAGGTGACCGCGCGCGGCCTCGTCTGGCAGCGTGAGCAGACTCGCAGAGGCGCTCGCCCTCCCCCAGCGGCGCCCTTGCCATGGCTCCACCTTTCGCGGCGCTCGCTCCTGCCCATGGCCCACGGCTGCAAGGCAGCTCCACAGGCTCGGGCAAGCTTCAGGCGGTTACCTCACGCGCTCTTGTGGCCGAGAGAGGTCTGCAAGGGCGCGTGAGGCGCACCGTGGCGGCGGCATATCAACGGCCACCGTCGGGCGGGTCCTTTCGCAAGAGAGGGCGATGCCGCGCGTTGGCGCCCCAGGGGCTCATGCGCGACGTCACCCCTCGCCTCGAACTTGTCTTTCCGGGGACTGCGTTACTTGCCGTCCTCCCCTTGCATAGAGCCATACCCGAAGAGCCACGCCGACACGGCGGCCAGACAACTGAAATCGGAGTGCACGATGAGCCTGAAGAATTTGGCGATCCGAACAAAAATCGTTTTGATGTTCGGGCTTGTACTTCTGACCAGTCTTGTCACCGGGGGCATCATTCTTCAGGCGGAAACGACCTTGGAGAAGAATGTCGACTGGACGATCCACACTTACCATGTGCTGGACAGGGTCGACGGGATGATGGCGGCCATGGTGGACCAGGAGACGGGCCTGCGTGGTTTTCTTTTGACGCGGAAGGATGGCAGCCTCGCACCGCTTGTGTCCGGCGAGAAAGCCTTCGCCGACAATTGGAGTGCGGCGAAGTCGCTGACCAGCGACAACCCGATCCAGCAGAAGCGGCTCGACGCCGTGCGCGAGCAGGTGGAGGACTGGCAGCGTAACGTCTCCCATTATGCCATCGACCTCATGAGGACGCCGGGTTCCGAGGATGCGGCCGTTGATGTGGAGCGCAGCGGCAAGGGCAAGGTCTATTTCGACAAGATCCGCCTTCTGGTTGCCGAATTGAAGGAGGCGGAGAGCTCTCTCCTTGGCGTGCGCAATGAAACGATGCGTTCAGCGGAGAAAACCATCCTCGTTTCCGCCATCGCATCTGTGGGTGCGATCCTGCTGATCGGCTGCAGTGCGGCTTTTGCCCTGAACACGCTCATCGCCGTGCCCATCCGCGCGACGGTGGCCAGCATGGAGCGCATCCGCTCTGGCGATTATGCGACCGAGGTGGGCTTCACCGAGCGCCAGGACGAGGTCGGGGCCATGAGCACGGCCTTGCGAACCTTCCGCGACACTCTGGCGGTCGCCGAAGCGGCACGACGGGAAGAGGACAGCCGCAAGGCAGCCGAACACGAAACGCTGGCGCGGCGCGAGCATTTGGCGCAGTCCTTCGTGAAGAACATGCAGTCCCTCGCCGGCCAGTTCGCCACAACCTCCCATGACGTGGCCGGATCTGCCCGCAATCTTTCCGCCACTGCCGAGGAGACTTCCCGCCAGGCGCAGGCCGTGGCAGCGGCCGCCGAACAGGCCGCGGGCAATGTTCAAACGGTCGCCGCCTCGTCGGAGGAACTGGCAGCTTCCGTTCGCGAAATGAGCGGTCGTGTGTTCCACTCGGCCGAAGTGGCCAATGTCGCCTTCCGCGAGGCTGAGGCGTCCAACACCCGCATCAGCGAACTGGCGAAGGCGGCAAGCGCCATCGGCGACGTCATCTCCTTGATCAAGGGTATCGCCGATCAAACGAACCTCCTCGCGCTCAATGCCACCATCGAATCGGCACGCGCGGGCGAGGCGGGCAAGGGGTTCGCTGTGGTCGCGGCCGAGGTGAAGGAACTGGCCAGCCAGACCGCCAAGGCCACCGACGACATCGCCTCCAAGGTTTCCGAGATCCAATCGGCCACGGACGGCACGGTCGCCTCCATGGCGGAGATCATCCGTGTGGTGGGGGATATCAAGTCCATCTCCACTGCCATTGCGGGTGCGGTGGAGGAGCAGGGCGCGGCCACCGGAGAGATCGCCCAGAGCTGCCAGCAGGCCGCCACGGGCACGCAACAGGTTACGGACAACATCACCGGCGTCGGTCGCGCGGCGGAAATGACCGGCACGGCCTCAAGCCAGTTGTTGAGCCTGTCCGAAGGTCTGTCCAAGCAGGCTGGGGACCTGAGGCACGAGGTCGAGAGTTTCGTAACGCAGCTGCGCGCAGCCTGATCCGCGCGTCATGCAACACAGAGGGCGCCCCGCTGCTTTGCGAGGCGCCCTCTCATCCCCACAGGTCATGCCTCCTGGCAGCCTAGTGGCGCCGGCCGGTGCAACCCGTGGTCGGCGTCTGTCGGCCTCGTGAAAACCCGTGCTTGCCTCTCGCCCACAAGGGCGGCAATCTCCGCTCAGCTTGGAGCCGGATCCGGGCAGAACCTCTTCGCACGGTCGCACGGCCCCGGCGTCCGGCGGGGAGAGGCGCTTGTGGCATCTGGAGCGGCAAGCTTGGATCGGGGAAATGCGAGTCATGGTCATGGACGCTGGAAATGCCCGTCGGGCAAATGAGATGGGGCTGACAAGCGCGCTGTGGGGACGCCTCAGTCGGCGCACCTTCATGGTGGGCTCGGCGCTCGGCCTTGGTGCCCTCGGGCTCGGTGGCTGCGCCACCCCGGACGGCATGACCCTCGCCGAGGCGGAAAAGCTCTATGGCCCCTTGCCAGCGGAGAAGTTCCCCGTTCCGGCCGCGGACGTCAGCAAGCTCGATCCCAAATATTATCGCCGCACGGTGCGCTACGAGACCAAGGAAGCGCCCGGCACTATCATTGTCGATCCAGGCAATTACTACGTCTACCGCATCGAGGAAGACGGTATGGCCACCCGCTATGGCGCCAATGTGGGCCGTGACGGCTTCCGCTGGAGCGGCGATGCCTATGTGGGCCGCAAGGGCGAATGGGCGACCTGGACCCCGCCTAAGGAAATGATCAAGCGCCAGCCTGAAGTGGCGAAGTATGCCAACGGCATGCCGGGCGGCCTGGAAAATCCGCTCGGCGCGCGCACGCTCTATCTCTACCAGAACGGCAACTACACGCTCTACACGATCTATGCGACGATCGATCCCGAATCCATCGGCCACGGCGTGACCAGCGGCTGCGTCGGCCTCCTGACCCAGGACATGCTGGATCTTTACTCCCGCACGCCCGTGAAGACGAAGGTCGTCGTGCTGCCGGCATAGAGTACCAGCCGCGCCCAATGGGGCGCTTGTTGATTGGAAAAGAGAGATCCGCCCCAGCCATTGGAGCGGATGTGATGTCTCTTTTCCCTGACGTCAGGCGTGGCGAGTTGAATTTGCCATATTGACGTCCTATGCGTGGGCGCCATGGACATCCAGCTTGCCCCCGAAACGCCTCAGCTTTCCTTGTTCCGCCATGGGCGGCCGACAGGAAAGGCCGCCCCCTTCCTGCCCATGAGCCGGGCCGAAATGGATGCGCTCGGCTGGGATGCGTGCGACATCGTCCTGGTCACGGGCGATGCCTATGTGGACCATCCCAGCTTCGGCATGGCAATCATCGGCCGTCTCCTGGAAGCGCAAGGGTTCCGCGTGGGCATCATCGCCCAGCCCGACTGGCATTCGGCGGACCCGTTCAAGGCGCTGGGCAAGCCGCGCGTGTTCTTCGGCGTGACCGGCGGCAACCTGGATTCCATGGTCAACCGCTACACCTCCGATCGGCGCCTGCGCCATGACGATGCCTATACGCCGGGCGGCGAGGGCGGCAAGCGGCCGGACCGCTGCACCATCGTCTATACCCAGCGCTGCCGCGAGGCCTATAAGGATGTGCCGATCGTGCTCGGCGGCATCGAGGCCTCCCTGCGCCGCATCGCCCATTATGACTATTGGTCGGACAAGGTGCGCCGGTCCATCCTGGCGGACGCCAAGGCCGACCTGCTGATCTATGGCAATGCGGAGCGCGCCGTGGTGGAGGTGGCGAACCGCCTGGCCGCCGGCGAGACACCGCGCGAGTTGGATTCGATCCGCGGCCTGGCGCTGTTCCGCAAGGTGCCAGGCCATTACACCGAATTGCCCGCCGATGATCTCGATTCGGCGGACGAGGCGGCGAGCCGCGTGGCGGGCGACACCGTCATTCGCCTGCCGTCCTTCGAGGTGGTGGAGCAGGATCGCGAGGCCTATGCCCGTGCCTCCCGCGTGCTGCACCGGGAGGCCAATCCCGGCAATGCGCGCCCGCTCGTCCAGCGCCATGGCGACCGCGATTTGTGGCTGAACCCGCCGCCCATCCCGCTCACCACCGAGGAGATGGACGCGGTCTATGACCTGCCCTATGCGCGGGCGCCGCACCCCTCCTACGGAGATGCCAAGATCCCCGCCTGGGACATGATCAAGTTCTCGGTCACCATCATGCGCGGCTGCTTCGGCGGCTGCACCTTCTGCTCCATCACCGAGCATGAGGGGCGTGTGATCCAGAACCGGTCGGAAGGCTCGGTCCTGAAGGAGATCGAGCGTATCCGCGACAAGACGCCGGGCTTCACGGGGGTCATTTCCGACATTGGCGGGCCAACCGCCAATATGTACCGCATGGCCTGCAAGGACCCCAAGATCGAGGCCGCCTGCCGCCTGCCGTCTTGCGTCTTTCCGGACATCTGCCCGAACCTCAACACCTCTCACGACGACCTCATCCGCCTCTACCGCAAGGTGCGAGAGGTGAAAGGGGTCAAGAAGGTGATGGTCGCCTCCGGCGTGCGCTACGATCTCGCCGTGAAGAGCCCCGAATATGTGAAGGAACTGGTGACCCACCATGTGGGCGGTTATCTGAAAATCGCGCCGGAACACACGGAGCGTGGCCCCCTCGACAAGATGATGAAGCCGGGCATCGGCACTTATGACCGGTTCAAGGAGATGTTTGACGCCGCGGTGAAGCAGGCGGGGAAGAAATACTATCTGATCCCTTATTTCATCGCCGCCCATCCCGGCACGACCGACGAGGACATGATGAACCTCGCGCTCTGGCTCAAGAAGAACCGCTATCGCGCGGATCAAGTGCAGACCTTCCTGCCCTCGCCCATGGCGACCGCCACCGCCATGTATCACACCGGCGTCAATACGCTGCGGGGCGTGCGGCGGGGCGCGAGCGACCAGGTGGAGACCATCAAGGGCCTGCGCCAGCGCCGCCTCCACAAGGCCTTCCTGCGCTATCACGACCCGGACAATTGGCCGATCCTGCGGGAGGCGCTAAAGGAGATGGGCCGGGCCGACCTCATCGGGCCTCGGCCCGATCAACTGGTGCCGGCCCACCAGCCGCCGGGCACCGGCAAGGCGGCGGGGACCAAGCGTCCCGTGCGTCCTCCGATCGGCGCCAAGCGCTTCACCACAAAGGGCGTTCCTCTGCCGCACAAATGAGGCGGCGGCACCCGCGTCCTGCGGCTAGAGCGCGATCCGATCAGATTGAATCAATCTGACCGGTGAATCGCCCTCTCACTTATTGATAGAGAATGCATGATCCGATCAGCCTGCGGCGCAGGCTGGCGGGCGCATGCTCTAGCCTCAGGGCGCGGTCGCTGCGGCCGGTGTCGCGGCGCGTTGCATGACAGCGGCGAAGAAGCCGTCCGTATCATTGCGCGCGGGTGTTAGAGCCAGGAAGTCGGGTTGGGTGGACCCCGCCAATTGCGGCGCGGCCTCGCTCAAGGGCACCAGACGGAAATCGGGATGGGTGGCCAGGAAGGCGGCCACCTGTTCCTCATTCTCCTCTTTCAGAAGCGAGCAGGTGGCATAGACCAGCCGTCCACCCGGCTTAACCAGCCGCGCCGCGCTGTCGAGGATAGAGGCCTGAAGCGGCAGGAGATTTTCGAGTCCAGGCCCGAGAACGCGCCAGCGGGCATCCGGGTTGCGCCGCCAGGTGCCGGTGCCGCTGCAGGGCGCATCCACCAGCACACGGTCGAACCCGCCCTTGTGGCGCTTGACCCACTTGTCCCGTTCATTGGCCAGTGGCCGGGTTTCGATGTTGTGGAGGCCCGCCCGGCGGAAACGCTCGGCGGCCCGCTTCAGGCGGATGTCCAGCACGTCGCAGGCGATGACGTGGCCCTTATTGGCCATCTGGGCGGCGATGGCGAGGGTCTTGCCGCCGGCGCCGGCGCAGAAGTCCACCACCCGGTCACCGGGGCGGGCATCCACCATCAGCGCGACCAGTTGCGAGCCTTCGTCCTGGATCTCCACCTCGCCCGTCTTCAACATGGGCAGGCGGGCGAGGGAGGGGCGCTCTCGGACCCGGATGCCGTGGGGCGCAAGGGCTGAGGGCTCGGCGGGCAGGCCGAGGTCGCGGAGCGCCTGGAGGACGCCATCGCGCTTCGCTTTCAAGGGGTTAACGCGAAGGTCGAGCGGCGCGGGGTCGAGGAGCGCGGCGAGGTCCTGCTCGAAGGTGTCCGGGAAGCGGCGGTGCAGGGCGGCGGCGGCCCAGTCCGGGCATTCGACACGCACCTCGGTTGGCATTGCAGGGGAGGTAAGGGCCGAGCCTTGCAGCTTCACCAGCAGGGCGCGCTCGTTGTCAGTCAGGCGCTCCGGCTCCAAGTGCTTGCCGCTGAAAATGTTTTTCACCTGGTCCGGGGTCTGGCGCGCGCCCAGCGCAAGCCACGCCAACAGGCGGTTGCGGGGCGTTGCTTCCCGCCCATGCCGGGTCACCCACCAGCCCAGGCGTGCGTGGTGGCGCAGCAGGGCATAGAGCAGGTCGGAGATGAATCCCCGGTCCGCCTCGGTGAGGTGACGGTTGGCTCGGAACCAGGAGGAGACCAGGGCGTCGGCGGGGCGGGCGACGGCGTGGACTTCGGTGAGGAGGTCGAGGGTGGCTTGGAGGCGGGCGGCGTAATGCACGGGAGGCAAACCGGATTTGAGGGCTGCCGCACCTTAGAGGGGGCCGCTGGGGAGCGCCATGGCCGGGATTGGCCGAGGGAGTGGCGCAACGAAAAACGCGCGTGACGGGCGTCACGCGCGCATTGAACTGGGTTTGGCCGAGGCGGAGGAACGTCAGTTCCGCTCAGATCTGGCGCTCCACCATCATCTTCTTGATCTCGGCGATGGCTTTGGCCGGGTTCAGGCCCTTCGGGCAGGCCTGGGCGCAGTTCATGATGGTGTGGCAGCGATAGAGCCGGAAGGGATCTTCCAGATTGTCGAGCCGGGCACCGGTGCGCTCGTCGCGGCTGTCCTTCAGCCAGCGATTGGCCTGGAGGAGGGCGGCGGGGCCGAGATAGCGGTCGCCGTTCCACCAATAGCTCGGGCAGGAGGTGGAGCAGCAGGCGCACAGGATGCACTCATAGAGGCCGTCCAGCCGCTCGCGGTCTTCCTTGGACTGGCGCCACTCCTTCTCGGGCGCGGCGGTGTCCGTCTGCAGCCAGGGCTCGATGGACGCGTGCTGGGCGTAGAAGCGGGTGAGGTCGGGGACGAGGTCTTTGACCACCGGCATGTGGGGCAGGGGATAGACGTTGACCACGCCCTTCACCAGCACCTCGTCCATGCCCTTGGTGCAGGCCAAGGTGTTGGTGCCGCCAATGTTCATGGCGCAGGACCCGCACACGCCCTCGCGGCAGGAGCGCCGGAAGGTCAGGGTCGGATCGATCTTGTTCTTGATGTAGATGAGGCCGTCGAGCACCATCGGGCCGCAATCCTCGCGGTCCACATAATAGGTGTCGATGCTGGGATTCTTGCCGTCGTCAGGGTTCCAGCGATAGATGCGGAATTCCGTGACCTTGGTCGCGCCCTTGGGCTTCGGCCACACCTTTCCGCCGGAGATCTGCGAATTCTTGGGAAGTGCGAGCTCAACCATTGGTGCATCCTGCTCGCCGGCTGCGCCGGGCGTAAGAAGGGGTCTCAATCATCCAGCAGGTCGCGGCGATCCCAGCGGAAGCGCCGCTCCTCCTCGCGGTCCTGGCGCCCGTCGCGCCAGTTCGGTCTTGGCTGCGGCGAGCCGGGCAGTGGTGGCCACCAACGGATCGAGGCCGTCCATCCACCCACGCTCTCCTCCGCGAAAGCCCTGCGACGCGCGCTCAGTACACGCGCTTCTTGGGCTCAATATACTGGATGTCGTTCGACAGGGTGTAGGTGTGAACCGGCCGGTCGTCGAGCTTCACCTGCCCCGTGGCGGTGTCGAGATAGGCCAGGGTGTGCTTCATCCAATTGTGGTCGTCCCGGTCCGGATAATCCTCGCGGGCATGGGCGCCACGGCTTTCCTTGCGGTTGGCCGCGCTTTCCATGGTCACCACCGCCTGGGAAATGAGGTTGTCATATTCCAGGGTCTCGATCAGGTCCGAATTCCAGACCAGCGAGCGGTCGGACACGCCGATATTTGAGGTGGCCGAGAACACGTCGTGGATGAGCGTGCGCCCTTCCTCCAGCACTTCGCCGGTGCGGAACACCGCGCAATTGCTCTGCATCACCCGCTGCATGCGGGCCCGCAGCTCGGCGGTCGGGGTATCGCCCTTGGCATTGCGGAAGTGGTCGAGGCGCGAGAGCGACTTGTCGGCGCTGTCGGCGGGCAGTTCGCGGTGCTTCTCGCCCGGCTGCACCACCTCGGCGGCGCGCAGCGCCGCGGCGCGGCCAAACACCACGAGGTCGATGAGCGAGTTGGAGCCCAGGCGGTTGGCGCCGTGCACGGAAACGCAGGCGGCCTCGCCGATGGCCATCAGTCCGGGCACCACCTTGTCCGGATCGCCATGCACCTTGTTCAGCACCTCACCATGATAATTGGTGGGGATGCCGCCCATATTGTAGTGCACGGTCGGGATGACCGGGATCGGCTCGCGCGTCACGTCCACGCCGGCGAAGATGCGCGCGCTTTCCGAGATGCCGGGCAGGCGCTCGTGCAGGATCTTCGGGTCCAGATGGTCGAGATGCAGGAAGATGTGGTCCTTGTTCTTGCCCACGCCCCGACCTTCGCGGATCTCCATGGTCATGGAGCGCGAGACCACGTCGCGGGAAGCAAGGTCCTTGGCCGATGGGGCATAGCGCTCCATGAAGCGCTCGCCCTCGGAATTGGTCAGGTAGCCACCTTCGCCGCGCGAGCCCTCGGTGATGAGGCAGCCCGAGCCGTAGATGCCGGTGGGATGGAACTGCACGAACTCCATGTCCTGGAGCGGCAGGCCCGCGCGCAGCACCATGGCATTGCCGTCGCCCGTGCAGGTATGGGCCGAGGTCGCCGAGAAATAGGCGCGGCCATATCCGCCCGTGGCGAGGATGGTCAGGTGGGAGCGGAAGCGGTGGATGGTGCCGTCATCGAGCTTCAGGGCGACGACGCCGCGGCAGCGGCCTTCCTCGTCCATGATCAGGTCGATGGCAAAATACTCGATGAAGAACTCGGCCTTGTGCTTCAGCGCCGCGCCATAGAGCGTGTGCAGCATGGCGTGGCCGGTGCGGTCGGCGGCGGCGCAGGTGCGCTGGGCGGTGCCCTTGCCGAAATGCGTGGTCATGCCGCCGAACGGGCGCTGGTAGATCTTGCCGTCCTCGGTGCGCGAGAAGGGCACGCCCCAATGCTCAAGCTCATAGACGGCGGCCGGCGCGTTGCGCACCAGATATTCGATGGCGTCCTGGTCGCCCAGCCAGTCCGACCCCTTTACGGTGTCGTACATGTGCCATTCCCACTTGTCCTCGCCCATATTGGCGAGCGAGGCGGCAACGCCGCCCTGGGCGGCCACCGTGTGGGACCGGGTGGGGAACACCTTGGTGATGCAGGCGGTGCGCAGGCCCGCCTCCGAGCAGCCGACCACCGCGCGCAGGCCCGCGCCACCGGCGCCGACCACGAGCACGTCGTAGGTATGGTCCTGGATCGGATAGGCCGCGCCGTTCACGCCGGGGGCGGCTGAGCCGTTGGATGCGTTGGTTTCGGCCATTGCGCTCAGCCTCCCAGGCTGATCTTGAGCACGGCAAACGCGCCGGCAAGACCGATCGCGACCGTGAAGAAGGTGTTGGCGACGATGCAGAGCACCTTCATCGCTTCACCAGTGACATAGTCCTCGATGATGACCTGCATGCCGATGCGCATGTGGGTGGTCACCGAAAGCAGCGTGAGCAGCAGGACGATGGCGACGAAGGGGCTGCCGATGGCGGCGCGCGCGGTGGCGTAGCTTTCGCCCGCCAGCGAGATGACGATGCAGATGAAGGCGATCATCAGCAGGAAATTGGCGGCGCCGGTCACCCGCTGAAGGAAGAAGTGTTCCGTTCCAGAGCGGGCGGCGCCAAGGCCGCGGACGCGGCCGAGAGGGGTGCGCATGGGGCTGTGCATGTCTCTCTCCTCAGCCCTTTACGGCCAGGCCGATGATCCAGATCAGCAGCGTCAGCGCCACCGAGCCGGCCAAAGTGGCCTTGGCCAGCAGGACACGCTCATTGGCGCCGAAGCCGATGAGGAAGTCCCACAGGAAGTGGCGGATGCCGCCGAGGGCATGGTGCAGGAGCGCCCAGGTGAAGCCGAACAGGATCAGCATGCCGAGCCAGGAGCCGGCAATACCCGAGAAGGTGGCATAGGCACCCGGCGAGGTCGCCGCCGCCAGCAGCCACCACACCAGGATGACCGTGCCGAAATAGAGGGCACCACCGGTGATGCGGTGCACGATGGACATCATCATCGTGAACAGCGGACGGTAAATCTGCAGGTGGGGCGATAGCGGGCGCGTGACGCGCGTGGGGCTGTCGGCCATGGGCCTCCTCCAAAAATCGACCGATCAGGTATCTCAATCGTCGACAGTTCGCAACGATTCCAAAGCACAGTATCGCGCGGACTGCTCCAATATGACGCGGTGCGGAAAAAAGGTAGAGAATTCCGCGCAGATCCCCCCGGTCAGCCCAGCGTATCTCACGGGGCTTGGGCCTGAAAGCACCTCCTCCGGCAGGCCGCCGCCAAAAAAAACCATGCGATCGGCCGTCACCGGGCCGGAAAGGGCAGGATCGCCTTCCACCAGGGGTTCGGAGGCGGCACGTCCCAGCGTCGGCGCAGCTCAAGGATGAAGGGGGCGACGAAGGCGCTGGAGTGAAACTTCCCCGCATAGGTGGCCAGAAGGTCGGCGTCCCAGAGGATATTGAGCGGGCAATCGCAGGTTCTTGGGTCATGCCAGGTGCCGTGCTCGTCCACCACCCGGACATCGCACCCGCAGATGGCCGCCTCCCGCAGCAGATTGCTGTAATGGTCATAGGAATAAAGGGTGCGCGTGCGACGCAGCGTCTCGCCCAGGGCGGCCATGTTCGGGGTCAGGGATTCCAGCGGCTCAATGATCCTGCCCGCGGGCAGGGGAAACCGCTCGGCCAGGGGCGCGCCCTTATAGACGAAGGAGCAGTCCAGGGTCTTCGGCACGGCGGGGTCTGGATAGATGTGGGCGGGGTCCACCAGCCCCAGCCAGAGGACCCGTTCCGGCCCAAGCGGCTCGGCGACCGCCCGCTGGACGTCGGCGCGCTTCTGAGGATCGTAGAAGAACACCATCTCGGTTTCGGGATAATGGGTATCGCCGCCGATCAGCCCAGGCGTGTTGAGCGCCCAGCGCACCACCCGGCCGGCGCCGCAGGGATTGCCGGACACGATCTCCGGATAGACCAGGATGGCGTCATCCACCGGCCCCTCGTGCAGGAAGCAGTTCCAGTGCGGCAAAGGGTGGCCCGGCTCGGCGAGAAGGGCGCTGGGATAGCCGCTCACGTTCAGGTGGTGGCACAGGCGGTACAGCGCCCGGATGCCGGAACTGGTGTGGGTGTAAGGCGGGGCCCAGATGAGGAAGGTCTTGGGCGTGTACCGCAGAATGTCGGCCCGACGGGTGACAGCGGGACGCGTCACATCGGGGCTGGTCACGCCGGTGCTGGTCACGCGGGCCTCCGATAGGCAGGGAAATAGGCGCTTTCCGCGGCGCCCGCGCTGAGCCGGGCATAGGCCTGCCGATCATTGACCACCCGGATCATGTGGACCGGCGCGGTGGCATTGACCCAGCGCGACTTGAACACCTTCAGGCCGGGCCGGGCACTGGCGGGCAGGCCGCCGATGAGCAGCCGCACCCCATGGGCGCGGGCAAAGTCCTGCAGGCCGTGCATCAGGAGATAGGAGGCATTCCAGCGCAGACCCTCGGCGGTGGGAACCGTATGCAGGATTTGCAGCCCGTCGCCGAAGACGACACCGCAGGCCATGGCGCCGATGGCATCGCCGGACCTGACGCGAAAGAAGCGGCTTTCCTTCAGCCCGGCCACGGCACGGAAATGGCGGGCGTCCATGTCGAACAGGCCGGTGAGGTGGCGGGCGGCCTTCAGCGCCCCATAGAGGGCGCAGATGGCAAGGCGGTCTTCGTCCGCCGTCACCTCCTCAAACACCGCGTGCCGGGCGCAGGCGTCCAGCCGGGCCCGCGCCCGCGGGCTCAGGGGCGGCGGCGGCAGGCGAGGATCATAGACGAAATGGTGCTTCAGGAGCACCGCGTCGCACTCCGCGCGCGCGGGCACATAGCCGGGCTGGCACAGCACGGTCACGGTCACAAGGTCCGGGAAATCCGCCTGGAGCGACCGGATCTGGCCGGGGTCGCTGATCCAAAGATAGGGCCAAGGCGAGATGCCGTCCTCAAGCTGGGTGCCGGGAATGGTTCGCCGCAGCAGGACGAAGCGGCCGGACGGATGGGCCGCGGCCCGCCCCACATGCGCGAGGCCTTCGGCATAGGCGAAACGGTTGAACGGGCAGTCCACGTCCGAAAAGGTGCTCCCCGCTCCCATGCGCCCGGCCCAGCCCGCCAGCCGCGATGTCCTATCGCACCGGCCGGAAATCGTCGAGCCGGCTTTCATGCAAACAGGGCCCGCGCCATCCGATCTGGCCGCCGTCTGGCGTGATCGGATGGCGCGGGCCCTGTCGAATGCCCGTCGCGGGCGAAGACCCGGTCAGGCGGGGACGGCCATGGCCATCCCCGCTCGACCACTGGATCAGAAGCGGTAGGTCACACCGGCGGCGACCAGCCAGGGGTTCAGGTCGGCCTGGCCCGGCAGGGTGGTGGCGCCGACGCCCACGTCGAAGCTCGGGGTGAGGAAGATCTTCTTCACGTCGACGTTGATGCCCCAGTGCTTGTCGAACATGTAGTCGAAGCCGGCCTGCAGCGCCCAGCCCCAGGTG
The DNA here is from genome assembly GCF_017742835.1 of Aquabacter sp. L1I39. GTDB lineage: Bacteria > Pseudomonadota > Alphaproteobacteria > Rhizobiales > Xanthobacteraceae > L1I39. Next base: position 4,637,687 of record NZ_CP072392.1, read on the forward strand.
TTCTGGAGGCTGAGGGAGGTCACCGAGTTCGTTGTGCTGGTGTTGTAGAAGAAGGTGTAGTTCACGCCGAAGCCCACATACGGCTTGAACGCGCCCAGCTCGGTGAAGTGATACTGCAGGGTCAGCGTGGGCGGCAGGATCCAGGTGCTGCCGATCTTGCCGAGGCTGGAAATGGCATCCTGGCCGTAGATGTTGGACTTCGTGGTGCCCAGGATCAATTCGAGGGCCACGTTCTTGGTCAGGAAGTAGGAGATGTCCAGTTCCGGCGTGATCGAGTTGGAATAGGACAGGTTGGAGCCGGCCACGCCCTGGACGTTGCCGCCGTCCATGGGCAGCACGCCGAGGGCGCGCAGGCGGATCATCCATGGGCTCTGTTCCGTCACCGGCTGCACCGGCGCCTTCACCACCGGCGAGAGGTCCGCCGCGCTCGCGGCCGTTGCGAAAGCCGCCGTCATCATCGTCGCGGCGAAAAGGCCGATCCGCCCCCAGAAGCCCTTCGTAGCCATGTCCCAGTCCCTTTGTGTCAAACGTGACTGGGCGAGACTTGTCCGGCATCGGGGTCAGAAAGTTTGAGATAGATCAAATCTGGAGCCTTGCCTTGTGGCTGCCTTCATTCCGCCTTGCCGATGTGGCTTGCGCGCAACAGCCGGGAGCACAATTTCTGCGACATGCTGTCCACTCGACATGAGTCGGCTCTGGTCAGCCGGGGAATGGATCGCTGTGACTGAGAGTGAAAACGTACAGGTGTCGTTGCGTCAGGGGGGCGAGTCGCTGCGGATGCGCCAAACCGCCGGGGCGATTCCGCGTGCCGTCCGCCCCTTCGCCCTGATGCTGGCAATCCTTGTCCCTGCTTTTTGGGGCATGGCCAATGCCGCGCACGCGCAAGCCGATCCGGCCGCACCGAATATCGCCGCCTCGAACCTCGCCGAGGAGCACATCCAGGTGGGCCGGGAGGACCGGACCTATCTCATCTCCCGCCCGCCTGGCGCCACCGGCCCCGCGCCGACCGTGATCGCGCTCCACGCCGCCGGGCAGTCCTCCCAGAGCTTCCGCGACTATGTGGGGCTCGACGTGACGGCCACGCCCCAGGGGGTGGTCACGGTCTATCCCCAGGGTATCGGGCGGGTCTGGAATGATGGCCGGCCCGCCGCCATGCGCCTGAAAGCGATCCTCACGCCCGGCGACGACGTGCCCTTCCTCATTCTGCTGGTGCAGCGTCTGGTGCAGGAGGGCATCGCCGATCCGCGCCGGATCTATCTGCTGGGCATTTCCAATGGCGGCTTCATGGTGGAGCGCATGGCCTGCGAGCATGCGGGCCTGTTTGCCGCCTTCGCCGTCACCATGGCCACCGCGCCGGCCAATTATCGCGAGGAATGCGCCCCGTCCCGGCCGGTGCCCATCATGTTCGTGCACGGGACCGCCGATTCCGTGATCGGCTGGTTCGGCTTCTGGACACCGCTCGGCGCCACCTTGTCCGCGCCCGACAGCGCGCTCCTTTATGCGGCGCTCGACCGCTGTGCGCAGACGGCCACCGAGCCGCTGGCGGATCGCGATCCGCTCGACGGCACCTCCATCAGTCTTCAGACCTGGACCAGTTGCGAAGGCGGCGCCGAGGTGCGCCTCTACAAGGTGGAGGGCGGGGGACACCAGTCGCCCGCGCGCGTGCGCACCAAGCCGGATCTTGCTTCGTCCGTGCTGGGCCTGCGCAGCCGCGACCTGGACATGGGCGAGGCGTCGCTCGCCTTCTTCTCCCGCTTCGCCCTGCCGGGGCCGGACCCCGTCCCCGCGCCAGCGGCGAAGCGCACCACTGGCAAGCCGGCCCCCGCCAACTCCGCTACCCCCAAGGGGACGGCCAATGGCGCGCGCCCCAAGCCCGCCTCCGCCGATGCTCAGCGGGGCAGCAAGACCCAATAGTCGAGGTCGAGGATCACGCTCGGGTCATAGTCCTCGCCGGCCTTCAGCGGAAAATCGGCGCAGGGCCGGTCCTTGGTGGCGATGGTGCGCACGCGCAGCGCGCCCACATCGTCGCGGCCGGAAATCTCTGCCTTGTCGAGGATCTCGCTCCAGGCGAACACGGTCAGCCCGGCAAAGAGCGGGGAGACGTGGCGCCCGCCATTGATGGCGGCCACATGGAAGGCATTGGACAGCCCGTTAAAGGACAGCGCCCGGGCAATGGAAATGACGTGCCCGCCATAGATCAGCCGGCGGCCGAAGCGGCCCTGGCCCTCGGTGAACTGGTTGAAATGCACCTTTGCCGTGTTCTGGTAGAGGCGGGTGGCGATCATGTGCTCCGCCTCCTCCACCGTCATGCCGTCCACATGATCGATCTTCTCGCCCACCTCATAGTCGCCGAAGCGGTAGGGCGAGCCCGAGAGGTCGTCCCGCCATTCGGAGGCGTCCAGCGGCGGGACGGCATCGCCCAGCGCGTCGGGGGCCAGCGCCGCGGGCAGCTTGGGCACCACCGCCTCCACCGCCGGCGTCTTGGGATCGCGCTTGCGCACCATCACCCAGCGCACATAGTCGAGCACCTCGACGCCGTCCTGGTTGAAGCCGGTGGAGCGCACATAGACGACGCCGCTCTGGCCGTTGGAATTCTCCCGCAGCCCGATCACCTCGGAGACCGCATGCAGCGTGTCGCCGGGATAGACCGGGGCGAGGAACCGCCCGCCGGCATAACCGAGATTGGCCACCGCATTCAGCGAGATGTCCGGCACCGTCTTGCCGAACACCACGTGGAAGACGAGAAGGTCATCCACCGGCGCGCGGGGATAGCCCAGCGCCTGGGCGAAGCTGTCGGCGGACTGCACCGCGAAGCGCGAGCCATAGAGCGCGCTATAGAGGCTCACATCGCCCGCCGTGATGGTGCGCGGCGTGGCGTGCCGGATCACCTGGCCGACGGAGAAATCCTCGAAGAAGTTGCCGGAACTGGTTTTCGTCATGGAGCCCCTCACGCGCTTTGTGGCATGTTGGACCACGGCCAAGGTGCAACGCAACAGGGGAGCGCCCCCGCGCTTGACGGCGCGTGCCCCATGGCGGCACATGGCGCGGGCGGTGTGAGTGTGGTGGTATCGGGGGGCGCCGGGTTGGTGGCGCGGACGGGAAAGGGGGCGGGGGTGAAGGGGTCTGCGAGCCAGCAATTGTCGTTCCAGGCGATGATCTTCGTCATCTGCCTGTTTCCCTTCTACATCCTGGCGGCGACGCTGACCAATTCGGCGGCGGTGCTCACCGACCTGCTGGCCACCTCCTTCGACCTGACCTCGCTGACTGCCTGCTGGCTGGTGCTGCGCATCGCCCATAAGGGGCCGGGGGAGCGTTATGCCTATGGCCTCGGCAAGCTGGAGAACCTCGCCGAGCTGATGATCGCCATATTGCAGGTGATCCTGGTCATCATCGCCAGCGTGCGCGCCGTCTCCAGCCTCATGCATCCGGAGGCGGTGAGCGGGGCCTGGCTCGGCCTTGCGGTGACCGCCGCCGCGGTGTGCGGAAATGTCTTCCTCAACCGCAAGGCGACGCGCCTCGCCCGCGAGACCCGCTCGCCGGTGCTCGCCGCCCAGGCGCGGGTGCACTTCATCTCAGCGGTGTCGTCCGGCTCGGTCTTCTGCGTCACCGTCATCACCTCAACCTTCCACCAGATCGAATGGGTGGCCTATCTGGACCCCATCGCGTCCTTCCTGGTGATCGGGCTGATGGTGTTCAACATCTTCGAGATGATGACCAATTCGCTGGGCTCCCTGCTCGATCAGGCGATCGGCGAGGCGGGACAGCTGCGCATCCTCAAGGCCCTGACCACCCAGTTCGACGAGTTCGAGGAACTCGGCGACATCCGCACCCGCCAGCATGGCGGCAAGATGCTGGTGGAATTGCACCTGGGCTTCGATCCCCATTGGAGCGTCGCCCGCGCCCGCGAGGCGGTGGCGAAGCTCTCCAATGCCGTGAAGGAGGAGTTCGGCCAGGTGGGTGACACCGTGGACGTGTCCGTGGTGCTCCTGCCGCCCACCGCCCGCACGTTTCAGGCGGCGCTCGGCGAGGCGGCTCAGTAGTCCGACAGGGTGACGTCGTCCGTCCAGTCGCCGGGCACGTCCTTCACGATCACCTGCCCGCAAATGACGCGGCCCTTGACCGGATCGAAGGTGAGGGTGGGCGCGCCATAAAGCTGCCACCCCTTGTTCAGCGCCGCGCTCACGCGCTTGCAGAAGGCGCTGTCGTCGGGACCCGTGAGATAGCGATAGAGCTTCATAAGGCGGCCTCTGCCGGGTGGATGGGACCATGCGGTTATAGGCGCGCGCGGCAGGGGCGCAAATGGGCGTATGCGCGCTTTCCGTCCCGGCTCGCGGCTGCAGGGGTCGAAGAAGCGTAAGCCGAATGATGGTTCCGCGCATGAAAGTTTACGTAAGAATTGCCGACTATCATGCTTTGCGCAGTTTAATATATCTTAGTCTTTCGTTGACATGCGGCCGTGGAAGGCCCGAAAACACAGCCCGTATTTGTGCCCCTACTGGTGTGGGCGGGGAGTGCTAGGCATGGCCAAGACCTTTATACCGACGGATCCCCTGTTTGGCGCACAGTGGCACCTGCTCAATACGGGGCAGGACATTATGGGCCTGCCGCAGGCGGAGGGCGCCTATCGCAACGACATCAATGTCACCGGCGTATGGCCCGATTATACGGGCGAGGGGGTGGTGGTCGCCGTGATGGACAATGGCTTTCAGGCCAGCCATCCCGATATCGCCCCGAACTATCTGGCCGATAAGTCCTATTATTTGACCCGTAACCAGCCCGGTCAGGTTGATGGCGACCACGGCACGGCGACCCTCGGCCTGATTGCCGCCGCTCAAAATGATCTTGGCGGCGTGGGTGTCGCATATGGCGCCAAGGCCATCGGCTACACCACCGACGGCGTCATTGAGCGCTCCGGCTTGGTTGAGATTGATAATTTCACGCCAGACTTCATCAAGGCAACCGCACGAATGCTGATGGATGGCGTCAGCGTCAGCAGCAACAGCTGGGGCATGCCGCTTCGCCAAACGCCATTTCAGGATGCGGCCAAGCAGGACATCTATGCCGCGGCGTTCACGGATCTCGTGAGCCTGGGCCGCGACGGCCTCGGCATTTCTGTTTTGTTCGCGGCCGGCAATAACACAGCGCTGACCTCGCAAGTGAAGCAGAACACCAATTTCTATCCGACGACGAGCCTACCCCAAGCGATCGTGGTGGGCGCCGCGACCGTGGAAGGCAAAGCGACGGACTACACAATCCCGGGCGCCAATGTGCTGGTCGCAGCGCCAGGCAGCGGCACCAAGTCCACCTCCGTTCCCACCGTGTCGGAGGTGTCGAGCATCGTCACCACCGACCTTCTGGGCGAGGCCGGCCTCAACAAGACGCCGGACGGGGACTATACGAATCTGTGGGATGAAGCCACGCACAGCCATGGGTTCAACGGCACCTCGGCTGCCACACCCATTGCGGCCGGCGTTGTGGCGCTCATGCTTGAGGCCAATCCGAACCTTGGCTACCGCGACATCCAGGAAATCCTGGCCTACAGCGCCAAGACGCCGGACGGCGTTGCGGAGTGGAAGACGAACGGAAGCTCGGACTGGAACGGCGGCGGGCTCCTCTATGACGACCATCTCGGCTTCGGGTTGATCGACGCCCACGCGGCGGTCCGTCTTGCCGAGACCTGGCAGAAGCAGAGCACCTACGACAACCTCGTCACCCTGACCCAGTCCGTTTCCGGGTCGACCGATGCGCTGGTGGTCGCCGCAGGTCAGGCGCGGCATGTGGACCTGAGCTTCGAGGATCTCATCCGCGTTCAGCACGCGACGCTCTCGATCAATGCGGGGGTGAACGCGGGGTTCGGGTCGCTCACGGGATCTCTGGAAGACATCTCCATTTCGCTGACCGGACCCGACGGCGTCACCACCGACCTTTTCATGGACGCGTCCTATTATCAGTTCGTGGGGGTCAGTGGACCTCTGCGGTTTTCCTTCGACACCGTCCATAATTGGGGAGAGATGTCGAACAGCGGCAAATGGACGGTCAATATCACCAATAATGGCGACGCCGACCTTGTGATCTATGCTGAGCTAGCGCTACTCGGCGACGCCGTCACTGCCGGCGAGACTTTCATCTATACAGACGATTACGCCCGTCTGGGTACGGATGACATCGACCGGACCATCCTCTCCAGCACCCAGGCGGGTCCCCACACCCTCAATGCGGCGGCGGTGACCTCCGACACCACGGTCAATCTGTGCTGCGACGAGGCCACCATCGCCGGCGTCGTCACCTATTTCACCCCCGACATGCGCTTTGCCCGCGTGGTGACGGGCGATGGCAATGACACGCTCACGGGTGACGAGGGCGACACCGTCTTCTTCACCGGCCGCGGCACCAATAGCGTGGAGGGCGGCGGCGGCCACGATACCCTGCAATTCCTGTGGGACTTCAAGGCCTACAGCCAGAGCGCCTATGGCATCCAGACGGTCATCGTCGGGGCCGACAGTGTCGATTATGCCACCGACATCGCCGCGCTCCAGTTTGCCGATGGCACGCTGACGCTGGGCCATGATCCGCTGGTCAATGACCTCTTCTATGCCGGCCAGGTGGCCAGCCTGCTGGATTCCGGCACCACCGCCGAAAGCCATTATGACAGCGTGGGCTGGAAGGCGGGGCTCGACCCCAACGGGGTATTCGACACCTCCGCTTATCTGGCCAATCATGCGGCGCTGAAGGCGGCGGGCACCAATCCGCTGGATTATTTCCACGAAACCGGCTGGAAGAATGGCGATGATCCTTCGGCCCGCTTCGACACCTCGCTCTATCTGAAGCTCAACCCGGACGTGGCGGCGGCGGGGGTCGATCCGCTCCAGCACTATCTGCAATACGGCATCCATGAAGGGCGCGAGGTGCGGCCCGTGGTGGACAGCGCCCATCTGCAGGATGGCGGCATGTTCGACGGCACCTTCTATCTCCTGGCCAATGAGGACGTGGCGCTGGCGGGGGCCAATCCCTACGAGCACTGGATCGCTTATGGGCAGAAGGAAGGGCGCGATCCCAACGCCTATTTCGACATCAGTTACTACCTCTCCGCCAATCCCGACGTGGCGGCGGCGGGGGCCAATGCCGTTGATCACTACATGACCTATGGCTGGAAGGAAGGCCGCGATCCCTCCGCCAATTTCGATACCGAAGGCTATCTCGACCATTATGCGGACGTGGCGGCCGCCGGCATTGACCCGCTGGTCCACTATCTCGTCTATGGCATCGGCGAGGGCCGCCAGGCGAGCTGGGACCTGGCCTGACGGCCGCGTTCAAGACCGCGCGCGGGCGCGGCCTCGCGCGCGGCCCATCCGAGCCAAAGCCATCCGCGCCGTTGGCCCGGCCTTTCAAGCGACACGGCGAGAGCAAGCCCATGGGCCCACGCAGGGTGCGAGCGGAGGTCGGGCTGCAGCCGGGGATCTGCCTTTGTTTCGGGTTGGGTGCATTGATCGGAAGTAAGGTTTGATGAAATAGATCTTAGTTCATTTTCTAGGGCTTATTCTGTCAGATCATTTGTGTCGTAGTCTTTCATTGACAATTTACATTGGTCGCGCCGTAAAATGACCCAGAGGGATGTGCCTTGCACGTACGGTGGGGAGGGTCGGCATGGCCAAGAGCGTTGGATATTGGGATCCGCTGTTCGACGATCAGTGGCACCTGCTCAATACCGGGCAGGACATCATGGGTCTGCCGCAGGCGGAGGGCGCCTATCGCAACGACATCAACGTCACCGGCGTATGGCCCAATTACACCGGAAAAGGCGTGGTGGTCGGTGTCCTGGACGACGGTTTCCAGGCCGACCACCCGGATTTGAAGCAGAATTATCTGGCGGATAAGGCCTATAACTTCATCACCGAAACCCCCGGCCAATATCCTGGGGACCATGGCACGGCCACCACGGGCCTCATCGTGGCGGCGAACAATGGCGTGGGCGGGCTGGGCGTTGCCTATGAGGCATCCGCCATCGGCTATACGAGTGCCGCGATCGGCCCCTCCATTCTCTATAGTTTCGTAAAAGCCGCCAGCCACATGCTGCAGGACGGCGTGGACGTCAGTTCCAACAGCTGGGGTGCGCCGTTCGAAACCCCATTTGGCGGGGCGTTGCTGCAGCCGGTCTTCAACAATGTCACCCTGAATCTCGCACAGATGGGCCGGGACGGATTGGGGACGGTCACCGTCTTCGCCGCCGGCAACGGACGGGCAGAGAACGAGCATACGGCCTCGGTGGTGACGGGCGGCTCGCCCTTCGTGATCCTCGTCGCCGCTGCCAATGCGGACGGCACGGTGGCGAGCTATTCCACGGCCGGCACCAGTGTGCTGGTGGCTGCCCCGGGCAGCGGAAACACGCTGGACGGACCCGCGAACGAACTCCCCAGCATCGTCACCACGGACCTGACGGGCACCGCCGGCTACAATATCCAGGAAGACGGCGACTACACCAATGTCAGCGGTGCGGGAAGCTACGGCTTTTCGGGAACCTCCGCTGCCGCGCCCATCGTCTCAGGGGTGGTCGCCCTGATGCTGGAAGCCAATCCCCTTCTCGGCTATCGGGATGTCCAGGAAATCCTCGCCTACAGCGCCAGGAATCCCGCGCAGGTGGCCACCTGGCAGACCAATGGCGCGGGCGACTGGAACGGGGGAGGCCTGCTGTTCAACGATGATCTCGGCTTCGGCCTGGTGGATGCCCATGCGGCCGTGCGGCTGGCCGAGACCTGGACCAAGCAGAGCACGTTCGACAATGCCGCCCGGCTTTCAGCCACCTTCTCCAATGGTTCGGTCACCCTCGCCAGCGGCGAAAGCGTGAACCTGTCGGTGCGGTTCGAGGATGTCATCCGTGTGCAGCACGCCCTGGTCGGGCTCCATATTCAAGCGCCGAACTCTGGATTGGAGAACCTGTCCGTCAGCCTGATCGGGCCGGATGGCACATCGAACCTGTTCATGGACCCCTCTGTCTACGCGCCCTCCGCATCGATCGGATTGACGGACCTGTCTTACACATTCGATACGGTGAGAAGCTGGGGGCAGATTTCAACATCCGGCGATTGGGTTCTGTCCGTCTCCAACAATACGGGGGGCGCCGTTTCGTTCGAAGCTGGTCTTTGGCTGATCGGAGATGGTGTCAATGTCGGTGAAACCTTCATCTATACCGACGATTACGCCCGCCTCGGCGCCGAGGACGCGGATCGCACCACCCTCTCCAGCACCCAGCCCTATCCCCACACCCTCAATGCGGCGGCGGTGACGTCCGATACCTGGGTCAATCTGAGTTCCGACGCGGCCAGGGTCGCCGGGGTCGACACCCATTTCACGCCGAGCCTGCGCTTTGGCCGCGTGGTGACGGGCGACGGCAATGACACGCTCAAGGGCGACGCGGACGACACGGTCTTCGTCACCGGGCGCGGCATCAACAGCGTGGATGGCGGCGGCGGCTATGACACGCTGCAATTGCAGTGGGAGCTCAAGAGCTACAACCAGAACGCCTATGGTGCTCAGACCATGATCATGGGCATCCAGAGCACCGACTTCGTCAGCAACATCGCCGCGCTCCAGTTCGCCGACGGCACATTGCTGCTGGACGATGATCCTCTGGTCAACGACCTCATGTATGCGGGCTATGTCCCGAGCCTTTTGAATTCCGGTCTCACCGCGCGGGACCATTATGACAGCGTGGGCTGGAAGGCGGGGCTGGACCCCAACGGGATGTTCAGCACCACCGCCTATCTCGCCAATCACGCCGCGCTCAAGGCGGCCGGGACCAATCCGCTGGATTATTACCACGAGACCGGTTGGAAGAATGGCGATGACCCTTCCGCTCGCTTCGATAGCTCGCTCTATCTGAAGCTAAACCCGGACGTGGCGTCTGCCGGGGTCGATCCGCTCCAGCACTACCTGCAATATGGCATGCATGAGGGCCGGCAGGTGCGCCCGGTGGTGGACAGCGCCCGTCTGGAGCATGGCGGCACGTTCGACGCCACCTTCTACCTCTTGTCCAATGTGGACGTGGCTCTGGCGGGCGCCGATGCCTATGAGCATTGGAGCGTCTATGGCCTGAAGGAAGGGCGGGATCCCAACGCCTATTTCGATGTCAGCTATTATCTCCAGGTCAATCCGGATGTTGCGGCGGCGGGGTCCAACCCGCTCGATCACTACATGACCTATGGCTGGAAAGAGGGCCGCGATCCCTCGCGCGGCTTCGATACTGAGGGCTATCTCGACCATTACGGGGACGTGGCGGCCGCTGGCGTCGATCCTCTGGTCCATTATCTCATCTACGGCATTGGCGAAGGCCGTCAGGCGACCTGGGACCTGGCCTGAGTGGCGCGGGCGGCGGCTGGCGCGCCCCGCCCGCATCTCACCGTCTCAGGCCGGGAGCCTTGCCCCGGCCTCCCGTGCGGCGGCTTCGCGGGTGCGCTGGAACTCGTCCGTGCGGGCGCGAATCTCCGCCTCCAGGCGCTGGCGCACCGCGCCGTCCATGGCCGCCAGATAGGCCTCATATTCCAAGGCGAGGGCGATGCGCCCCGCCTCGTCCGACCCCGCCAGCTCGGACACGATCTCCAGCGCCACATCGAGCCCGGCGCTCGATCCCGCCCCCGTCACCCGGTTGCCGTCCCGCACCACCCGCGCGCGGGTAGGCTCCGCGCCGAGCAGCGGCAATTGATCCGCCGACAGCCAGTGGCAGGCGGCGCGGTGGCCCTTCAGCAGGCCCGCCGCGCCGAGGAGCAGCGCGCCGGTGCTCACCGAGCCGATGATCCGCGCCTCCTGCGCCATGTAGCGCAGGAAGGTCAGCACGGTGTCATCGGCCATGAGCTTCACCTGCCCCGGCCCGCCCGGCACGAACAGCACGTCGCACCGGTCCAGATGGCCGAACTTGGTGGTGGGCTCCAGGGTCAGGCCCGCCGCGTCGGTGATGGCGCGGGTGGACTTCCAGGCCAGATGCACCTTGGCCTCGGGAAGCCGCGCCAGCACCTCGAACGGCCCGGTGAGGTCGAGCTGCGTCATGCCGGGATAGGCCAGCATGACGATGGTGTGGGCCATGGCTCAGGCGCGCGCGGCGATGGCGTCGGCCAGCGACACGGTGCGCCGCGCCATGTCCGCATGCATGCGCTCCACCATGCGGCCGTCCAGCTGGATCACGCCCTTGCCGGCATTTTCCGGCTGGTCGAAGGCGGCGATGATGGTGCGGGCGCGGGTGACCTCCGCCTCGGGCGGGCTGAAGGCGGTGTTGCAGGGTTCGATCTGGGCGGGGTGGATCAGCGTCTTGCCGTCCATGCCCAGCTCCACGCCCTGCTGGCACTCGGCTTTGAAGCCCTCCATGTCCTGGAACTGGTTCCACACGCCGTCCAGCACGTCGATGCCATAGGCATGGGCGGCGGCCACCGACAGGGTCAGCCAGGGATACATGGGCGCGCGGCCGGGAATGAGGGCGGCGCGGGTTTCCTTGGCCAGGTCGTTGGTGCCCATCACGAAGACCGCGAGGCGGGTGATGGGGTCGCGCGCGGCGGCGGCGATGTCCTTCACGGCGAAGATGGCGAGCGGTGTCTCGATCATCGCCCACACGCGGGTCTCGGCGGGCACGCCCAGCGCCTCCAGGCGACGGCCGACGGTGACGAGTTGCTCGGGATCCTGCACCTTGGGGATGAGGATGGCATCGGGACGGGCGGAGGCGGCGGCCTCAATGTCGTCACTGCCCCACGGCGTGTCCAGCCCGTTGACGCGGATCACCACCTCGCGGGGGCCGAAGCCGCCGGCCTTCACCGTCTCCACCACGCGGGTGCGGGCCTCCAGCTTGGCGTCGGGGGCGACCGCGTCCTCCAGGTCCAGAATCACGCCATCCGCCGGCAGGGTCCGCGCCTTTTCCAGCGCGCGGGCATTGGAGCCGGGCATATAAAGGACGCTGCGGCGCGGGCGGATGGTCATGTGGGCTCTCCCCAGAGGTTGTTGCGGTGCAAAGCTAGAGCGATGCGACGCAAGAGGGAAGCGGGCCGTTGGTCGGGCGGGAGGAGAAGAATATGCGGTTCCTGGGGATGGACGGGTGTCCGGGCGGCTGGGCGTGTCTTTATTGGGATGGGGCGCAAGGGCTCGAAATCCTGCGCCTGCCGACGGTGGAGGCGGCCATGGCGCATCTGGGGCCCGAGGGCTTTGCCGCCGTGGACATGCCCATCGGCCTGCCGGAGCGCAGCTTTCCCGGCGGGCGCGCCGCCGAGCGGGCGGTGCGCCCGCTGCTGGGCATGCGCCAGTCCTCGGTCTTCTCGGTGCCGTCGCGGGCGGCGGTGGAGGCGGGCACGGACGAGACGATCCCGGACGTGGAGCGCTATCGCCATGCCTGCACGGTGGCCCGGGCGACATCGGAGCCGCCCCGCTCCATCTCCAAGCAGTGCTTCGCCATCTTCCCCAAGATCCGCGAGATCGACCTTCTGCTCCAGCGCCGGCCGGACCTGTTGCCCCGCTTGTGGGAATGCCATCCCGAAGTGAGCTTCCGCACCATGCTGGGCGGGCCTGTGCCCGTGGCGAAGAAGGTGAAGGGGCGCATCAGCGAAGACGGTCTCAAATTCCGGCGGGAGCGCCTTGCCGAAGCCGGCTTTCCCGTGGCCGACCTCACCCAGGACACGGCGCGGCGCTGGCGCATGGGCTGGGACGATCTGGTGGATGCCGCCGCCTGCGCCTGGACCGCCTGGCGCATCGGCACGGGCGTCGCGCTGTCTTTTCCCGACCCGCCGGAGCGGGATGCCAAGGGCCTGCCGGTGGCGATCCGCGCCTGAGCGATGCGTCGCCTCAGCAGGCGCGGTCCGGCGCCACCACGGGGCGGTCGCAGGTGATGCGGTAGACATCCGCCCGCGCCAAAGCGCGCACCTGGCTTTGGGAGGCCACCAGCCAGGCGGAGACATCGGTCCCGGCGGCGCGGCAGGTTTCCACCCAGCCCTCGTTTTCCAGCAGGTGCCGGCGCCGCAGCATCATGGTGCGGTCGCCGGAAAGTTCCGCGAAGGCGGGGAGGTCGCCGATGTCGGAGCCGATCAGCCCCAGCGCGACCGTTTCGCTTTCTCCCCGCACGGTGCGCAGATAGTCGAGCTGGAAGGAGCAGAAGCAGGTCTGGGCCTCAAGCCCGGCGTCCCGCACCACCCGCACCATCTCGGCAATGCCGGCGGATGTCGCGGGCTGCTTGATCTCCGCATAAAGGCGCGCGCCCCGCGGCTTGGCCAGCGCCACCACCTGCTCGAACAGGGGAATGCGCTGGGGCGGCCAATTGGGCCGACCCGCGGCGGCATTCAGCCCGGTGATGTCGGCGAGCACGAGATCCGCCACGGCGCCGGTGCCGTCCGTGGTCCGCTCGAGTGTGGCGTCATGGAGCACCACGGGCACGCCGTCCTTGGTGAGCCGCAGGTCGAATTCCAGGGAGTGGTAGCCAAGGTCGAGGGCCTGGGAGAAGGCGGCCAGCGTATTCTCCGGCGCCATCTGGGCGAAGCCGCGATGGGCGATCACCTCCACCTTGCCGGTGGGGCAGACCAAGGTGGCGTCGCCAGCATGGGCGCCAGCCGCAACCAGCGGGCTGGCCGCTGCGCTCGCCAGGAGCGCAAGCACACCGCGCCGGTCCCATCTCCCATCTTTAGGCAAATCATCCTCTCCCTCGGTTGCGCGGTTCGCATAGCACGGTCCGCCTTGGCGCAGAACTGGCGGGGCCGTCACGCTTTCTTGTACCGCAGATGGCGCGCCGCGCCTTGTTGCGCAAGGCTTTCCCCCAAGCAGTCGGGCACCCGCCGGTGCGGCCGCTCGGTCCGCCCTGTCCGACCTAAGGAGAATTCCAGGCTGTGCGCGCCCATGCGCTTATGCCTTGCTTCCCGCAGCATCGGACCCAAGGACCCTGCTTCATGCCGCATGACCGTATCCGTCTCGCTTCCCTCCAGGACAAGGTGGTGAGCGCCGAGGAGGCCGCATCCCACATCAAGGACGGCATGATCGTGGGCATGAGCGGCTTCACCCGCGCAGGCGAGGCGAAGGCTGTGCCCCTGGCGCTGGCGGAGCGGGCGAAGCGCGAGCCTTTCAAGATCACCCTCGTCACCGGCGCCTCGCTGGGCAACGATTTGGACAAGCAACTGGCCGAGGCCCATGTGCTCGCCCGCCGCATCCCGTTCCAGTCGGACAGCTATCTGCGCAAGGCCATCAATGCCGGCGAGGTGATGTTCATCGACCAGCATCTGTCCGAGACGGTGGAGCATCTGCGCACCCACCAGCTTGGTCCCATCGACGTGGCGGTGGTGGAGGCGGTGGCCATCACCGCCCAGGGCGGCATCATCCCCACCACCTCGGTGGGCAATTCCGCCACCTTCGCCATCCTTGCCGAGAAGGTGATCGTGGAGATCAACCTCACCCAGCCGGTGGAGCTGGAGGGGCTGCACGACATCTATATTCCCACCCGCCGGCCGTTCCGCGAGCCCATTCCAGTGGTCGCCCCCGAAAGCCGGGTGGGCCTGCCCTTCATCCCCATTCCGCCGGAGAAGATCGCGGCCATCGTGGTCACCGCCAAGCTGGATTCGGCCTCCACCGTCCTGCCGCCGGACCCCGAGACCGCCGCCATTGCCGGCCATCTCATGGACTTCCTCGACAATGAGGTGAAGCGCGGGCGCCTCACCCACCGCCTTCAGCCCCTCCAGGCGGGCATCGGCACCATCGCCAATGCGGTGATGCACGGCTTCATCGAGAGCCCCTTTTATGACCTGACCATGTATTCGGAGGTGCTCCAGGATTCCACCTTCGACCTGTTCGACGCCGGCAAGCTGAACTTTGCCTCCGGCTCCTCCATCACCTTGTCCAAGGCCAAGCATGACGCGGTGATGCCGCAGATCACCCGCTACAAGCCGCGCCTGATCCTGCGACCGCAGGAAATTTCCAACCACCCGGAGATCATCCGGCGCCTGGGCATCATCGGCATCAATACGGCGCTGGAATTCGACCTCTACGGCAACATCAATTCCACCCATGTGGGCGGCACCCACATGATGAACGGCATTGGCGGCTCGGGCGATTTTGCCCGCAACGGCTATCTGTCCGTGTTCGTCACCAAGTCCATCGCCAAAAGCGGGGCGCTGTCCTCCGTGGTGCCCATGGTCTCCCATGTGGACCATACCGAGCATGACGTGGACATCGTGGTGACCGAAATGGGCCTGGCGGACCTGCGGGAACTGGCACCCCGCGAACGCGCCCGAGTGATCCTGGCCAATTGCGTGCATCCGCTCTATCGCGATGCGCTGGAAGACTATTATGCCCGTGCGCTCGCCCGGGGTGGCCATACGCCCCATGTGCTGGAGGAAGCGCTCTCCTGGCATGTCCGGGCGCGGGAGACCGGCTCCATGCAGATGGCGCGCTAGAGCATGCGCCGATCAGCCTGCACCGCAGGCTGATCGGATCACGCATTCTCTATCAATAAGTTAGAGGGCGATTCACCGATCAGATTGGTTCAATCTGATTGGATCGCGCTCTAAAGCCCAAACGAAAACGGCGCCCGCGAGGGCGCCGTTCCAGCTTGGATCAAGCCTTTCTCACGCCGCCTTGCGGCGGGAGGTGATGAGCTTGCGGTTCACCAGCACTTCCGCGATCTGCACCGCGTTCAGCGCCGCGCCCTTGCGCAGATTGTCCGACACGCACCAGAAGGCGATGCCGTTGTCCACCGTCGGGTCGTCGCGCAGGCGCGAGATATAGGTGGCGTCCTCGCCGGCCGCCTCGTGGGGCGTGGCGTAGCCACCGGGCTCGCGGGTGTCGATGACCAGGATGCCGGGCGCCTCGCGCAGAATCTTGCGCGCCTCGTCCGCCGACAGGGGCTTCTCGAACTCCACGTTCACGGATTCAGAGTGGGAGATGAACACCGGCACCCGCACGCAGGTGGCGGTGAGCTTGATCTTGGGGTCGAGGATCTTCTTGGTCTCGACCACCATCTTCCACTCTTCCTTCGTGTACCCGTCCTCCATGAACACGTCGATCTGGGGGATCAGGTTGAAGGCGATGCGCTTCGGGAACTTCTTCGGCTCCACCGGATCGGAGACGAACACCGCGCGGGTCTGGCTGAACAGCTCGTCCATGGCATCCTTGCCGGCGCCGGAGACGGACTGATAGGTGGACACCACCACCCGCGTGATGGTCGCCGCGTCGTGCAGCGGCTTCAGCGCCACCACCAGCTGCGCCGTGGAGCAGTTGGGATTGGCGATGATGTTCTTCTTCTTGAAGCCCACGATGGCGTCGGCATTCACTTCCGGAACGATCAGGGGAACGTCCGGGTCCGTGCGCCACTGGGAGGAATTGTCGATGACCACGCACCCGGCCGCGCCGATCTTCGGCGAGTATTCCTTCGACACGGCGCCGCCCGCCGACATCAGGCAGATGTCGGTGTCGGAGAAGTCGTAGGTGGCGAGGTCCTTCACCTTCAGGGTTTTATCGCCATAGGAGACCTCGACGCCCATCGAACGGCGCGACGCGAGTGCGACCACCTCATCGGCGGGAAAGCCCCGCTCGGCGAGGATCGAGAGGATCTCCCGGCCCACGTTTCCCGTGGCGCCGGCTACTGCGACCTTGTAGCCCATGACGTCCCTTCAGGCTTGCCGGCACCCTTGGCCGGAAACGCGCGTTTCTAGGCCCATCGGCCGTTCCATGCAACGCGCATTTCCCGCGCCGCAGCGCCGCTCCTGACGCAGGGGTCGCTTGCTCGGGTCCGCCGAGCGGGGGGAGGGGTGTTGCCCCCCGGTCACGTGGACGCGACTTTCGCACCCCGGCCGGCCCTCGGGGCGGATTTGACGATGATCATTAATGCGTTGTCGATCAATGCCCTATAAGAGAAGTTCGTCGTCCCCGCCCGCGCTTGCCGCTTGAGGGGAGGGCGATGCTGGGCAGGAACCGACCTCGACCGGACGGACTTCCTCGCTTAGATTGCAGATTGGGCTGCGACCGAATGGGATTCGGCGTAGCCATGTTCGGGCTGGAGGGTTCAATGCGTGTCGCGCCGCTTCTCACCATCGCCGCCGCGTTGATGTTCGCGGGGGTTGGCGTGGCTGAAGCCCAATCCACGTCGACCTCGACCTCGACCTCTTCGGCCTCCTCGGCCCAGTCCAGCGTCAAGAAGCGCACGCGCACCACCGTCGACATCTCCAAGCGTTCGCCGCTGGATGCTGGCACCGTGGTGAAGCCCGGTTCAAAGTCGTACCTCGACTATGCGCTGCCGTCGGGCTGGTTCTATCCGACCTATGGCGCCGTGGACGGGGGTTTCGTGCCCGGCCGTTACCCGCTGCCCGGCCGCTTCGACCTGCCCGGTTACTGAGCTGCGGCGCGGCCGCCCGTTCAGGGCCGGTCGCGCTCGACAAGCGCCCCCGCGCCCGCCATAACGGCCCGCTCTGTCCGGCGGACGTCCGTCAGCCGGTTCGTCGCAAGCCTGGGGGGATTGGCTCATGTTCAGCGTCATTCCAGGCTTTCGCCTGTCCCTCGGCCTCACGCTCACCTATCTCGCGCTCATCGTCCTCCTGCCCATTTCGGCCTTGCTGCTGAAGGCGGCGGACGTGGGGCTTGAGCGCTACATCGCCATCATCCTCTCCCCCCGCACGCTCGCCTCCTTCCAGGTGACCATCGGCACGGCGCTCGCCGCCACCGCCTTCAATGCGGTCTATGGCCTGATGCTGGCCTGGGTTCTGGTGCGCTACGAGTTCCCCGGCAAGCGCTTCCTCGACACGCTGGTGGACGTTCCCTTCGCCTTGCCCACGGCGGTGGCCGGCCTCGCGCTCACCGCGCTCTTCGCCAAGAATGGCTGGTTCGGCGCCCCGCTCATAGATCTCGGCATCCAGGTGGCCTATGCGCCGGCGGGCATCATCTGCGCCATGGCCTTCACCTCCATTCCCTTCATCGTGCGCACGGTGCAGCCGGTGCTGGAGGACCTCGCCCCTGACGTGGAGGAGGCGGCCACCACGCTTGGCGCCTCCGAATGGCGGGTGTTCCGCACCGTGATCCTGCCCGCCATCTTCCCGGCTTTTCTGGCCGGCTGCTCGCTGGCCTTCGCCCGCTCGCTGGGCGAGTTCGGGGCGGTGGTGTTCATTGCCGGCAACCAGCCGTTCCGCACTGAGATCGTGGCGCTGCTGACCTTCATCCGTATCGAGGAATATGACTATCCCGCCGCTGCGGCGATTGCGGCCACCATGCTGGGCCTCGCTTTCGTGATGCTGGTGTGCGTCAACCTCATCCAGTCCTGGCACCAGCGCCGGGCGATCCGGGAGGATTGAGCATGAGCGGCGCATCCTCTTCCAACCGCCAGCGGGTCGGCGATGGCCGGCGCACCCGGCTTGTCCTCATTTCCCTGGTGCTGCTGGTGACGCTGGTGGTCCTGCTGGCCCCGCTCGCCTCCATCTTCTCGGAGGCGTTCAAGCGCGGCACGGCGGCCTATCTGGAGAGCCTCGCCCGCCCCGATACGCTGCATGCCATGGGCCTGACGCTGTTCACCGCACTGATCTGCGTGCCCGTGAACGTCGCCTTCGGCATCGCCGCCGCCTGGGCGGTAACCAAATTCTCCTTTCCCGGGCGCGGGCTGCTGCTGGCCCTGATCGAGCTGCCTTTCTCCATCTCGCCCATCGTGGCGGGCGTGGCCTATCTCTTCGTCTATGGCGGGCAAGGGCTGTTGGGGCCGTTCCTGGAAGCCCATGACATCAAGATCATGTTCGCCATTCCCGGCATCGTGCTGGCGAGCCTGTTCGTGACGGCCCCCTTCGTTGCCCGCGAGATCGTGCCGCTGATGATGGCGCAGGGCCGCGAGGAGGAAGAGGCGGCCGTGACGCTCGGTGCCTCCGGCTGGCGCATCCTGCGCACGGTGACCCTGCCCAATGTGCGCTTCGCGCTGCTTTATGGCGCCGCGCTCTGCAATGCCCGCGTCATGGGCGAGTTCGGCGCCGTCTCGGTGGTTTCGGGCAACATCCGGGGCAAGACCTCCACCTTGCCGCTCCAGGTGGAGCTGCTCTACCAGGACAGCCAGGTGGTGGGCGCCTTCGCGGCGGCCACGGTTCTTGCCATGGTGGCGCTCGTGACCCTCGTTGCCAAGCTCGTCATTGAGCGGATGGATGAGGAGCGCGCCCGCCTCCAATTGCCGCGCGGCCCCGCCGGCCATTGAGACGCGGGCGGGAGCGACCCCGCCCGCAGGGTGAGACCTGCCTATCCCACCCCCTCATAGGCCACGAACGCCATCATGCCTGCCTCCATGTGGTAGAGGTGGTGGCAGTGGAAGGGCCAGCGGCCGGGATTGTCCGCATCGAAGGCGATCTTCACCCGCGCCATGGGCGGCACCAATACCGTGTCCCGCACCGCGCCATTCACGGCCCGGCCATTGATCTCCACCACCTGGAAGCGGTGGCCATGCAGATGCATGGGGTGGGACATCATGGACATGTTCGCCATGGCGATCTCCACCCGCTCGCCGCGCCGCACGGTGAGCGCCTGCGGCCCGTTGATGGCCCAGCGATAGCCGGCCATGCTGCCGGTGAGCGTCACCGGATAGAGGCGGTCGACGGGGCGGCGGGGCAGGGGCGCCAGCGGGCGCAGGGTTTGCTCGAGGGCGACGTCGACCACGCCCGCCCTGCTCTCTCCCTTCGCCGCGAGCTTGCGGACGGACGCACCAGGTGTCGCCAGGACAATGCCGGTGCGCTCACGTTCTCCCTCGCGCAAGGCGAGGATGGGCCAGGCTCCGCCCTCGGCCGGCAAGGCGAGGCGGATGTCGATGCGCTGGCCCATGCTCAAGGGGAAGGTGCGCCCCCGGACCGGCTGCACCGGCTGGCCGTCCACCGCGATGACCTCGCCCTCCAGGGCGCCGGTGGCGATCTGAAAGGCGGTGGCCGAGGCGCCGTTGATGATGCGAAGCCGGACCTTCCCGCCTTTGTCCACCTGGACCATCTGGGGGTCATCGAGGGTGCGGTCATTGGCAAGGTAGGCGTCATAGGCGATGTCGTTCAGGTCCATGGCGCCGCCGGCTCCGTGTCCCATCGCGCCATGCCCCATTTCGCCGCGGGACGAGCCGCTATGGCTCATGCCGGCATGCCCCATCATGCCCCCGGGCATGGCGCCTGGATTCAGGCCCGCCGCGCCATGATCCATGCCGCCCGCGCCGCCGCGCAGGCGGGCAAGGAGCTCCTCCGCCGGGGTGAAGGAAAAGTCGTGCAGCAGGATCACCACCTCCTGCTCGTCGCGGGCAGCATCCGCGCGGCTGCGGACGATGAGCGGGGCCGCGAGCAGGTTCTGCTCCTGGAGCGTATGGGCGTGCATCCAATGGGTGCCTCCGGGCCCGACCGGGAAGTCATAGGCGCGGTCCTCGCCAGGGCCGAGCAGCGCAGCGGGATTGCCCGGCACGCCATCCTGCGCCCAGGGCGGGGTCAGGCCGTGCCAATGGATCAGGCTCGGCGCGTCGATGCGGCTGGTCAGGCTCACATCGAAGGTGTCCCCCACATTGAAGATCAGGCCCGGCGTGCCGTCGGCCTGGACAAGGCCGAACACCGAGGCGGCACGCTTGTTCACCTCCAGGGTCCGCGTGGTGATGGCCAGCGGCTGGGTCCTGGGTTGCGTCTGGGCGAAGGCCGAGCGCCCCAGGGGCAGGCCGGAAGGGACGAGCGTGGCCGCGCCGATGGCGCAGCGTTTGAGAAAGTCTCTGCGGTTCATGATGGATCTCGATCGGTCGCGCGGCACCGGCCGGGCCTCGTCGTCCAGTGGCGATGGCCGTGAGGGGGCAGGCACGCGAGGGCAGGGACCCCATGGGCGGCGCAGGTGCCGGCTGAATCGCTCGCGATCCGGCACGCGTACGGGAGCGCGCGCTCACGGGGCTTGACGAAGGCGCGGGAGCGCCGTCAGGCCTGCGCGCTGCGGGGTGGATCGAAGGCCTCGCCCGGCGGCAGGCCGTCGGGCAGCAGCGTCGCGTGTGGGGTGAGGCTCTCCCGGGCGGCGGGCGCCGCAGTCACGCTCGCCCCGACGACCGCCGGCAGGCAGGCGGGACAGGCGGCCAGGCAACAGGCATGAAGGATGCCCCCGTCCGAGCCCGGCGCGCCGGTATCCATCATCTGGGCCTTCGACGCTTGCGGCGTTTCGAGGGCGGCGGGGTGGTTGGCGGGGTGAGCGGACGGGGGGGCGAGGGGCGCCGCCGCTCCGGCGACGTCATGGCCAACCAAAGAAGCCGCGGCCACCTCCATCGCCAGCCTTTGCTCGCATTGCGGCCCCATTGCCTGGGCTGGAACCGAGACAGCGGTGGGGAAGGAGAGGGCAAGCACCACCGCCAGCACCCGACGCAGCACCGGCATGAGCCGGAGGCGGAGGGGTGGGCGGGCGTGTGTCATCCGATGGCACCGGGAGGGTGGGAAGCTGAAGACATCATAGCGCGAAAGCGCGCCGCTGTCCCGGTTCCGCTGGCGTGGAGGCAGGAGGCGCAAGGAAGCGGACCCGCGCAGGTGCGCCGGTCGTCAGCCGTGGCCTCGTCGATGCCCGCTCAGGAGCGGCGAACCGGCGCGGGCAAAGCCGGGCCGGCTTTCGGCTCGGGCGCGACCTTGCGGGCGCGGCGGGCATCGCGACGGGCCTGACCCTGGCCGAACCAGGCGACGCATCCGCCCAGGATCACGCCCAAGATCAGGGCGCCGAAGATGATGACGAATAGCGGCAGATTGACCGACACCACCGGCGCATTGGCGCTGAACGGGTCGAGCGAAAGCATCACCATCCGCCGATTGGCGACGGCGAGCGCCACCACCACGATGCAGAGAGGGAGGCCGATCACCAATGAGAGAATGCGCCGCACGGTCACTCGCTTGCCGGAATGGATGCCTGTCCGGACCCGGTCTTCACGGCCGATGCCGCACCGGGGCCGCGCTTGTTTGCCCAGTCAATTGCCCAGTCACTTGCTGCTTCATTTGCCCAGGTTGAGACGCTCGCGCATCTCCTTGCCGGTCTTGAAATAGGGCACCGCCTTCTCGGACACGTCCACCTGCTTGCCGGTGCGCGGGTTGCGGCCGGTGCGGGCGTCCCGTTGCTTGACGGAGAAGGCGCCGAAGCCGCGCAGCTCCACCCGGTCGCCCCGCGCCAGGGCCGAGACGATCTGCTCCAGGATGGCGTTGACGATATTCTCCACGTCCCGCTGATAGAGGTGCGGATTGGCCTCGGCGATCTTCTGGACGAGCTCAGACTTGATCATGGCGGCGCTAAAATCCCTCGAGGTCACAGGAGCGGGAGTGGCACTATCTCTACCAGCTTTGGTCCAGGTTGCGTCCCGTCTTGGTGAAAGAAAATGCGAGTTTCCTGCCGCAACCGCAAGGGGTTTAGAAGCCGGATTGAGGGTGCCAGAGGGCCAGGAGGCCGTCAAGCTGAGCCCGCTCCAGCGCGCCTTCCGCAACCTGCGACATCACGCGCCCAAGTCCTGCAAGGCCGAGGCCCTCCAGCACATGGCGGGTGCCGGCGGAGAGCCAGCCGAACTCGTCTCCCACGGACCGTGTGCTCCAGGTCCGGGTGCGCAACCGCTCGGGGACGCCCTTTTCCCGTGCCAGCCACTGGCGCGCGGTGCGCTCGTCGCCCAGTTCGTCCACCAATTGCAGTTCAAGGCCCTGGTGGCCGGTGAAGACGCGCCCGTCGGTCACCGCCGCCAGCTTGGCATCGGAGAGCTTGCGCCGCTCGGAGACCAAGCCCTTGAACCAGGCATAGCTGTCCAGCACCAGCGAATTGATGGCGGCGCGCGCCTCGGGGCTGGTGGGTTCGTACATGTTGGGCGAGGCCTTCAATGGCGAGGACTTGATGTCCTCCACCGTGATGCCCACGCTCTTCAGCAGTTCCGTCACATTGGGGAACTGGAAGATCACGCCCACGGAGCCCACGATGGCATTGCGGCGGGCGACGATATGGTCTGAGCCCATGGCGGCGATATAGGCGCCGGAGGCGGCCATGCCTTCCACCACCGCGACGGTGGGCTTCTTCTCGGCGAGGCGCCGCAGGGCGTTGTAGAGCTGCTCGGAGCCGGTGACCGTGCCGCCGGGGCTGTCGATGGACAGGATGACGGCCGAGGCATTGGACTTGGCGATGCGCTCGATCATCTCCACCCGGTCGCGGTCATTGCGGATGAGGCCGCCAATGACGATGCGCGCCACATGGGGCGCGGTGTCGAGGGAGGCGCGCCCGAAGGCGGCATAGCCGCCCGCGCCGAGGGCCACCACCAGCACCGCCACGGCGAAAACGCGCCAGAAGGTGAGCTTGCGCCTCAGTCGGCGGCGATCAACGATCTGGTCGATGTCCAGCGACATCCTCTTGCCTCTTCCGCTTCCCCGCAGCCGCTGCACTTAAACGGCACCCGGCGCGCTTTTGCAATGGCGCCGGGGCCAAGGCCCAGGTTGCGCCGGGCGCCAGACATGAAAAAGGCCGGCGCGAGGCCGGCCTTTCCGTTGGTTGCGAGACGCCGGCAGCGGGCTGCCGGCGCGAGGTCGACCAAGGCGCGTGAGACAGGCTGACGCGCCCGCGTCTCACTCCTTGCCTTCGGCGCGCTGCTTGAGCGCGGCACCCAGGATGTCGCCCAGCGAAGCGCCGGAATCCTGCGAGCCGTACTGCGCCACGGCTTCCTTCTCCTCGGCGATCTCGAGCGCCTTGACGGACACCTGCACCTTGCGCGCCTTGCGGTCGAACAGGGTGATGCGGGCATCCAGCTTCTCGCCGACCGAGAAGCGCTCGGGGCGCTGGTCGTTGCGATCGCGGGCCAGCTCGGAGCGCTTGATGAAGGCGCTGAGGTCGGTGCCGGTCAGCTTCACCTCGATGCCGCCGTCCTTCACGTCGGTGACTTCGCAGGTGACGATGGCGCCCTTCTTGACGTCGCCGGCATCGGCGAAGGGGTCGCCGGCCAGCTGCTTGATGCCAAGCGAGATGCGCTCCTTCTCGACGTCCACGTCCAGCACCACGGCCTTGATCACGTCGCCCTTGCGGAACTCGTCGATCACCTGCTCGCCGGGACGGTTCCAGTCCAGGTCGGAGAGGTGGACCATGCCGTCCACGTCGCCGTCGAGGCCCAGGAACAGGCCGAACTCGGTCTTGTTCTTGACCTCGCCCTCGACCACCGCGCCGGGGGCATACTTCTCAGCGAAGGCTTCCCACGGATTCTGCAGGGTCTGCTTGAGGCCGAGCGAGATGCGGCGCTTGGCGGGATCCACCTCGAGCACCTGAACTTCCACTTCCTGGGAGGTGGAGACGATCTTGCCGGGATGGACGTTCTTCTTGGTCCACGACATTTCGGAGACGTGGATCAGGCCTTCGATGCCCGGCTCCAGTTCCACGAACGCGCCGTAGTCGGTGATGTTGGTGACGCGACCCTTGAAGCGGGCCTCCACCGGATACTTGGCCTCGATGCCTTCCCAGGGATCGCCCAGGAGCTGCTTCATGCCGAGCGAGATGCGGTGGGTCTCGTGGTTGATCTTGATGATCTTCACCTTCACCGTCTGGCCGATATTCAGCACTTCGGTGGGGTGGTTCACGCGGCGCCAGGCGATGTCGGTGACGTGCAGCAGGCCGTCAATGCCGCCGAGGTCCACGAACGCGCCGTAATCGGTGATGTTCTTCACCACGCCCTCGATGGCCTGACCCTCTTCGAGGTTCTGGACCAGCTCGTGACGCTGCTCGGCGCGGGTTTCCTCGAGGACGGTGCGGCGCGACACGACGATATTGCCGCGGCGACGGTCCATCTTGAGGATCTGGAAGGGCTGCTGATTGTGCATCAGCGGGCCGACGTCGCGGATGGGACGGATGTCCACCTGCGAACGGGGCAGGAAGGCCACGGCGCCGTCGAGATCGACGGTAAAGCCGCCCTTGACCTGGTTGAAGATCACGCCGGTGACCTTCTCGCCGGCATTGAACGCCTTTTCGAGCTTGACCCAGCTCTCCTCGCGGCGCGCCTTGTCGCGCGAGAGGACGGCTTCGCCCATGGCGTTCTCGACGCGCTCGAGATAGACCTCGACCTCATCGCCCACCTTGATGGCGCTCTCGCGGCCGGGGCCGGCAAATTCGCGCAGGGCAACGCGGCCCTCGGTCTTCAGGCCGATATCGATGATCGCCAGATCTTTCTCGATGGCGACAACGATACCCTTGACGACGGCGCCTTCATTCACATCGGCGCGGCCGAAGCTCTCGTCGAGCAGGCTGGCGAAGTCTTCACGCGTGGTTTCTACGAAGGACATCTAGTCTCCGAACTGTCTTGGCGCCGGCGTCTTTGGAATGGACGCCCGTTCCCCACGGGTGGCCCGGTCGACACCCGGGCCGCCACCGGACGGACCGATGGGCCGGCGCTGAGGCCGTGCGGAACGATGCATATGGATGTGGCGTCGGGTCATGAACCGCACGTCGGCCAGGGCGGGCATCCTCCGTCGATGGAAGCACGTATCCCGCGCTTCCTGCCCGCCGGTACGGCCCACGCCATGAAGGGTGCTGTCCCGGACGGCGGTTACGTAGTGGACAAATGGCGCAATGGCAAGGGGCCGCGCGGATTTTCCGGCGTTTTGGACGGGTGCGGCGCACCAAGTCGGGCTTCTCGCCTAAGGGTTTGCGGAATGGCGGTATCATATGGCGCATTTGGTGGCTAACGGTTGGCCCCAGGTTTCCACACCCCACGCGCCGCCCCCTCCCTCTCCCTCCCCCGCCTTGCGGGAGAGGGGACTTTGGTGCGCCCAGTCGGGGCGGTGGCCCTGCTTTGGCTCGGCGTCTGTCACCCCAACCTCTCTCCCGGCGGAACCGGCCCCTCTCCCGCAAAGCGGGGGAGGGTCGGGGAGGGGGCAAGGACGCAACGCCGCACTCATGCGCGCCCCTCTGACGCCCCCAGCACCTTCATCCCCCGCCTCCCTGGTCCAGGGCGACAAGGGCGAGCACAAGCTCATCTGGTCGCGATGACCGGCCAAGGGCGCTCCGCTTCCCGCGGGGCGCCCGCCTTCCATCCTCGCAATTATGCGGAGCAGAACCCCCGCCGAAACAGGCGGCAACGCAGACCTCACAGGCCAGTGCTCCGCATAATCCCGTTCTCCGCATAATCAGTCTTATGTGGAGCTCCACATAACGCCGAGATCGGCGCCGCCTGGTCCAAGCGCTCCACTGAGGGCCGCGACTATCTGGGCCTCAAGCTCGACGATCCGAGCTTCACCGCCGCCATCTACGCCAACCTCTTCGATGACGAGGACGGCGAGAATTTTTCCCTCATCTGGTCCCGCCCCAACGGGCGCCGCGGGGACTGATGCGCGGACCGCATCCCCGGCCACCGAGGCCGGGGATGCATTCCATCGGCAAGCAGCGAATATCGAGATGGCTAGAATAGAGCCCTACTTGTCGCCGTCGGGATCGGTCTCGGTCGGGACTGTCGGCCGACGCAGGAGTAGGTCGGATGCCTCGACGCCGAGAACCGAGGCGAGCCGGTCCACCACATCGATGCTTGCGTTGTAAACGCACCGCTCGAGCGAGCTGATATAGGTGCGGTCAATGTCCGCGAGGTGCGCAAGCTCCTCCTGCGACAGCCCCTTGGCCAGCCGCAAGGCCCTCAGATTGCGCGCGAACACCTCTCGGATCTCCATGGCCGAGAGAGCAGTCGCTTGATGAGTATTTCACCACGGAGTATTCTCTACATAGCCTGGACCGCCGTGTTTCAGCGGTCCCTTCGCGCCTCTCGCCGTGGGCATCAGAGGGACAGTGGATCAGGTGTCCTAACCGACAACGCGGCGTTCGGCTTTGCGAGTGCCCATGATAGAATGTTTCCAAACGTAACCTCACGCCGTCGCCGACGGCTTGGCTTGCGACAGAAGAAACGGCAGCCTGCGGGGGATGAGCGTGGCCAAGGCGTTTGATGACAAGGCGCCGTCCGGTCAGGAACTGACCGCCTATGACCTCACCCATATCAAGCTCTATATGCGCCTCCTCGACGCGACCGCTGAAGGAGCCGACTG
Organism: Aquabacter sp. L1I39; assembly: GCF_017742835.1. Classification (GTDB taxonomy): domain Bacteria; phylum Pseudomonadota; class Alphaproteobacteria; order Rhizobiales; family Xanthobacteraceae; genus L1I39. The sequence goes on from NZ_CP072392.1 coordinate 4,664,656, forward strand.
GCAGGAAGTGGTGGTCGTCCTGTTCGGGATTGATCCAGCGCAGGAGCCTGCCCGCGCCCGCGCGGTCCATGACAGCCATCTGGAGCGCGCCCGCTGGCTCGCCCAGACAGGCTATCGCGATCTGCTCCCGCATCGCGTCAACTAGCGCCGCCGGTCCAGGTGATGCGCGCGCCGCATCACCTGTTGCCCGTGAGGTGCGTTCTGCCTCGCGATGCAATCCTTAATTGCTGATCCCAACGGCATGCACCGTCTGGGAGTCGCTCATGAAGCCCGATACGTCGCACTGGCGAGACAGTCGGACCTACGACTATTTCGATGATCTCTCGGTAGAGGGATTGGCCTGGGAGTGCCTGAGACGGGATCCATCCTACCAGCAAGCCTATCGAGACCTTATGGACGCCGAGAGAGCGGCTGCACCTCTCCCGGCCGAGGCCGAGCATCTCTGGGGGTTGCGATGTCCCCGCGAAACCCTCGCTCCCCGCGACCCGTCAGCCCGTCCACTGGTCCCCACGGATCAATCCAGCCGTGACCGTCCTCGCCGAGCTTCCCGACCATCTGCTGAGCACAGGCACGGCGCCGCACGCTGCACCTGCCGAACCACCTGATCATGCGGCGCCACCGTACCTTCTGCTTACTGTCTTTGAACCCGGCGCATCGATCGCCGCGCTGATCCCCTTCGACGACGACATGCCCTGCCGCATCGAGGCGCTGAACCGCCTCTGGCATGCGCAGTGCGGAAAGCGGATTCCACCCGACACCCGAATGACCCGCCAGCAGCGCGGCCGCCTGCGTCTGATGCTTCAAGCCTGCGATGGACGAAACCGGGGCGCGAGCTACCGTGACATCGCGGAGGCCATCTTCGGCACAGAGCGGGTCGCGGCCGATCCCTGGAAGACGTCTCCCCTGCGCGACCGCATCATCAGCCTTGTGGAAGGCGGCACCGGCCTGATCGCCGGCGGCTATCTGCGGCTATTCCGCCACCGTCGCCGCACGTGAGGGGTGGGGATTTTAGCCCCCCAATCTTCCCCATCCCTCCCGACATTCCTCCTCCGCCACCGTGGTCACCGTCCGCCGCCGCACTCCGGCGGCACCCGCCACGCCCACGGAGGCCCGCTCCATGCGACCCGATCTCGCCACCCTCCCGCCGCGCTACCTGCGCACCAAGGAAGCCGCCGCGTTTCTCAGCCTGTCGGCCCGCACGCTTGAGAAGCACCGCACCTATGGCACCGGCCCCGCCTATCGCAAGCTCGGCGGGCGCGTCGTCTATTCCATCGACGACCTCCAGGCCTGGACCGAGCGCGGCGCGGTCACCTCGACCTCCGATCCGCGCGGCTCCGTCCTGCCGGCCAAGCGCCATGCGCTTGCCGCCGGTTCGTTCGCCGGCCGCGCCGCGCGCTGAACGCCCCCATGGCGGCGCGGCATCACAGCCTCTCGGAGCGCGGACAGCTCGACTTGTTCCGCGCCCTGCCGGGCGACTTCGCGCCACGAGATGCCCAGGATCTCATGGCCTATCCCTTCTTCTCCCTCTCCAAGACCCATCGCGTGGCGCCGATCGATTTCCGGACCGGCAGCATCGCCATCCGGGTCGAAGCCGTGCCCAACCACGGCATGGCGACGATCTGGGACGCCGACATTCTCATCTGGGCCGCCAGCCAGATCGTTGAAGCCCGCGACGCGGGGCTTCGCACCTCGCGCCTGATGGCGGCGACGCCCTATGAGATCCTCACCTTTGTCGGACGCGGCACCTCCCTGCGCGACTATCAGCGCCTCAAGGCCGCGCTCGACCGTCTCCAGTCGACGACAGTGTCGACCACCATCCGACAGCCGGCGGAGGGGCGCCGGCACCGCTTCTCCTGGATCAATGAATGGCAGGAGCGCACCGACCGCAACGGCCGGCCCGATGGCGTCGACCTCATCCTGCCGGACTGGTTCTACCGCGCCGTACTCGACGACGCCCTCGTGCTCACCATTGACCGGGCCTATTTCGAGCTGACGGGCGGACTGGAGCGCTGGCTTTACCGTCTGGTGCGCAAGCATGGCGGGCGGCAACAGGATGGGTGGCGGTTCGATTTTCGGCACCTGCACCAGAAGTCGGGCAGCCTGTCGCCGTTCAAGCGCTTCGCCTTTGAGCTCAGGGATCTGATCCGGCGCCAGCCGCTTCCCGGCTACATGCTGTTCGTTGAGGTCGAGGTCAGCGGCCGGCTGATGCTGGCCTTCGAGCCTGCCACGCCCTGTGGACAGCCTGTGGATAGCCTCGTGCTATCGGGAACCCGGACTATCGTGCCATCGGGAACCGGTCTCTCGTGCTATCAGGAACCCAAACCGGCTTTAACTCCCTGTCCTAAATTAGAAAATCGCGCCCTTAACTTAGAGTCTAACCCAGAATCTAACTTTAAGAGGCGCGCGAGCGCTTTTGCGAGCGCCGTCGATCAGCCCCGACTGGGGGCGAAGTGGCCGGGAAAGACGCCGCCTGACAGCGTCTCACAGACGCCCCCTCGCTCGAGGGGGCATCGATGATCGTCGCGCTCCTCAACCAGAAAGGCGGGGTCGGCAAGACGACGCTTGCGCTGCATCTCGCCGGGCAATGGGCCCGGCAGGGACAGCGGATCACGCTGATCGACGCCGATCCGCAGGGCTCCAGCCTCGACTGGTCGCAGCAGCGCAGCCGCGAGGGCCTGCCGCGGCTGTTCGGTGTCGTCGGGCTCGCCCGCGATACACTCCACCGCGAGGCGCCCGAGCTTGCGCGTGACGCTGATCACATCGTCATCGATGGACCGCCCCGCGTCGCCGGGCTGATGCGCTCGGCGCTGCTCGCCGCCGATCTGGTGCTGATCCCGGTGCAGCCTTCGCCCTTCGATGGATGGGCCTCGGCCGAGATGCTGGCGCTGATCCGTGAGGCGCGGATCTACCGCCCAGCGCTGCTGGTCCGGTTCGTCCTGAACCGCTGCGGCGCCCGCACCGTTCTCGCCCGCGAGACCGCGCGGACGCTGGCCGACCACGATCCTCCTGTGCTGGCCGGCACCATCGGCCAGCGCATCGCCTTTGCGGCAGCCGCGCAATCCGGACGTCTCGTTTTCGAGCGCGACGATGCGGGGCCGGCCACGCGCGAGATCGCCGCGGTGAGCGCCGAGATCAATGGTCTCGACCTCGGGAGGCAAGCGCGATGAGCGAACGCCCGATCCGCCGGGACTTCGCCTCTCGACCTGCCGATCCCGAGCACTGGGTGAAGGCGGCGGATGTCTCGACCGAAAGCCGCCCGGGCGCCGCGTTCGCCGCGCGCCTCACCATCGATGTGACGTCCGAACTGCGCGGCCGGATCAAGGTCGCCGCCTTCCGGCGCGGCGTCACCGTCGCAGAGATGCTGCGCGACCTCCTCGCGCGTGAATTCCCTCCCACATCAGGAGACCAGCCATGAGCGCGGCGTTTGCACCCCGTGCGGCAAGCACGGCTTCCGCCTCCAGCCCCCCGTCCGATACCCTGACCCATGTCGAGCTGACCCATATCGAGAAGCGCATCGAGAACTGGATCCGCTTCGGCCATCACGCACATGAGCAGCTTCTGGATCGCCGCCGGCGCATCCTCTCTTTCCCTCCCGGCTGCATCTTCGCCTTTGTCCGATGGGCGTCGAACGACTTCGGTACCGTAGCCTCCCGCCTCGACATCGTGCGCTGCGTGGCGCCAGGCGAGAGCTACCAGACGCTGCCCTTCGTGCGGCCCGGTGGCGAGATCCTGCTGCGAGTGGATGGCTGGCCGAAGGTCGAGAAAATCCTGCAGCACATCGATGCGATCGAGGCGATCGGCATTGATCCGGCGACCGTCGCTCCTGACCATTGGGGGCATGTCGCCCACCGCACCAGCGTCGGCTTCGAGCCACGCGCTTATACAGCAGAGCGCCATCAGGCGTGGCTGAAGCGGCAGGAGTGCGGTCAATGAACCGCGCCGCCTATGTGCTGATGGCTGCGGCCGCCAGCGTCGGTATGGCCTACGCCGCCACGCTGCCGACGCCGCTGAAGCTGATCTGGAATGTCTCGGCGAGCGTCCCTATCGGGCTCTATGCTCTCGAGCCGGCCGATGCTCTCGAGATCACCGATCTGGTGGCGGTGATGCCGCCGCCACCGCTCGCTGCGTTCCTCATCGCGCGTGGCTATCTCGGCGAAGGAACGCCGCTGTTAAAGCGCGTGATGGGGCTTCCGGGACAGGATGTCTGTCGCCTCGGCAACGCCATCACCGTCGATGGCGCGCCGCTTGGCGAAGCGCTGCCGCGCGACCGCATGGGCCGCGATCTGCCGGTATGGCAGGGATGCCGGCGCATCGCGCCTGGCGAACTGTTCCTGATGAACCCGGACGTCGGCGACAGTCTCGACGGGCGCTACTTCGGCCCGATTCTGGCAACGATCGTCATCGGTCGTGCGATGCCACTGCTCACGGATGAAGCCGGCGACGGCGCCTTCGTCTGGCGCGCGGCGGTGCGCTGACATGCGTCGCTCGGCGCTCTTCCTCGCATCCGCACTGTTGATCGGCGTCGCTTCGCCTAGCTCTGCCACCGCGCAGACCATGTCGCAGATCCTGGCGAATGCCGTCACCTCCTACGCCACCTTTATCGACGAAGCTGCGCAGCGCTTTGAGCTTCCGGCCAACTGGATCCGTGCGGTCCTGCAAGCCGAGAGCGGCGGCGATCCGCGCGCCGTATCGCTTGCCGGTGCCATGGGGCTGATGCAGATCACGCCCGCGACCTGGGACGAGCTTCGCGTCCATCACGGTCTCGGCGCTGATCCGTTCGACCCGCGCGACAACATCCTCGCTGGCGCCGCCTATCTGCGCCAGCTCCATGACCGCTATGGCAGCATCCGCGCCATGCTCGCGGCCTACAATGCCGGGCCGACGCGCTATGAGGCGTCGCTTGCCGGCAAGCCGCTGCCGCCGGAGACGCGTACTTACATCGCGGCTCTGGCGCCGATCATCGACAAGGAGTTTGCAGCCGGCGGTACCGCATCGGTGCAGCCAATGGCGCAAAACTGGCGCGAGGCTCCGCTGTTCGCCACGCCGCCCGCGCGCAGCAATCCCACCGATGCCGGGTTCCTCCTGCAGCGATGGGGAGCGCTGTTCGTTGTACCTTCGCCATCGCGGAGGGCGCCATGACGAGGCGGACCTGCTTTCGCATACTGTCGGGTTCTGGCGTTCCGTGGCGAGGAAGGAGGCGCAGGACAGGAACCACGACCGCACGAGGGCAGGATAAAAGCGCGCACATTGCGCGGCGGTCGGGGTGTTGTTTCTGCACGTCTTTCCTGCGCCTTCGGCACCTTGCGGAGCCAAACCACAATGTTTGCGCGTGCCGCAAATGGTTCCGCATCAACGATTTTCCGCACATTGCGAGACTTCGCCATGAGCGATGACCGCGAGTTCCGCGTCCGTCCCGGCCGCATCCGCTCGACGCGCGCCCAGCAGGCTCGCCCCTTCGTCGCCCAGGCGCTTGCCGCGGCCCGGAAGGCCGGCGGCGGGGTCTCCCGTTCGGCCAAGATCGCCGCCGGCAACCGATCGCGCTTTGGCAGCGGGCAGATCGCCAGCCTTCAGGCCAGCCGCCGGATCACGCCGCACTCACGCGGCGCCATGATGAAGGCCCGCGTCGTCCGACACACGGCCCGCGCCGGCTCGCTCGGACAGCACCTCACCTATCTCCGCCGCGAGGGGGTGACTCGCGACGGCGAGAAGGCGCGGATGTTCGGTCCCGAGATCGACAGCGTGGATGTCGACGCCTTCACCAAGCGCTGCCGCGAGGACCGTCACCATTTCCGCTTCATCGTCTCGCCCGACGACGCCCTGGAGATGGAGGACCTGCGGGCCTTCACCCGTGACCTCGCCCGGCAGATGGAGAAGGACCTCGGCACCGGTCTCGACTGGGTCGCTGTCGATCACTGGAACACCGAGCATCCCCATGTCCATCTGATCGTGCGAGGCCGCCGCGACGATGGCCAGGACCTCGTGATCTCCCGCGACTACATCAAGGAGGGCATGCGCGATCGCGCCCGTGACCTGATCACCCAGGAACTCGGCCCGCGCACCAAGCTCGATATTCGCCAGAGTTTGGAACGCCAGATCGAGGCCGAGCGCTGGACCGAGCTCGATCGGCAGCTCATGCGCGAGACCCGCGAGAGCGGCATCATCGACATGGCGCCGGCTCCCGGCCGGCAGCCGGACGAACACCATGCGCTGAAGATTGGGCGCCTCCGAAAGCTCGAGGCGCTCGGCCTCGCCAAGGAGATCGGCAATGCCCAATGGGTGATGGAGCCGGAGGCAGAGGCCACCCTGCGGCAGCTTGGTGAGCGCGGCGATATCATCAAGCGAATGCACCGCGCTCTGACCGAGCGGGGGATCGAGCGCGGCACGGCAAGCTACGTCCTCGCCGCCGAGAGCCTCGATGTGCCGGTCATCGGCCGGCTGGTCGCGCGCGGTCTCGATGATGAACTCCACGGCTCCGCCTATGCCATCGTCGATGGCGTGGACGGGCGCTCCCATCACATCCGGCTGCCCGATTTTGATGCCGCTGGCGATGGCGCGCCGGGCTCTATCGTCGAGCTGCGGACCTTCGATGATGCGCACGGCAAGCGACGTGTCGCACTCGCCGTGCGCTCCGATCTGGACCTTGCCCATCAGGTGACGGCCACCGGTGCCACCTGGCTCGACCGACAGGCCATTGCGCGTGACCCCGTTGCTCTCTCCGACGGCGGCTTCGGCGCGGAGGTGAGCCAGGCGCTTGACCGGCGTGCCGACCATCTCATTCGCGAGGGCATGGCCGAGCGGCAGGGACGGCGCATCGTCTTCGCCCGCAATCTCATCGAGACGCTCCGCCGCAGGGAACTGGAGGCCGTCGGCGAGAAGCTTGCCGCTGAGACCGGCCTGCCGTTCAACAAGGCCGGCACCGGCGACTATGTCGCCGGCACCTATCGCCAGCGCCTTGTGCTCGCCTCCGGTCGCTTCGCCATGCTCAATGACGGGCTCGGCTTCCAGCTCGTACCGTGGTCGCCCTCGCTGGAGCGTCAGCTCGGCAAGCATGTCTCCGGCGTCGCCCGTGATGATGGTGGCGTGGACTGGAGCTTCGGTCGCAAGCGCGGCCTTGGCCTCTGACGGCAGAGAAGGATCATCACCATGTCGGCGACGAAAATCCTCTGGGGGCAGATCCTCACGGTCCTGCTGATCGTGCTGGCGGCGATCTGGGGCGCAACACAATATGTGGCCTGGAGCCTCGGCTTTCAGGCCCAGCTGGGCGCCCCGTGGTTCGCGTGGCTCGGACTGCCGATCTATTACCCGCCGGCCTTCTTCTGGTGGTGGTACTTTTTCGATGCCTATGCGCCGGAGGTGTTTTTCCGGGGCGCGCTGATCGCCGCCTCTGGCGGTTTCCTCTCCATCGCCGTCGCCATCGCCCTGTCGGTGTGGCGGGCGCGGGAGGCCTCAAAGGTCGAGACCTATGGTTCGGCGCGCTGGGCCGAAAAGGAGGAAGTCCGCGCCGCCGGGCTGCTCGGCACGGATGGCGTCGTGCTCGGTCGGTATGAACGCGACTATCTACGTCATGACGGGCCCGAGCATGTGCTGTGCTTCGCGCCAACCCGGTCCGGCAAGGGTGTGGGCCTGGTTGTGCCCTCGCTGCTGACCTGGCCGGGATCGGCCATCGTCCATGACATCAAGGGCGAGAACTGGCAGCTCACCGCCGGCTTCCGCGCCCGGCATGGCCGCGTGCTGCTGTTCGATCCGACCAACGCCAAGTCCGCCGCCTATAATCCGCTGCTGGAAGTGCGCCGCGGCGAATGGGAAGTCCGCGACGTCCAGAACATCGCCGACATTCTCGTCGATCCCGAAGGCTCGCTGGAAAAGCGAAACCACTGGGAGAAGACCAGCCACGCGCTGCTTGTCGGTGCCATCCTCCACGTGCTCTATGCCGAGACGGACAAGACGCTCGCCGGCGTCGCCGCCTTCCTCTCCGATCCGAAGCGGCCGATCGAGACGACGCTCGACGCCATGATGAAGACCGGGCATCTCGGCGAGGCTGGCCCGCATCCCGTCATCGCCAGCGCCGCCCGTGAGTTGCTGAACAAATCCGACAATGAGCGCTCGGGCGTGCTCTCCACCGCCATGTCCTTCCTCGGCCTGTACCGCGATCCGGTGATCGCCGAGGTGACGCGGCGCTGCGACTGGCGCATCGCCGATATCGTCGGCGGCAAGGCTCCATCGACTCTCTATCTCGTGGTGCCGCCCTCCGACATCAACCGCACCAAGCCGCTGATCCGCCTGCTCCTCAACCAGATCGGTAGGCGCCTCACGGAAGACCTGCAGGCGAAGGGTGGGCGCCATCGTCTGCTGATCATGCTCGACGAGTTCCCCGCGCTCGGCCGGCTCGACTTCTTTGAATCGGCGCTCGCCTTCATGGCCGGCTATGGATTGAAAGCCTTCCTCATCGCCCAGTCGCTGAACCAGATCGAGAAGGCGTACGGGCCGAACAACTCCATCCTCGACAACTGCCATGTCCGCGTGAGCTTCGCCACGAACGACGAGCGCACTGCCAAGCGGGTATCCGATGCGCTCGGGACCGCGACCGAGATGAAAGCGATGAAGAATTATGCCGGTCACCGGCTCTCGCCCTGGCTCGGTCATCTCATGGTGTCCCGCTCAGAGACCGCCCGCCCGTTGCTCACGCCCGGCGAGGTCATGCAGCTGCCGCCCACGGACGAGATCGTCATGGTCGCCGGCACACCGCCGATCCGGGCAAAGAAGGCCCGCTACTATGAGGACGTGCGCTTCCGGGATCGACTCTTGCCGCCGCCAACGCCCTCTCGTGGCCTCGCTGCCCAACACGATGACTGGACCGCTCTGCCGTTGCCAAGGCCACAGGAGAGCACGGCCGGGAGCACCGCGGACGAAGGTCGAGACGATGACCCGACCGGCTCCGAGCACCGGCATCAGCCCGAGCTCAGCCGCGTGAAGCCGGTCGAGAAAAGCCAGCCCATCGAGAATGAGTTCGAGTTCGACACGGATCGCGACGACGAGATGGACGACGTCGCCACTAGGAACCGGCGCATGACCGGACTGATGCAAGGCGTCGCCCGACAGGTCAGCCTCAATCCCAATGACGGTATGGAGCTGTGATCGCCATGGCAGGTCGCACGAAGAAAGCGCAGATCTCGGTCTACCTCGAGCCCGACCTCATGGACATGTTGGCGCAATACGCCGCCCAGCGTGACCAGTCCATGTCCCTGATCGCCCAGGCCGCAATCGCCTCCTTCCTGTCGCCCGACAGCGCCGAGCGCCAAGAGGCCGCTCTTGCCCGGCGCCTCGGTCAGATCGATCGCCGTCTCGCGCGGCTGGAGCGGGATCTCAGTATCTCGACCGAGGCCTTCGCCACCTTCATCCGCTTCTGGCTCGCCACCACCCCCGCGCTGCCAGAACCCGCCGCCCAGGCCACGCGGGCAAAGGTCTCCGAGCGCTACGCTGCTTACACCCGCGCGCTCGGCCGGCGGCTCGCGAAGGGACCGCAGCTGAGGCAGGAGATTGTGGAGGATGTTGCGGGATCGGAGAATGACGGGGCCAGCCGGAGTTGAGCCATAACTGCCCCTCGACCGCCAATTCGGCGACGTCCGCTTTGCGCCCCCATGTCAGTCGTTTCAGCTGACGCTGACATTTCCCAGAAGCGGACATCCCAGACCGACCACTGGCGGTCGTGGTGCACCATGAGCAGCTATTCGGCTCAGCGCCCCCTTTGCAGACAACGAAGGGCACGCTGAACTATCGCCGAAAGCAGCCATTCGACGTCTCGGCATTGAGCCAAAGAAATCAAATAACTTCTATACGGAGCTCCGCAATCGCGGGGCAAAAACGGTCGGCGAGACGCCCGTCGCTTGTCAGTAGAAGATAATCACGCTCGACGGCTTGCGCGACAATCCAGAGGTCGTTCTCGTCAACCTGAAGTATTTGACCTGAGGCCCTATCCTGCCAATTTTCGACCCATCGCGGCGGCCGGCGCGCGAGGTCGAGATAGTGGTCGGCGAGGCGTGCCTTGACGTCTCCATAGGCTTCCGCAGTGTGGCGACCGACTTCCGCCAGAGGATAGCTGGCGGCTTGAACCAGCGTATGGCGGATATGGCTAATGTCCTGCCCGGCACGTTGCGCGGCCTCCATTCCATAGCGCAGCTCAGCGAGGACGATCGCCGACAGATAGATGAGGTCTTTCTGGTTGAATGCCTGCGCGCGGGCCTTAACCGCCTCGAAATTGGAACGTCGCGAGTCAAACAGCACCGACACGAAATTGGTGTCCAGGAGGATCTGCTCCATCAGGCAAGGAACCTGGAGAGTGCGTCATTCTCCTCCGCAGGCGCGGGTTTGAAGACATCGAGCACCCACGCGCCTCGATTTGGGCCGTGATCCCTGGTAAGCCATTCGAAAAGCGGCACATATCCCTTCAAATCTCTTGGCAGCCAGCCGCGGAATTCGTGAAGCACGGGCCGCTCCCGGCCTTCGAAAAAATCGAACAGCTGCCGCTCGAGACGCGGCGGTAAGTCATAGCCGTCGAGCACCAGCGCATCGATCCACACGAGCAGACGATTGAGCCGCGCATCGCAGTCGACCGGAAGTACGGTGTTGAGTTTCTCGTGTAGCACCGCTTGATACTCACGGACTGCCTCGCCGAGTGCCGCGGTATCGAGCTTGCGCGGCAACGGCATGCCAGCAAGCATCACGTTGGTGAAATCGTGATCGGTCGAATGTTCGGTCACATAGGCGTTGGCTAGTGGGCCATTGAGGATCGCGGCGAGCGCGTCGACCCCGAGTTCGCCAGTTGGCCAAATGCCAGTGAACTGCTGCGAAGCCCAAAGCCCACTGGCATCGGCAGCGGCTGCAAGTCGCCACGGACCGCGCGACGAGCGCTGGTTGTTAATAAGAACCTTGGGCTTTCCCCAAGGGCGCGCCAGCGGTCCCGGATAGAGATTGAGTTCCGGATCGATGCTCAGCCAGACGGGCTTCATCAGATGAAACGGAGCCAGACTGTCCCCGGGCTTATAGATGCCGCGCTCGCGCAGAGGGCCGTCTTTCTCGAATACGCCTGCGCGTTGGGAACGCCACTGGAGGCCGCGGAAAATCTCCGCCTGCTCTCCTAGCCGAGGTGCATCCCCCAGATATGACCACAACGCTTCCAGGTTACTGACCCACAAATCGCCTTTGGGAGCGGCCCGCACGGCCTTCCGAACCGAGCTGACGCTTCCGTCAGCGAGGAACTGTGCCCTGGCGCTATCCGCTACTGTCATGGCGGTCAGCCGTAATGGCTTTTCGGCATTCTCGATTGCGCGACGTTCCGTCGCGATCACTAAGGCGCACGGGTAAGTCGCTTTCTCGAAAATCCGGTCAGGGAGTGAGACCAGCTCGACGCGGCCATACGCGGCAGCCAGCCGCTGCCGGAGCTTGCTATACTTTGTCTGCTGCAGCACCCCTCGCGGCAGAACGAAACCGAGGGCCTCGGGACCCGCGTCGATGGCGGCATGTAGCGCGACCATCGCCTTCGATGGCGAGATCGCAAATGCTTCAGGATAGTCGACCCGTTCCTCGGCGGTGAAGTCTTCGAAAGGCGGGTTGCACAGGATCAGCGTCGTGTCCTTGAGGAATGCCGCCAGCGCCCCCGCCTTGAACAGATCGGTGGAACTCAAATGCCAGCCATTGGCGTTCGGATAATCGGCCAGAATCAGCGAAAGTCTTGCGACCTCACACGCGAAGGCGTCGAGCTCGGCGCCAGCCATGCGCTCGACCAGGAACTGGTGCCGCTCTGCCGCCGGCCATTCGGGCGGCAGCAGATCGCGAAGCTCGCGCAGCGCCGCGACGAGGAAGATGCCGGCGCCCGCGAACGGCTCGGCGATTCGCACCTTCGCCGGATCGCAGCGCGATAGATTAATCCGGCTGAGAACATATTCTGCAACCGGGCGCGGGGTGCTATGCGTGCCGAACAGCTTTCGCGTGTCCGCGGTGACCAGCGTATTCTCATAGACGAAAGCGAGACTGTCAGACGAGATGTTGCGGAGCGAGATCGACTGGCGCAGCCGTGCCCAAGCGGCGGCGATGTCGTCGGCTGCGACGGCGGCGACATCGGTTCCGAGCAGGCCTAGTCTGTAATATCCTTGGATGCCGTCGAGCACCGTAGCGACATCTTCCTGCGCCCAGCCTGCAGCGGCCGGATGTCCGCGATCGATCAGAATCTTGGCCGCGAGCAACCGGAATGTCAGCCGGAACGCCGCCTTCTCACGATCTCCCCCTGATTGGGAAGGCAGCAGCAGGTCGAGCACCTCAGCCATTGTCCGATGGAGCTTGTGCTGCACCTCCTGCTCGATCGCTGGCAGCAGGCCGAGATCAATGAAATCGAACTGCACGGGGCCACGCGGCAGACCCAACGCCTTTGCGCGATGCAGCGCTTGCGGCGTCCAACTGTCGCGGCGCCTCGCGAACAGGGCAGGCAATTGGTCGACAGGAAGTCGCTCAAGAAGCCGGGGCGCCGTACGCGCACCAACGGCCCACACGCCGACGTCGTCGCCGTCGATCGAGAAGAAGATCGGCGCTCCGAGCGCACGATTGGCCATGACCGCGGCCGCGCTGTTAGGCGCGTCCTCAACCACACCGAACGCCGCAGAGCGGAAGGACTCGGGGGTCTGGGTGAAGGCCGCCAGCGCGACCGTTCGGGTCTCGGCGGCGGGACCGAGCACGTCCGCAAAGCTATAGGCGCGATGCATCGCGCCTGCCTCGTAACCGAGACTGCGCAAGCCTTGCTCGATCGAGGCAAGCGCGCTCATCGGATCCGCACCGCACGAAACAGCGGCAACTGCCCGCTGTGGTCCTGCGGCGCGAACTCCGCCTCAAGCACGTCGAGATGCGGATTGAGCCGCAGGAACAAGGTGTCGGGATCGCCATCGCCGACGCGGACCATTCCCTCGGAAAGGAGCTCGCCATGTTCCATGGCGCGCAACGCCAGCACGCAGCCGCGCAATGTCGGGAAGGGTACCCCCGAGAAAAGGTCCCGCAACGCATGCAGGAGATCCTTATGCGCCTGCAGCTCGATACGGAACTGCTCGCGCAGGACCACGGCGATCCGCAATAGCAGGACCGTCTGCCAGCTGTAGAGCGCGGGCCGTCCTGGTCCGCCCGCGTCGATATCCGGTGGAATGAGGTCGCGGCGCTGCGCCCACTCCCGAAGCTGATTGGCGGTCAGCCCAGTGAGGCTTTGCACGCGGCCGGCCGGGATCATGATCGTCGATCTCCTAAAATGGGCACGATGACCACTTAATCATCCGAAGCGGGTATGAAGCCCATTAAGGCACATTAAGTGGGCATCATACCCGATTCAAGCCTGTTCTCAACGCTGAAGCTCGCTGACTACTTCGGTGATGCACAGGCTCGGGGTGCTGCCGGCAAGCGACTGTGCATGTCACAGTAATGGCAAATGCGAATGTCAGCTATTCGAGGTTCGACCTTGCGAAGCTGCCAGTCCGCTCCCGGCCCCAAACCGGCCGTTCGCTGCAGCCGCAGCGAACATTGGCCTATGGCGCACCTCCGCCGTTCGCCTGTCATTGCACGCCACGCTGCGACGCGGGAGGAAACCTGTTGAACCGGCCTAATATCGGGCTCTTTTAATCATCCCCACCCGGGATGAGATCGTCATGACCCCGGCATTGTCGGGATTGGGATGGCGGCAGCACATCATCATCAGGGTTTTGCCCGCGGCGCGCGGATGCTGCGCACGGCGCTCGGGACGGCGATCGCTCGGCATCTGGAAGACCCGACCGTCGTCGAGGTGATGCTGAACCCCGACGGAAGGCTGTGGATCGACCGGCTCTCGGAGGGACTATCCGACACGGGTGAGCGGCTCTTGCCCGCTGACGGCGAGCGCATTGTTCGGCTCGTCGCGCACCATGTCGGCGCCGAGGTTCACGCTGGCTCCCCGCGTGTTTCAGCCGAGCTACCCGAGACGGGAGAACGGTTCGAGGGCCTTCTGCCGCCGGTCGTGGCGGCCCCGACTTTCGCCATCCGCAAGCCCGCCGTCGCGGTGTTCGTCCTGGAGGACTATGTCCGCGCCGGGATCATGTCCGGCGGACAGGCCGAAGCCTTGCGCCGGGGCGTTGCGTCCCGCGCCAACATCCTGGTGGCCGGCGGCACATCGACCGGCAAGACGACGCTCACCAATGCGCTACTCGCCGAGGTCGCGAAGACCTCCGATCGCGTTGTTCTCATTGAGGATACGCGCGAGCTGCAATGCGCGGCGCCGAACCTCGTCGCCCTGCGCACCAAGGACGGCGTCGCCTCGCTGTCCGAGCTCGTCCGTTCGGCGCTGCGGCTGCGTCCCGACCGCATCCCCATCGGCGAGGTGCGCGGCGCAGAGGCGCTCGACCTCCTCAAGGCCTGGGGCACCGGCCATCCCGGTGGCATCGGCACCATCCATGCCGGCAGTGCACTCGGCGCGCTGCGGCGCATGGAGCAGCTCATCCAGGAAGCCGTCGTCACCGTCCCGCGCGCGCTGATCGCCGAGACCATCAATCTCGTGGCAGTGCTCTCGGGCCGCGGCGCGGCGCGCCGACTCACCGAACTCGCCCATGTCGAGGCACTCGGCCCCGATGGCGACTACCGCGTCACCCCTGTCATCACCGGAGATCCCACATGATCCGATCGCTCCATCGCGCCGGCAGCGCAGCCCGGCTGGCCGTGTCTGCCACCTGCATCAGCCTGATGGCCACGGCCAGCGCTCATGCCTCTGGCTCGTCCATGCCGTGGGAAGCGCCGCTGCAATCCATCCTTCAGTCGATCGAGGGGCCGGTCGCCAAGATCATCGCCGTCATCGTCATCATCTCGACCGGGCTGGCGTTGGCCTTCGGCGACACGTCGGGTGGCTTCCGGCGGCTGATCCAGATCGTGTTCGGCCTGTCGATCGCCTTCGCCGCCTCGAGCTTCTTCCTGTCGTTCTTCTCCTTCGGCGGCGGAGCGCTCGTCTGATGGCCGAGACGGTTGAGGTTCCCGGCTTCAGCGTACCGCTCCATCGGGCGCTGACCGAGCCGATCCTGCTCGGCGGGGCGCCGCGCGCCATCGCCATCGTCAATGGCACGCTCGCCGGGGCCCTGGGTCTCGGCCTGCGCCTGTGGCTGGTCGGCCTCGCCATCGGGGTGATCGGCCATCTTGCGGCGATTTGGGCGGCGAAGCGCGACCCGCTCTTCGTCGAGGTGGTGCGGCGGCATCTGCGCATCCCGGCGCACCTCTGGGTCTGAGCGAGACGCGCCGATGATGAGCCTCGCCGAGTATCGCAGCCGCAACCGTCGCCTTGCCGACTTCCTGCCCTGGGCAGCGCTGGTTGCGCCCGGCATCGTGCTGAACAAGGACGGCTCGTTTCAGCGAACCGCATCTTTTCGCGGGCCAGACCTGGACAGTGCTGTGCCCGCCGAACTCGTCGCGGTCGCCGGGCGACTGAACAACGCCTTTCGTCGCCTCGGCTCGGGATGGGCGATCTTCGTCGAGGCACAGCGCCATGCGGCCGCGACCTACCCGGCGAGCGCGTTCCCCGATGCCGCTTCCGCTCTGGTCGACGCCGAGCGACGCGCCGATTTCGAACAGGCCGGCAGCCATTTCGAGTCGAGCTATTTCCTGACCTTCACCTTCCTGCCGCCGGCGGAGGATGCGGCGCGCACTGAAGGCTGGCTCTATGAAGGGCGGGACACGGCGGGGCTTGATCCCCAGGAGACGTTGCGCGGCTTCGCCGACCGGACCGATCGGCTCCTCAACCTCATCGATGCCTTCATGCCGGAATGCCGCTGGCTCGATGATGGCGAGACGCTGACCTATCTGCACAGCTGCGTCTCGACGCACCGGCACCGCGTGCGCGTGCCGGAGACGCCGATCTACATCGATGCACTGCTCGCCGATCAGCCGCTCACCGGCGGGCTGGAGCCGCGCCTTGGTGATCAGCATCTGCGGGTGCTGACCATCACCGGCTTTCCGACGGTGACGACGCCCGGCCTGCTCGATGAGCTCAACCGGCTGGCCTTTCCCTATCGCTGGTCGACCCGGGCGACCCTGCTCGACAAGACGGATGCGGTGCGGCTGCTCGCCAAAATCCGGCGCCAGTGGTTCGCCAAGCGCAAATCCATCGCCGCCATCCTGAAGGAGGTGATGACCAACGAGGCATCCGTCCTCGTGGACTCGGATGCCGCGAACAAGGCTGAAGATGCCGATCTGGCGCTGCAGGAGCTCGGCGCGGACCATGCCGGCATCGCCTATGTCACCGCGACCGTGACGGTATGGGACGCCGATCCGCGAATCGCCGACGAGAAACTGCGGCGGGTCGAGAAGGTCATCCAGGGTCGCGACTTCACGGCGATGACCGAGACCATCAACGCCGTCGATGCCTGGCTCGGATCGTTGCCTGGTCATGTCTACGCCAATGTCCGCCAGCCGCCGATCTCGACGCTCAATCTCGCCCATATGATTCCGCTGTCAGCGGTGTGGGCCGGCGAGAGTGCCGACGCGCATTTTGATGCACCGCCGCTGCTATTCGGCAAGACAGAGGGCTCGACCCCGTTCCGGTTCTGCCTCCATGTCGGCGATGTCGGCCACACCCTCGTCGTCGGCCCGACCGGCGCCGGCAAATCCGTGCTGCTGGCGCTGATGGCGCTGCAGTTTCGGCGCTACGCCGGTGCGCAGGTGTTTGCCTTTGATTTCGGCGGTTCGATCCGGGCCGCGGCGCTTGCCATGGGCGGTGACTGGCATGATCTCGGTGGCGGGCTTAGCGAGGGGAGCGCGGAATCCGTTTCGCTTCAGCCGCTTGCGCGCATCGATGAGGCCACGGAACGCGCCTGGGCCGCAGACTGGCTCAATGCCATCCTCACCCGCGAAGGCGTCCCCATCACGCCGCCGGTGAAGGAACATATCTGGACGGCGTTGACCTCGCTCGCGTCGGCGCCGGTTGAGGAGCGCACGCTTACCGGACTCTGTGCCCTTCTGCCGTCCAACGACCTCAAACAGGCGCTGCGTCCCTACTGTCTGGGCGGCGCCTGGGGGCGGCTGCTGGATGCGGAGAGCGAGCATCTGGGCTCGGCCACCGTCCAGGCCTTCGAGACCGAAGGGCTGATTGGCACGGAGGCCGCGCCGGCGGTTCTGGCCTATCTGTTCCACCGCATCGAGGATCGGCTCGACGGATCTCCGACCCTCCTCATCATCGATGAAGGCTGGCTGGCGCTGGACGATGCGGGCTTCGCCGGCCAGTTGCGAGAATGGCTGAAGACGCTGCGCAAGAAGAACGCCAGCGTGATCTTCGCCACGCAGTCGCTCTCCGACATCGATGGCAGCGCCATTGCCGCGGCGATCATCGAGAGCTGCCCGACACGCCTTCTGCTTCCCAATGAGCGGGCCATCGAGCCGCAGATCACCGCCATCTACCGCCGCTTCGGCCTGAACGACCGACAGATCGAGATCCTCGCGCGGGCGACCCCGAAGCGCGACTACTATTGCCAGTCGCGGCGCGGCAACCGGCTGTTCGAGCTGGGCCTCTCAGAGGTCGCGCTGGCGCTGTGCGCGGCGTCCTCTAAGGCGGACCAGCAGGCCATCGGCAGGATCCTCGCCGAGCATGGCCGCGACGGCTTCCTGGACGCCTGGCTGCGTCATCGCGGCCTCGGCTGGGCCGCCGACCTCATTCCCAACCTCACCAATCTGGAGACGCAGCCATGACGCTGTTGCGTCCGCGCGCGCTCACCGTCGCCGTCGCGCTGCTGACCGCGCCGCTCGCCCTCGCACCCGTGCTGTCCCCGCCCGCGCAGGCCCTCACGGTCTATGACCCGTGGAACTACGCGCAGAACATGATGTCGGCGGCCCGCGCGCTGGAGCAGATCAACAATCAGATCACCTCGCTGCAGAATGAAGCGCAGATGTTGATCAACCAGGTGCGCAATCTCGCCAGCCTGCCGCATTCCTCGTTGCAGCAGATCCAGCAATCGGTCCAGCGCACCCAGCAATTGCTGGGACAGGCGCAGAGCATCGCTTTCGATGTCGGCCAGATCGACCAAGCCTTCCAGCAGCGCTATGGCAATATCCTGCTCTCGGCCTCCGACGCCGATCTCGTCGCCGGGGCGCGCGCGCGCTGGAAGACGACCGTCGGGGGCCTGCAGGATGCGCTGCGGGTGCAGGCTGGCGTCGTCGGCAATGTCGACGCCAACCGCGCGGAGATGGCGACGCTTGTCGGCCATAGCCAGGGTGCCACGGGCGCGCTTCAGGCCACGCAGGCCGGCAACCAGTTGCTCGCTTTGCAGTCGCAGCAGCTCTCCGACCTGATCGCAGTGATGTCCGCCAACGGACGCGCCACGGCGCTGTCCGAGGCGGAACGCGCGACCGCCGCCGAGCAGGGCCGTGAGCAGCGCCGGCGCTTCCTCACCCCGGGCGCCGGCTACCAGGCCGGCAATGCCCGCATGTTCAGCAACTGACGGGAGGCCGACATGGACGGAGTCCTGCTGGCCCGGCTCGGCGCGGTGATCTTTGTGGCCATCGCCGGTACGGCGGCGGTTCTGGAAATGAGCCGGGAGGAGAAGGTGGCGGAGCTGTCGCCAGTTCGGACCGTCGGGGCCGAGCGCGATGCGCTGCGCGATGAGCAGCGCCGCTGCCAGCAGATGGGAGAAGCGGCCGCGAAGGAGACCGCGTGCCTGAAGGTCTGGGCGCAGACGCGCGACCGATTTCTCGGCCGCCCCGCGACGACTGAAGGTCGCTGAGCCATGAACGGCACCGGCGTCATCGACAACTTTCTGGGTGTCTTCACCTCTTATATCGACAGCGGCTTCGGCCTCCTTGGCGGCGAGGTCGCCTTCATCGCCACCACGCTCATCGTCATCGATGTGACGCTGGCGGCGCTGTTCTGGTCGTGGGGCGCTGATGACGACATCATCGCCCGGCTGATCAAGAAGACCCTGTTCGTTGGCGTGTTCGCCTACATCATCGGCAACTGGAACACCCTCGCCCGCATCGTCTTCGAGAGCTTTGCCGGGCTCGGTCTCAAGGGCTCGGGCACGGCATTTTCCGTCAGCGACCTCATGCGTCCCGGCAAAGTGGCGCAGACCGGGCTGGATGCCGGTCGTCCCTTGCTCGAGTCCATCTCCGATCTGATGGGCTGGGTCGCCTTTTTCGAGAACTTCATCCAGATCGCCTGCCTGCTCTTTGCCTGGGCGCTGGTGCTGCTCTCCTTCTTCATCCTTGCCGTCCAGCTCTTCGTCACCCTGATCGAGTTCAAGCTGACGACGCTCGCCGGCTTTGTGCTGATCCCCTTCGGCCTGTTCGGCAAGACCGCCTTCATGGCCGAGCGGGTGCTGGGAAATGTCGTCTCCTCCGGCATCAAGGTCATGGTGCTTGCCGTCATCATCGGCATTGGCTCCACCCTGTTCGGCCAGTTCACCGCCGGCTTTGGCGGTCAGACGCCGACCGTCGATGACGCCATGGCCATCGTGCTGGCTGCCCTTTCGCTGCTTGGTCTCGGCATCTTCGGTCCCGGCATTGCAGCCGGCCTTGTCTCCGGTGGCCCGCAGCTGAGCGCGGGGGCCGCTGTCGGCACAGGCCTCGCCGCCGGTGGCGCCCTGATGGCAGCGGGCGGTGCCGCCAGCCTCGCCGTCCGGGGCGGCGGGGCTGCGCTCTCGGCGACGGCGGCTGCGGCGCGGGGCGGAGCGACAGCCTACAGCATCGGTGCGGCCGGACAGTCCGGCATGGCGGGTGTCGCCTCGGGACTGGGTGGCGTCGCGCGAGCCGCAGGCTCCGCCGCCGTCTCACCGCTCGCGAACGCCATCAACGGTACGGCCTCAGCCTCCTCCGCCAGTGAGGTGCCCGACTGGGCAAAGCGCATGAAGCGCGGCCAGTCGCTTCGCCACGGCGTCTCCGCCGCCGCCCATGCTGTGCGCTCCGGTGACAGCCATGCCGGCGGCTCTTCCGTCTCACTGTCTGAGAGCGACCGCTCATGAGCCTCTTCAAGCGACCCGCGACCCATTACGGCACCTCGCCCGAGCCGGTCACGCCCTATCAGAAGGCAGCACAGGTGTGGGACGAGCGCATCGGCTCGGCCCGTGTGCAGGCCAAGAACTGGCGGCTGATGGCCTTTGGCAGTTTGCTTCTCTCGGCCGGCTTTGCCTCAGCCCTGATCTGGCAATCGACAAGGGGCACCGTCGTGCCCTGGGTGGTCGAGGTGGATCGTCTTGGACAGACGCAGGCCGTAGGGCCTGCAACCGGCGATTATCGCCCGACCGATCCGCAGATTGCCTGGCATCTCGCCCGTTTCATCGAGCAGGTGCGCAGCCTGCCGGCCGATCCCGTCATCGTGCGGCAGAACTGGCTTCGGGCCTATGAGTTCACCACCGATCGCGGCGCCGCTGCGCTCAACGACTATGCCCGCGCCAACGATCCCTTCACGCGGGTCGGCAAGCAGCAGATCGCGGTCGAGGTCTCCAGCGTGATCCGAGCTTCGCCGGATTCCTTCCGTCTCGCCTGGATCGAGCGGCGCTATGAGAACGGCCAGCTTGCCGCCACCGAGCGCTGGAGCGCGATCCTGACGCTGGTGATCCAGCCGCCGCGCGATGCCGAGCGCCTGCGCACCAATCCGCCCGGCATCTATGTCAACGCCATCAGCTGGTCGCGGGAGATGAGCCAGTGAACACGTCTTTCCGTAAATCCACATCTCCGGCTTTCCACCGATCCGCCTTTGCGGTTCTCCTGCTCTCCGCAAGCGCGCTGGGCGGCTGCGCCTCGGCTCCGAAGCCGCCGCAGATCAGCTATGATAGTGACGTGCCGGCGCTGCCGGCCGTGCCAGCCGTTGTCACCGATGAGCGGCCTCGTCCGCTCCACACGCCGCCCGCCTGGACGCCGGCCAAGGGCGGCACGGACGCCAAAACGCCCGTCGCCCGTGTGGAGAATGCCAATGCCGCCGCGCGGGTCGAGCCGCGCCGCGAGGGCTACTACAACGCCATCCAGATCTATCCCTGGAGCGACGGTGCGCTCTATCAAGTCTATGCTGCGCCCGGCCAGATCACCAATATCGCCTTGGAGCCGGGCGAGAGCCTGACCGGCAGCGGACCGATCGCGGCGGGCGACACCGCGCGCTGGATCATCGGCGACACGGAGAGCGGCGAAGGGGTGAACCGGCGCGTGCATGTGCTGGTGAAGCCGACGCGGGCGGACATCTCCACCAACCTTGTCATCACTACCGACCGGCGCAGCTATATGATCGAGCTGCGTGCCGGCGAGAAGCCCTACATGCCGGCCGTCGCCTGGGCCTATCCGCAGGTTACGGGAGCGCAGCGACCCAGTGTTCCGGCGGCACCGGTCATCCCGAGCTTCGCGACCCGCAACTACCGCTATGCGCTCTCCGGAGACACGCCGCCCTGGCGGCCAATGGCCGTCTATGACGACGGGCGCAAGGTGTATGTCGAGTTCCCGCGCGGCGTCATTCAGGGCGAGATGCCACCGCTCTTCGTCATCGGCTCCGGCGGTGAGGCCCAGATCGTCAACAGCCGCATCCACCAGAACATCCTTATCGTCGATCGGCTGTTCGGCGCGGCCGAGCTGCGCCTCGGCGGCGGCGAGCGTCCGCAGAAGGTGCGGATCGAGCGCACGGACGGGAGGCCGGCATCATGAACAACTCCGACAATCATGACCTCGAGGCCGATCTCGGCGCTCCGGCCGTCGATCACGCCGCCGCCATGCGGCTGCGTCCCGAGCCGCCCCGCGTCACGCGTCTCTCGCGCAAGGTCCTCGCCGGTGTCAGTCTGGTCTTCAGCCTCGGCCTTGGCGGTGCCCTGATCTACGCGCTGCAGGGTCGCGACAAGGGCCCTGGCGGCGAGGAGCTCTATTCCACACAGAACCGCTCCGCCGCAGATGGTCTTGCCGGCCTGCCGCGCGATTACACCGGGCCGATCCTGGGTCCGCCGTTGCCCGGCGATCTCGGTCGGCCGATCCTTGAAGCACAAAACCGCGGCCAGCCCGTCGTGCCGCCGACAATGACAGCGCCACAGGCCGATCCCGAGCAGCAGCGGCGTCTCGCCGAACAGGAAGCCGCGCGCACCAGCCGTGTGTTCTTCCAGGCTGCGCAGGCTCGCGCGCCGTCGTCGTCAGTGACGGGTGCTTCCGGCTCCAGCGGCCTTGGCACTGCAGGGCCCGGTGGCGCGCCCTCACCCCAGGATCGCCAACTCACCTTCCTCAATGCCACTGTCGATCGACGTGTGGTCGCGTCCGATCGGGTCATGGCGCCGGCGTCACCCTATGTTCTGCAAGCCGGCGCCGTCATCCCGGCCGCGCTGATCACCGGCATCCGCTCCGACTTGCCCGGCCAGATCACCGCGCAGGTGACCGAGAACGTCTATGACAGCCCGACCGGCCGCATTCTGATCATCCCGCAAGGCACGCGGCTGCTCGGCCAGTACGACAATGGCGTCGGCTTCGGACAGCGCCGCATCCTGCTGGTCTGGAACCGGCTGATCTTCCCCAATGGCCGCTCCATCGTGCTGGAGCGCCAGCCCGGCACGGATGCGCAGGGCCATGCCGGCCTCGAGGACGGCGTCGACATGCATTGGTGGGACCTCGCCAAGGCGATCGGGCTATCGACGCTGCTCTCGGTCAGCACCGAACTGGCCATGGATGACCAGGACGAACTGATCCAGGCGCTCCAAAGCGGGGCGCAGGACACCATCAACGATGCCGGCCAGGAGATCATCCATCGGCAGTTGAACGTCGCACCCACCCTGACCATCCGGCCCGGCTTCCCGGTGCGGGTGATGGTCACCCGTGACCTCGTGCTCGAACCCTACAGGTACTGACCATGGCGAAGCTGAAACTCAGATCGATCACGAACGACAGGCCGGTGAAGGTGGCGCTGTCACTGCCTGGCGCGCTGCACCGCGATCTTGTCGCCTATGCCGAGGTGCTCGCGCGGGAAACTGGTCAGCCCGCTCCGGATCCCGTGAAGCTTATCGCGCCAATGCTGGAGCGCTTCATCGCCACCGATCGCGAGTTTGCCAAGGCGCGCCGCGAGGCTGGCGGCGCTGCGAGCATCAGTGCGCCGCTGCCCGCTGCTGGGTCATCTTCCGTGTGAGGCTGAGCAAGGTGCGTACTGCCGGGTTATCGTTGCGAGTCGAGTAAATCACGGAGAACGGGATCGCCTCGCCGGCGAGAGGGCGGAACACCACCTCCGGCAGACCGATGACCGTTTCCGACTCAAGCACCGGCACGATTCCGCGTCCCGTGGCGACCAGACCGAGAAGGCTATAGCGCGCGACCTGCTGCGTGCTGATGCGCGGCGAGATGTCGAGTTCCCGGAATTTGCGTTCGAGGAAGCCGCGCACCTCATTGCCGGAGCCTTCGGTGCGGACAAGAAAGGTCTCATCCACGAGATCGCGCCAGGACAGCACATCCCTTTGGACCAGGGGATGAAGCCGCGGCAGCGCGAACAGGAGCGGTTCGCTCCACGAGGAAATCGCATCGCAGTCCGGCCAGCTTTGCCGGCCCAGCACGAATGCAGCGTCGAGATCAAACCGCCGTATCGCGGCCGCGTGACTCTCCGCAGGCGCTTCGACAAAGTCGATGTGAACACCCGCATAGCGGCTGTCATAGGTCTGGAACAGGTCGCGCAGAAAGCCGGAGGACAGGTTCGAGAACAGCCCAACTTTAAGGTGGCCTTCCTCGGCCCGCCCGAGCGCAGCCGCTTCCACCGTCGCCTCGCGGATTTGATCGAGCGCTTGGCGGGTGCGGTTCAAAAAGCGCTGCCCCGCCAGAGTGAGGTTCACCCCACTTGAGTGCCGGATGAACAGCGAGACGCCAATCTCGTCCTCCAGGTCACGCACGCTCCGGCTGATCGACGATTCCTTGACCTCAAGAGCCACCCCGGCCTTGCGGAAGCTTCCGTGCTCGGCGGCCGTAACGAAGTAGCGCAGGTGGCGCAACTCGATCGAGGTGGAAAACGGCGCAGCCATTCGGGCTCCGGCGTGTTGAGTAGCTTCTGGATATTGATACTCAAAGTTGCGGCTACGTCGAGAGTTGCAGACGGGCTTTGCATCGCGGCCGTTCCGGGCGCCGCCACGCGCAGCGCAGCGGTGCAGCGCCGCCGCTTAGAAAGCTGCCGAACGCACGCCATGGCATCCGGGAATTTTCTTCCGGGAGCATAGATTCTGCTCAGAATGTCGCGTTCGAGGGCGAATCTAAGCAGAAAACGCCCCGAAGGGCGTTTGCTAACTATCAGATTTTATTGGGAAAATTTGGAGCGGGCGAAGGGATTCGAACCCTCGACCCCAACCTTGGCAAGGTTGTGCTCTACCCCTGAGCTACACCCGCATCCATCTGCCGACCCGATGTCTCGGCCAGCGGTGCGTTCGTATGCCAAATGCTGGCGGGGATTGCAACTCCCCTCTTCTCGATTTGTCCGGGCGGGAGCGCCGTCATGTGGATGACACCACCACGATCCGAATTTTATATATGAATATCATACACTTACGGCGTCATCACTTTTCCACAGGCAGAAATGGGAGGCGACAGGGATACGGCTGCCCCTCCCTCTTGCGGGTTCCGGCGCGCAGAATCGCCCCACGCGGAGCGGGAGCGAACCTGGGGCAGTGCAGAGAGTTTAGAGAATTTTATCCTAGACCATATTCCTATTTCGCCAGACCTCTGTTATGTTTGTCTCACCTGGCACCAAGGAGGGGCGCGTCCGGAGCGGCCTGACGGGTGGTGTTGGGGGCGGGTGTCCGACGGGACGGGGAATAACGCACCTCGCGCCCGTTA
Source organism: Aquabacter sp. L1I39 (assembly GCF_017742835.1). Lineage (GTDB taxonomy): Bacteria > Pseudomonadota > Alphaproteobacteria > Rhizobiales > Xanthobacteraceae > L1I39. The sequence continues at coordinate 4,689,445 of NZ_CP072392.1, forward strand.
GCAGAGGAGGCTGAAGGCCCAGGCGCACCGATCCGGTTCTGGTTCGGCCGGTGCTGATGGGAGAACCTGTTGCCCACGCGGCGCAGGGCCGAGGCCACAAATCCCCGCGCGGGAGCGGACGGAGCCGATCGTGCCGATGTTGCAGTGCGGCTTCGAGCGGTTGAATTTCTCTTTGGCCATCGTTCTCTCTCAATGGTGGTCGGTGGCGCGCCGCGAAGGCGAAAAAAGCCGCCGTGGGATAGGAGGTTTCCTTGAAGTCTGCAAGGGGCCGTGTTGCAGGGGCGCAAGCGTGACGCCCCCCGGGGGCGGCGGGAGACCGGACGGCATCGGTGAATTGTGGCGGAAAGCGGGCCGGAAACATGAGCTTACACTCAGTCGGCTCAGCGTCGCGCACGGCCACGGGAGCGACCAAAAATCGCCGCGGTCACCGCCCAGAACAGGCTTTGAAGCGTGGCGTCCGGCCGCGCATGCCCTGCCCGGCGGTAATGGTGCCGTAAGGCTGCGGTGACATGATGGACCTGGCTCAACAGGAGCGACCGCCGTGCCCGATCTGTTCCCTCGCCACTTCCTGCGTCCGCGGACCCTGACCGCGCGCATCGCCGGCCTCGCGCTCGCCGGATGCGCGGTGGCGGCGTTCGGGGCGGGTGTCCTGCCGCGCCTCCTGCCCGCCCGCGACGCGGCGCCCCACCCTTGGGCCAGCAGCAGCCCCGCGCCGGCCGAGCCGGGCCTGTTTGAATTCCCCTCCCCTGCCCCGGCCGCCCCCGCGGCGCTTGCCGCGGCGCCCGCGCCCGAGCCGGTGCCGCGCCCCTCGCTGCCGGTGCCGAACGTAAAGGCCGTGGCGGTCCGCTCCACCTTGCCGACGCCGCCCGCCCTGCCCGCGGGGGTCGAGCGCTTCGACGCCTGCAATCCGGCCTGCGACAGCCGCGATCCCGCCACCCGAACCGCCGCCCCCGTGGTGAATGCAGCGGCCCCGGCCACCAGCGCCGGCACGACGGCGAGCCTGCGCCCGCCCCAGCCGCTCTCCCATCAGCCGCCGCCCGAGCCCAACCTCCTGGACCGCACGGTGGATGCCACACGCACCGCGCTCGCCTCGGTGACCGACCAGGTGAAGAACGTCATCCGCCTGCCCACCTGGTAGCCTCGCGCGCTTCGACCAGTTTGCGTCAATCCTCGGATCGGGCTCTAGCAGGTGGAGGCCACCAGCACCGGCGCCAGCGTGAAGGCCGTCGCCCCGAGACCGATCCAGAGCCCGAGGCGGGGCAGTGCCGCTTCCGACCCGAGATGCGCCTTCACCCGCGCCAGCAAGGCGAGGCACGCTGCCAGCGTTGCCAGCCCCACCAGCAGGATGACGGCGCGGTCCAGGCTCACGGGGCCGATGGCGATCGCAGGCCAGCCCAGGGCGCAGCCAAGGCCGTGAAGGCCATAAGAGGCTGAGAAGGCGACCGCCCACAGGGTGGGCCCGGCGATCAGCCAGCCGAGCCAGGCCGGTCCCGGCCGCCGGCTCACGGGACACCTGCCTGAGCGAACAGCGCCGCCGCGCCAATTGCGGCCACGACCAGCGTGAAGCCCTGCCAGATGCTCCAGGCGCGCACCGCGCCAGCGGCCGGCATCCCGCGCCAGGCCGTCTCCAGCGCGAAGGCGCTGAAGAGCAGCGCAACGGCCACATGAAGCCCGGCATAGGCCAAGATGGCCATGCGCACCGCATCCGCCGCGTGGCGGGTGGGGTCGGGCAGGAGCACAAGGGCGATTCCCCCGAGCACGACGAGCGCTCCGCCATTGGCGGCCACCGCTCCAGCGAGGAGGCCGGTCACAGGCCGGCCGGCCGGCGTGCGGCTGAGGCCGCGGGCGCTGGCGGCGGCCAGGGCCAGCAGGCCCAGCACGGCCGCAACGCCCATAGGCAGGGGCATGCCCTCCAAAGGCCAGGGCGGCGGTGTGCCGGGCGTCACGACCCCGAGATAGGCAAGGCCGAACAGCAGCGAGGCGTAGAAGACCCCGTCGGCGAACAGCAGGGCGAGCAGGCCGCTCTGGGTCAAGGTCGGCCCATGGCCCGGCACGAAGGGCAAGTGCAGATCTGGGGCCACGTCCACCCCCTCAAGGCCGGGCAGCGGGGCGGGCGCCCGGCGCGCCCAGATCCAGATGAGGCCCGCCACGGGAATGAGCGCCAACGGCGCCAGCGCATACTGGCCGAACAGCATCAAGAGCACGAAGGCACAGATGGCGAGCGCCAGCAGGAGCGGGAGCCGCGTGTTGAAGGGCAGGATCGCCACATGCTCCGGCTGCGCCGTGCCCACGGAGGTGACGAGGATCTCGCGCAGGCCGCGCGGCGCCCCGGGTAGCATCCCCTCCCCGCGCGCCAGCGGCAGGGCCGCGCCCTCCGCCCGCGCCTGCAGATGAGGTCCGGGAAGGGAAGCGAAATTGTAGTTGGGCGGCGGCAGGGCCAGCGCCCAGTCCAACGTGGGCGCGCCCCATGGATTGCGCCGGCTGCGCTTGCCCAGCCCCGCCTGAAGGGCGACATCGATCAGGAATGTCGCGAAGCCGATGGCCATGACGAAGCCGAAGAAGGACGAGGCGAGGTTGAGGAGCACCCATTCGGGATTGCCGGCATAGGAGGGAATGCGGCGCGGCATGCCCATCAGGCCGGTCAGGTGCATCAGGAAGAACGTACCGTGGAAGCCCACCAGGATCAGGACGAAGGCTGCCTCGCCCAGGCCCTTGATGCGGGTGCGCCCGCTCATCATGGGCATCCACCACGTCACCCCCGCCAGCATGGGAAAGACGAAGCCGCCGATCAGCACATAATGCAGATGCGCCGTCACGAAGGCGGTGTCGTGCACCTGCCAGTTGAACGGCACCACCGCCAGCATCACCCCCGTGAGCCCGCCCATGACGAAGGTCAGGAAGAAGCCCAGCACATAGAGCATGGGCAGCTTCAGCTGTGGCCGCCCCCGCCACAATGTGCCGATCCAGGAGAAGACCTGCACGGCGGTGGGCACCGCCACCAGCATGGAGGCGGCGGAGAAGAAGGCGAGCGCCAGATGGGGAATGCCCACCGCGAACATGTGGTGCACCCACAGCCCGAAGCTCAAGAAAACCATGCCCAAAATGGCCGCGACGATGGCGCCATAGCCGACGATGGTGGTGCGCGAAAGCACCGGGATGATGGTGGAAAGCACCCCCGCCGCCGGCAGGAAGATGATGTAGACCTCCGGGTGCCCGAACAGCCAGAACAGGTGCTGCCACAAAAGCGGATCCCCGCCCCGCGTCGGATCGAAGAAGGGCCAGCCGAAGGCGCGTTCCAGTTCCAGCAGCACCGAGCCGAGGATGAGCGGGGGAAAGCCCGCCAGCATCATGGCCGCCGTGCCCAGCATGTACCAGGCAAAGAGCGGCATCTGGGTCAGCTTCATGCCCGGGGCCCGCAGGCGCAGGATGGAGACCATCAGCTCGATGGCGGCCGAAAGGGCGGAAATCTCGACGAAGGTCACCCCCAGCAGCCACACATCCGCATTGATTCCCGGCGCATAGGCGCGGCCGGAGAGGGGCGTGTACATGAACCACCCCTCCGCCGGCGCCACCCCCGCCAGCAGCGCGGCGATGAGGATGGTGCCGCCGAGGAGATAGCACCAATAGCCGAGCGCCGAGAGGCGGGGAAAGGCGAGGTCCCGCGTGCCCAGCATCTTCGGCAAGAGGAACATGGCCAGCCCCTCCAGCAACGGGATGGCGAACAGGAACATCATGATGCTGCCGTGCATCGTGAAGATCTGGTTGTAGAGCCCGTTGTCGAGGAAGGCGCCGTGCGGGGTGGCCAGTTGCGCCCGGATCAGCATGGCCAGCAACCCGCCAATGCCGAAGAAGACGAAGGCGGTGGCCATGAAGCGCAGGCCGAGCGTGGCATGGCTGAGGCTGGTGACCTGGCCCATGAGGCCGGGATCGTTGCGCCAGACGGCATCGAGCTGCCGGTGAAGGGCGAGCGCCCGGCGGCGGGGATTGGCGCCGTGCGGAACCATCTCGGACGGCTGGGGCGAAGGGGGCGGCGAAGGGGTTGGCGAAAGGGATGGCGTCGTCATGGGCGGGGCGCCTGCGTCAGCCGCGGGGGCCACAGGGCCGGATCGTGGGCGATCACGTCGAAGCGCATGTCGGCATGGTCCAGGCCACAAAATTCCGCGCACAGGCCCTCATAGGTGCCGGGGCGGTCCGCCTGGATGCGCAGGCGGTTGGTCCGCCCGGGAATGGCGTCCATCTTGCCGCCGAGCCGGGGCACCCAGAAGGAATGGATCACATCGGCGGCGGTGATCAGCACGTCCACCGGCTGGCCCGCCGGCACATGGAGCACGCCTTGCGTTTCCACCGGGCCGTCGGGACCCTCATGGGTGAAGGTCCAGGACCATTGCCGGGCATGGGCGCGCACCTCCAGCGCCGGCCCATGGGGCAGGATGCGTTCACCCACCCAGATGGCCCCCGCCAGGGCGAGGGTGAGCACGCCGAGCGGGAACCAGACCCCGAGCCCGAAAGACCAGCGCCCTTCCCGCACCTGCCGGGGCCGGCCGAAGCCCATGGCCACCAGCGCCAGCACCATCCCGGTAAGCCCCGCCGCCCCGGTCAACATCGCCCACCACAACCCGGCCACGTCCTGCGCCACCGGCCCCGCGGGGGAAAGCGCGGAGAGCGGCCCCCGGCATCCTGCCAGCAGAAGGGGAACCCCCAGCAGCGCCGCGCACTTCACCGGAGAGGCCCCCTTTGACGCAAAGGACATTGCATGGAGACGCGCGCCCCCCTCTTGGACCCGCTGGAGGAACGGCGGGCCCTTGAGGACACCGAATCCCGCATCGCCCTTGCCGGCCATCCCCTCCACGCCATGCTGGTGGCCTTTCCCATCGCGCTGTCCTTCTGCACGCTGGGCGCGGACCTGCTCTATCTGTGGACCGGGTCGAGCTTCTGGTCCCATGCGGCCGGCTATGCGGTGTTCGGCGCCTTCGTGATGGGCGTGCTGGCGGGCCTCACCGGGGCTGCCGAATTGCTGCTGGTGCGCGGCATCCGCAACCGTTCGTCCAGCTGGACGCACTTCATCCTCGCAGTGATGTTGCTCTCGATCCTCGGCGCCAACTGGCTGGTGCGCATCGGCAACCCCGACGGAGCGGTGCTGCCGGTGGGGCTGGCCCTGTCGCTGGTGGCGGCGGGGATGACCGCGCTGACCGGCTGGCATGGGGGGAAGCTCGTCTTCGACTATCAAATCGGCACCAGCACCGACGGCAAAGACCGGTCCTGAGGGGTCTTGAGATCCTGCGGCAACGCATCCACCAGCGGCTGCAGGTCGGGCTTGGCGAGGACGAGAAAGAGCACCGCCCCCATGCACAGGAAGCCGGCCGGCAGCGCGATGAACGCCGCCGGCGGCATGTCATAGTCGCCCCGCGCCTCGGAGGCCTGGACGGCAAGATGCCCAAGCCAGGCATGGACCAGCACCATGCCCACCACCGCCACGAGCTTGGCCATCAGCCAGTAATCCCGCAGCTCCAGCGTCAAGAACAGAACCGTGCCGGCGATGATGGCGAGGATCGCGGCGGGGGTCACGATGCGGGTATAAGCGGCATGGATCAGCAGCCGGAATTCGGAGAAGCCCGCCTGGGTGCGCACCTCCTCCCGCCGACCATAGGCATGCAGCACCACCGGCAGCGCGATGAGCCCGGCACACCACAGGCTGAGCGCCGCGATATGGACGGCCTTGAGGAGCGCGATCATGCTTGCGCCGCCTCCCGCCAGCCGCGCCGCAGCAGCAGGAGGCTGAGCACCGCCAGCGGCACCATGCCCGGCACCCACATGACGAGGCCGGCCAGTTGCTGGTCCGCCAGGGCATCCAGGCCATAGGGCAAGGTCACGCCCAGATGCTGGGGATAGATGAGGCGCGGCGCGAAGGCGAGGATGGCGCCGATCAGCCCCATTTGTCCCGCCACGGCAAGGATCACCCCCGCGCCCGAGAGGCGCTCCCATGCCTGCGCGCCGTGGAAGACATGGGACCAGAACAGGACAGCCGCGCCCACCAGGCCCGCCTGCATCAGCCAGTAGAAGGGGGTGCTGCTCCAGGCGAGCCCATAGGCCGCCGGCAGATGCCACAGCCACAGCATGCCCGACAGGCCGAGGAAGCCCACTGTCCACCCGCCGGGAAGCGCCCGCGGCCAAGCCAGGGCGAGCGCCGGCGCGGCGATCAGCACCAGCACCAAGTGATGCACCGCCCGCGCCGAGAACAGCGCCACCGTCAGCGCGCACAAGGGCGAGACGAACGCCACGCACAGGGCCGCCCCGGCGAGGGCCGCCGGTCCCTTTCGCATGCGGGGGAGGCACAGCGCGGCGAGGAGCGGGGCCAGGGACAGGAGGATGGGCCACAAAGCGAGGTTCCAACTCGCCCACAGCGCCTCCGGCACGGGGGCGGGTCCGCAATAGGGGATGTCATCCATTCCGGCCTCCGGGCAACTGACGGCAAGGCGCAACGCCGCGAGCGGGAGGGCCGCCCGGAAGGGTAAGGCCCGGCCAGAGCGCACGCGCCCCGCGCTCCGGCGCTGCCTTACGCAACGGCACGCGCGGCAAAGGGTTCCCCGAAAGGCCGCGCGTGCCGGTGGACAAGGGCGGGCGGACCTTCCGCCCTCCCACCCCGCCTCAGGCCGGCAGGACATGCACCGGCACGGACTTGGCGGCCGGCGTCTTGGATTCCCGGTCATGGTGCCAAAGCGGCATCAGGGCATTGCATTCGGGGTAGTAGGAGGCACAGGTGCCGGGCGGCAGGTCGTAATCGATCACCTGGAAGCCAGTCATTTCCCGATGGATGCCGTCCTCCACCGCGGTCACGATGCGGGCCTCCCCATTGGCGGCGAGGCCGAGCCGCAGCCGGTCGTCGCGATTCATCATGATGATCATGCGCGAGCCGCTGAGCCCGCGCGGGCGATCCACATAGCCATAGATGGTGGTGTTGAACTGGTCGTTGGAGCGCAGGGTGACGAGACGCAGAATGTCCGCATCCGCGCCATCGTCGAAGCTTGCGCACAGGCCGGCGGGAATGTGGAAATTGGCCTTGCCGTTGGGGGTCTCCCAGATGCGCTCGCGGGCTGGAACGGGCCGGGGAAAGCCGCCGGGCGTGTCCAGCCGGGCATTGAAATCATGGAAGTCTTTCGGAAAGGACGCCTCAATGGCCTCGCGCACCCGGCCATAATCCGCCACCCAATCGTCCCAGGGCACGCGCGGGTTGGGCGGCAAGGTGGCCTTGGCGATCTCCGCCACGATGCGGGGTTCCGACAGGAGGGTCGGCGCCGCCGGCTCGAACTTGCCGCGCGAGGCGTGAATGCAGGTGGTCGAATCCTCCATGGTGACGATCTGGGGCCCGCTCGCCTGCAGGTCGATCTCCGAGCGCACCAGGGTCGGCAGGAGGAAGGTGGTGCGGGCGGTGACGAGATGGGTGCGGTTGAGCTTGGTGGCCACCTGGACGGACAGATCGAGCCCCCGCCACTTCTCTTCCATCAAGGTGCGCTCGGGAATGGCGCGCACGAAATTGCCGCCGAGGCCGATGAAGGCCCGCAGCCGCCCTTCGACCATCGCCTCGCACGCCTCCACCGTGTTGAGGCCGTCCTGGCGCGGCGGGTCGAAGCCGAACTGCTCGGCCATGCGGTCGAGCGGGACAAGGTCCACCTTTTCCGCAATCCCGACGGTGCGCTGGCCCTGAACATTGGAATGGCCCCGCACCGGGCAGATGCCGGCGCCAGGCTTGCCCATATGGCCCCCCATGAGCAGCAGGTTCACCAGCATCTGCACATTGTCGATGCCGAGGCGGTGCTGGGTGAGGCCCATGCCGTAAATGCCGATCACCGCCTTGGCGCGGGAAAACGTCACCGCCGCCGCCTCCAGGGCCGATTGCGACAGGCCGGAGGCGAGGCGGATCTCGTCCCAGCCGGTCTCCCGCACCAGCACCTCGAAGGCGGCAAAGCCATCGGTATGCGTGGCGATGAAGTCCCGGTCGAGCACCGGTGCGCCGCCAGCCGCGCGGGCCTCGTCCTCCAGGGCGAAAAGCGTTTTCGCCATGCCCAGCATGGCCGCAATGTCCCCGCCCGCGCGCACCTGGTAGTATTGGGTGGCAATGGGGGTCGGGCTGTTGGTGAGCATCTGGCCCGGGCGCTGGGGATTGACGAATTCCTCCCAGCCCTTTTCTCGCAAGGGGTTGAACACGACGATGGGGACGTCGCGCTCCCGCGCCTCCTGGAGCACATGCAGCATGCGCGGGGCGTTTGAGCCCACATTCTGGCCGAAGGCGAAGATGCAGTCGGTCTTGTCGAAATCCTCCAGCAGCACCGTGCCCACGGACGTGCCGATGCTGGGCGGCAGGGCCACGGACGTGGTCTCGTGGCACATATTGGAGCTGTCCGGCAGGTTGTTGCAGCCATAGAGCCGCGCCAGCAGCTGGTACATGTAGGAGGTTTCCAGCGAAGCGCGGCCGGACGCGTAGAAGATCACCTCCTGCGGCGGGAAGTTGCGCAACTGGGCGCCAATCTCGGTAAACGCCGCCTCCCACGGCACTTCCAAATACGTGTCGGTCGCCGGATCATAGCGCAGGGGATGGGTGATGCGGCCCTGCTTCTCCAGATCATGGTCCGACCAGCCGAGCAGTTCGCTCACGGTGTGGCGGGCGAAGAAATCGGGCGTGGCGCGGTCGGATGTGGCATCCCAGAACGTCGCCTTGGCGCCGTTCTCGCAGAACTCCGCCACATGAGGCTGCGCGGGCTTGGCCCAGGCGCAGCTGGTGCACATGTATCCGCCGGTCTTGTTGTGGTCCGTCATCAGCGGCGCCAAGGCGGCCACCGCCCTCTCCTCCAGCGAATGCTTGGCCAGCGACTTGACGGACCCCCACCCTCCCACGGGCTGGTCATAGGCTTCGTGGTGGGCGCGCTCGGTCATGTCCTGCTCCTTGCCTGTCCAAGGCCAATGACCGGGCGGGACTTATGTTCCACCACGTCATATCGCATATGACCCACGACGCCCGGTGCCTTTGACCTCTCAAGGGCATGCGGACGATCAGGAAGACGAGGCGCCGGCCGCCCCGAGGGTTTAGGGGCGCTCACGTTGCCGGCGGGACAGCGCTGCCCTTCCGCCATCCGCACGGGTCTAAGGCTCCGTTCGTGGTATCGTAGTCACCCGCCTGCGCCTTTCAGCCACCGCCCATGATCGAACTCAACCTCTCAACCGTTCTCATGCTGCACGTGTCGGTGCTTCTGGCGGGCTGCGGCGCCTTCTTCCATTTTCGCCGCCTCGGCGTGAAGCCCGGCGCCCTGACTTGGCTCGGAATGGGCTACGGGACACAGGCGCTCGGCGCCTTCCTGGCGGCCATGGGCGCGCAGAACCGGCTGGCGACGGAGGTGTGGGAAGGCGCCAGCCTCTGGTTGGGCATAACCGGCTACGGACTGCTCTGGGCGGGCTTGTGCCGGCTGAGCCGCGGACACAAGCGGGCGCGCGACGGCTGGATCGTGGTGGTGGTGCCCCTTGGCTGCCTCGTGCTCGCGGCCGCCACCGGATCCCTGGCATTGGATCTCCGGCGCGCGACGATCTTCCATCTGGCGAGCTTGGGTTTCCTTTCGGCCGCGGCCTTGAACATCCACCGCGACGACGCCGCTGAGCCCTTGCGCTCGCGCACCCTCCTGACCGCACTGCTGGTCGTCTTCGCGCTCTCCTTCCTCCTTGGGCTCGCCCTCATCCTGGCCGGGGTCGCACCGCCGGAACGGCTGGCCCTGGTCTTCTTCGTCCAGATCCTGTGCTATTTCGCGCTGGCTCTTTTCGTGTCGGGCCTGCTCACCGAGCGCCTCGCCGCCGATCTGCGCGGCCTTGCCGAGCGCGACCCCCTGACGGGGCTCGGGAACCGGGCACGGCTCGACCACCTCCTGCCCCTGACACCGGAAGCAGGGATGGCCGCCATCATGCTGGACATCGACCACTTCAAGCGCATCAACGACCGGCATGGCCACCTGGCCGGCGACAAGGTGCTGAGCGCGCTCGGCCATCTGCTCCGCACGGAGCTGCGCGAGAGCGATCCATGCATCCGGTTTGGCGGCGAGGAATTCCTGATCATGGTGAAGGAGGCCGACGCCCTGCAACTCGCCGAACGGTTGCGGGTCCGCCTCGCCGCGCATGAGCTGGAGCTTGGCTTGGACAAGCCGCTGCGCATCACTGCCAGCTTCGGCATCGCGGTGAACGGCCCCTGTCCCTCAACCTGGGGCACTCTCATCGCGGCCGCCGACCACGCCCTCTATGAAGCCAAGGCCGCGGGCCGCAATCGCGTGGTCGTGGCCGAACCCAGCAGCTTTGCCACCGGGGCCGTCACCGGCTGATCCCCGCCGCCACGGCGCAAGAGGAGGGAAGCGAACTTACTTTGTTCTGTGATCGTTTGAGCGAGCAAATCCATCAGCCTGCACCCGCACCAGGCCATGGGACACGATCTCCCGTCCTCACCGTCCTCACCTGCCCCACGCCCGCGCAAAGCTCACCGCTGCGGGCGCTCGCCTGCCATCAGGGGGCGGCGGAGCGGCCCGATTGGTCACTCCCTCGCCATCCCTGCGCGTTGGGGTTGGGGATGTCTGCGCGCTGTTCCTTCAGCCTGGCGAGTTCGGCCCGGATAGGCGCGAAGGGGCCGTAGCGGTGCTGCTCCGCGGGGAAGCTGTCCGCAAAGGGCGGATAGGCCGCGTCCACTGGCTTCAGCAGCAGATCGGGAAAGTCGCGCTCAAGGCCCGCCAGCCGGGGCCGGGGTTGGGAAATCACGAACGCGGCCACGTCCCAGGCCTCGTCCGGGGCGAGGGTCGGGGCGACCCAGGAGGTGCCGTTCGGCATGTTGTCATGGACGAAATTGGCGAGGGTGATGAGCCGGGCGGCGCCCGCGCCATCATTGAAGCTGTCCGGTCCCCACAGGGGCGGGACGGCATAGCCCATCTCCGGCAAGACCGCGTTGCGCCGGACGCCGAGGCCGTCGCGGCGATGGCATTCTGCGCACTGGCGGGCATAGATTCCCGCGCCCCGTGCCGGGTCCGCCGGCCGGTCCAGCTCGACCATGGCGCCCGCAGCGGCACCAACGATGGTTCCGCCCGCCGGAATATTGGTCGACAGAACGCGCAGATACGTGAGGATCGCCTGCATCGGCCGCGCGCTCTCCGGCATCGGCCGCCCGTTCATGCTGCGCTTCAGGCATTGATTGACGCGGTCGAAGATGGAGATGGCGGTGTCGGTGCGGGCGCTATAGGCGGGATAGTCGGCTGACGCCGTGACCAAGGGCAGGCCGAACTTCTTCAGGCCACCGCGCAGATGGCAATTGGCGCAGGCCAGATTGTTGCCGGCATAGCGATCCTCCGGCACCGGAGCGGCGGGGCCGATATGGGCGTAGGTCGCCTCGATGATGGAGCGGCCATAGCGGGCAAGGCGGCCCGTCTCGTCGTCCGGCAAGGTGTCGATGGCCGGCACGTCCCAAAGCACGATTTGCGTGCGCGGGGGCGGGGCGTCGGTTTGGGCGAGGGCCAACAGGCTCGAGAAGGCCAGCAGCGCGCCGAAACCCGCAATGACCGTGAGACCACGAACGCCGAAACGTGCCATTTTTTTCAGCCAAAGCTATGCCGGTCTTTATCATTTCAGACCCGCAAACCCGAAGCAATCGGAGGGTGGCGCCGGCCGGCATCCCGCGCTGCGGCGGGCCAAGGGGACCGTCGTTGACGTAACCGCATTCCCTCCTAGGCGCGCGATGCCAGGGGGGTGGCCGCGAACACCTCCCGCGTGCAGGCCGTCGTCCCTCCCCCGCGGCGGGCGCCTCAGGCGAGGCCGCCCATATGGAAGGCCTTCACTTCCAGATATTCCTCCATCCCGAGGTGGGAGCCCTCGCGTCCCAGGCCCGATTGCTTGACCCCGCCGAAGGGCGCGACTTCCATGGAGATGGCGCCGGTGTTGAGGCCCACCATGCCGAATTCCAGCGCCTCGCCCACGCGCCAGGAGCGGCGCAGGTCCTGCGTGAAAAAATAGGCGGCGAGCCCGAAGGGCGTGCCATTGGCGATACTGAGGGCCTCGTCCTCGCCACCGAAGCGGAACAGAGGCGCGACCGGACCGAACGTCTCCTCGTTCGCCAGCAGCATGTGGGTGGCGGCATCGCCGAGCACGGTCGGGGTCGCATAGTGCCCGCCGTGCGGCACGCCCGGCGCTTGTGCCAGGCACCGGGCGCCCTTGGAGAGCGCGTCGTCCACATGGCGCTCGATCTTTTCCAGCGCGGCGGTGTTGATCATCGGGCCGATGTCGGTCTGCGCCTGCGTCCCCGGGCCGACCTTCAGCGCGGCGACGCGCGCGGAGAGCGCCTGCGCGAAGCGGTCGTAGATGCCGTCCTGCACGAGAATGCGGTTGGCGCACACACAGGTCTGCCCGCCATTGCGGAATTTGGAGGCCATCACCCCCTCCACCGCCAGATCGAGGTCGGCGTCGTCGAAGACGATGAAGGGCGCGTTGCCACCCAGTTCCAGGCTCAGCCGCTTGATGCTGTCGGCCGCCTGCCGCATGAGCAGGGCACCGACGCGGGTCGAACCCGTGAAGGAGATCTTGCGCACCGTCAGATTGCCGGTGAGCTCGGCGCCGATGTCGGCCGGCTGGCCGGTGACGATGTTGATGACGCCGGCGGGAATGCCCGCCCGCTCGGCCAGCACGCCGAGCGCCAGGGCTGAAAGGGGAGTGAGTTCCGAGGGCTTGATGACCACGGTGCAGCCGGCGGCCAGGGCCGGCGCGACCTTGCGGGTGATCATGGCGTTGGGAAAATTCCAGGGCGTGACGATGCCGCACACGCCGACAGGCTGCTTCAGCACCAGGATGCGCCGGTCTGCCATCGGTGCGGGAATGGTCGCCCCATAGATGCGTCGCGCTTCTTCCGCGAACCATTTCACGAAGGAGGCGCCATAGCGGATCTCACCGCGCGCCTCCGACAAGGGCTTGCCCTGTTCATGGGTCAGGATCAGCGCGAGATCCTCCAGATGCTCCAGCATCAGGCCGTGCCAGGCGTCCAGGAGCGCAGCCCGCTCGGCCGCCGTGCGGGCCCGCCACGGGCCGAAGGCATCGGAGGCGGCCTCAATGGCGGCGCGGGTTTCCGCGCGGCCGGCATCGGGCACCGTTCCCAGCACTGCCTGCGTGGCGGGATCGATCACATCCAGCGTGCGGCCGCTCGCAGCGGCGCTCCACCGGCCGCCGATGAGGCAAGCCTCCTGCACGAGCGCGGGATCACGCAGGCCCTTGATGGTCATGGGTATCATCTCCTTGAACGCAACTGACAAAGCAGGACCGCGGGCAGCCGCCTCGGGACACGCCCAGGCAGGGGCGGACACTCAGGCCGGATGCGTGGGCGTCACGCCGCAGCGGCGGCGAAGCGGTCGATGCGAAAATCATGGATCGGGGTTTCGGTCCGCCCGGTGGCGATCAGCTCCGCCATGACGTCGCCGACACCGGGGCCGAGCTGGAAGCCATGGCCGGAAAAGCCGAAGGCGTGATAGAGGCCCGGTGTCGTCGCCGAGGCCCCCATCACCGGCAGCATGTCGGCCACATAGCCCTCGCAGCCGGACCAGGTGCGGATCACCGACACCTTGGCGAGCGCCGGCAGCAGCCGCTGCAGCGCCTGCAACTGACGCGGCAGCTTGGTGGGGTCAGGCTTGGCGTGGCCGGGGTCGAGATCCACATGGCCCCGCTCCACCGCGCCGCCGAAGACGATGTTGCCGCGCTCCACCTGGCGCAGATAGGCGTCCGTGCCCGGACGGCGGGTCCAAAGCCCGACCACGGGCAGGATGCGATGCGGGAGGGGCTCGGTCACCCCCATCTGCGGCGCGCGCGGGGTCAGCGGCACCGTCTCGCCAAAGCCGGCCGCGATGCGCGCGCCCCAGGCGCCGGCGGTATTGAGGAGGCGCGGGGCCTGGAAAACGCCCTGGGAGGTCACCACGCGGAAGTCGGCCCCCGCCCGCTCCACGGCGCCGACGCTGCACGCTTCGATGATCTGCGCGCCGAGGCGGCTGGCCGCAGCCGCGAAAGCCGCCGCGATCAGCCGGGGATTGCCGCAGCCATCCTGTGGCGAATAGGAGGCCGCGATGGCGCCGGGCGCAAGGCCGGGAAAGCGCGCCCGGATCTCATTGGCCCCCAGTTCTTCCAGATGGAGCCCCCAGGGCCGCGCCGCCGACACGAAGGTGCGCATGTCCTCCAGGCTCTCCTCCTCGAAAACGAAGCGCACATGGCCGGTGACGCGGAATTCCACGTCCCGCCCCAGCAGCGTTTCGGCCTCGCCCCACAGGGCGCGGGAGCGGTGGGCGAGCGGCAACTGGGGCAGATAGCGGCCCGTGCGGCGGATATTACCGAAGGAGGCGACGGTGGCGCCGGTGCCCACGCGATTGCGCTCGATCAAGGCCACCCGCAGCCCCCGGCGGGCGAGGAAGAAGGTCGCCGCCGTTCCCATCAGGCCCCCGCCGACCACGATCACGTCCATCACCGCCTCCCTCCGCCGGCCCGGCACCGGCCTTCGCCCCCAGTCTGTAAGGCGGGCCGGGCCGGGTCCAAGACGTTCTGGCGCGCAAGCCATAAGTTGGATCTATGGGCGGGCGGCGGCCCCGATGCATAAGCCGGGCTTATATGCTTCCCCCGCTTGTCTCTTGGATCTTTGCTGAAGGGCTGTGCCAGCCTCTTGGCCAGAAGGCGGAGAGACAGCACATGAGCGGCAAGACCGGGCCAGGTACGGGTGAAGGCAGCGCGGCCGATTGGAAGATCGGCGTCGACATCGGCGGCACCTTCATCGATTTCTGCGCGCTCGAAACCCGCTCGGGCCGGATGGCCTCCCTCAAGGTCCTGACCACCCCCGGGGACCCCGGCGCGGAACTGCTGACCGGCCTGTCACTACTGAAGGAGCGCGAGGGCCTGGAGCCCGAGGCCGTTTCGCGCTTCGTGCACGGCACAACGGTGGGCATGAACACCATCATCCAGCGCAAGGGCGCGCCTTTGGCGCTGTTCACCAATGCCGGCTTCGAGGACGTGATCGAACTGGCCCGGCTACGGATGCCGGAGACCTATTCGCTGTTCTGCGCACGGCCGGACCCATTGATCGCGCGGGACATGGTGTTCGGCATTCCCGCCCGCATGCGGGCGGACGGCAGCGAGGCAAAGAAGCCCGATCCCGCCGCAGTCGCCGCAGCGGTCGAGGCGGCGCGCGCCAAGGGCGCCGCAGGCATCGTCGTGTCCTTTCTCCATGCCTGGCGCAAAGAGGCGCATGAAGCCGAGGTCAAGGCGCAGATCGTGCGCCTCGCGCCCGACCTGTTCGTCTTCACCTCCGCCGAGGTCTGGCCGGTCATTCGCGAATATGAGCGCACCATGACGGCCGTCCTCAACGGCTATGTCCATCCCCGCATTGCCGGCTACCTGTCGGCGCTGGAGGCCCGCCTCGCCTCGCGCGGGGTGCCGGCCCGGCCCATGCTGACCAAGTCCAATGGCGGGGTCATGAACGCTGCGGAAGGCAAGCGCGCGTGCGTCAGCATGCTGCTGTCCGGCGCCGCCTCCGGCGTGATCGGCGCCGCATGGCTTGCCCGGCAGGCCGGCGAACGGCGCATCCTGACCCTGGACATCGGCGGCACGTCCGCCGACTTCGCTCTGATCGTGGACGGCGAGGCGCAGTTCGGCACCGGCGAGATGATCGGGGAGTTCCCGCTCTACATTCCCTCCGTCTCGGTCAGCTCCATCGGCATCGGCGGGGGCTCCATCGCCAGCGTGGACGCGCAGGGCGTTCTGCGGGTGGGACCGGAATCGGCCGGCTCGACGCCCGGCCCCGCCTGCTATGGCCGGGGCGGCGACCAGGCGACCGTCACCGACGCCATGGTGGTGTGCGGATGGCTGGGCCACAGCCAGATGGCCTATGGCCAGCTTCGCATGGATGTGGCGCTGGCGCGACGAGCGGTGAGCAAACTGGCGGAACGCCTCGGCCGGCCGGTCGAAGCGACGGCGCAGGCCATCCTCGACATCGCCATCTCCGAAATGTTCGTGGAGGTCGAGAAGATGGCGTCCCGCGCCGGTGTCGACCTGCAGGACTATGCACTGATGCCGTTCGGCGGCGGCGGCCCCATGCTGGGGGCGTTCCTGGCGCGCGAGCTGCACATGAAGCGTGTCCTGGTGCCCCGACGGCCGGGCGTGGTCTCGGCGCTCGGCGGGCTGGTGGCGGACCTGCGCGGCGATTTCATCCGCACCCTCTTTGCGGACTTCACAGTGGACCTGATGCCGGAGCTGCGCCGCGCCTTCGCGGACATGGCGGCGGAAGGCCAGGACTGGCTGAAGGCCCAAGGCCATGCCGGCCCGGCGGACCTGCGCCTGTTCGCCGACATGCGCTATGCCGGGCAGAGCTATGAGATCGAGACGCCGCTTCAGCCGGCCTGGATCGCCAACGGCGATTTTGCGGCCATGGCCCGGGCCTTCCACGACACCCATGCACGCCTTTATGACTTCGATGATCCCCACGGGCGCATGGAGATCGTCAACCTGCGCCTGTCCGCCATCGGCGCGGGACCGGCCCTTGCGCTTCCGGCGGAAGACGAGTTGGACGCGGCGCTCGTGCCGGAGCGCCGGACCCCGGTCTATCTCGGCTCGGCCCTGGCTCCGGTCGGGCTCTATCGGCGCGAGGACCTGCGCCCGGGTGGCCATTTTGAGGGACCCGCCGTGGTGGCCCAAGAGGACACCACCTTCGCGATCCCGGCCGGCGCGCAGGCGCGCATCGACCGCCATTTCAACCTGCACCTGACCTTCGCGGAGTAAGAAGCATGTTCGATCGAATGAACCTGCGGGTGCTGGCCAACCATGCCCGCGCCGCCGCGGAGAACATGGCCCACACGCTCCAGCGCACCGCCCATTCCGCCTTCGTCAAGGAGACGGAGGACTTCACGGTCATGCTGATGAACCGGAAAGGCGAGACCTTCGGCGTTCCCATGGATCTCGGCGCCACATGGTATCCCGGCCTGACCTATGGCCGGGCCATCGACATGATCGAGGACTACCGGCCCGGCGACGTGGGCTTCACCAACGATCCCTATGCCTGCTACGTGGCCACTCACGCCCCCGACACGCACCTGTGGAAGCCGGTCTTCTACGAAGGCGAGATCATTGCCTGGACCGGAGGGCACATCCACAACACCGACATGGGCGGCGCGGTGCCGGCCTCGCTCTCGCGCGCCTTGACCGAGATCCACCAGGAAGGCATCCGCTTTTCGCCCATGAAGCTGGTGCGCGAAGGCGTGTTCGACGCCCAGATCCTGAACATCATGACCACCAATGTGCGCAAGCCCGACCTGAACATCGGCGACATCAAGGCGCTGGTCGGGGCCCTGAACACGGGCGAGCGCAAGGTCATCGCCATGGCCGAGAAGTTCGGCAAGCAGGCGTTCCTGGCCGGTGTCGAGGCGCTGCTGGACCACGGCGAGGCACAGGCCCGCGAGATGCTGCGCGCCATGCCCGACGGCACCTGGGAATTCGCGGATTATGCGGACGAGGATTCGGTCGAGGCCAATCCCTGCCGGCTGAAGCTGACGCTTACCATCCGGGGCGACGAGGCGGTGCTGGATTTCACCGGCTCCGACCCGCAGCTTGCCTCCTCGCTCAACGTGCCCTCGGGCGGGGACCCGCGCCACACCATCCTGCTGGTCGGCATCTATTATGTCCTCTACACCCTGAACCCGAAGATCCTGCTGAACACGGGGCTGACGCGGCCCTTCACTTGCATCACGCCGCAAGGCACCGTGCTCAATCCGGTGTTCCCGGCGGCGGTGGGCATGCGCTCGCTCACCTGCGCGCGGCTGCGCTCCGTCATCTTCGGCGCCTTCTCGCAAGTGGTGCCCGACCGGCTGCCGGCCGCGCCGGCGGGCAATAACTGCATCGTCAACGTCATGACCACGGACGAGCGCACCCACCGAACGGTGATCGCGGCGGTCAATCCGGTGGTGGGCGGCGGCGGCGGCATGCCCCATCGGGACGGCACCAACGGCTCGGGGGCCGACGCCGCCTATCTCAAGAACACCCCCATTGAGATCACCGAGACCGAGACGCCGGTGGAGTTCATCAAATACGGCCTCGCCCGGGACAGCGGCGGCGCCGGACGCTGGCGGGGCGGACTGGCCACCGAAATGGCATTCCGCGTCTTCGCGCCCGACAGCCGCATCACCGCGCGCAACCGGGATCGCAGCTTCTTCCGCCCCTGGGGCGTGCTTGGGGGACGAGCGGCCGGCCTGTCCGACATGGTGGTCAATCCCAAGACGCCAGGGGAGCGCCGCCTCGGCAATATCGACACGGCCGTGCTGCAGCCCGGCGATGTGCTGGAAATCCGCTCGGCGGGCGGCGGCGGACGCGGAAACCCGCTCGAACGCGAGCCCTGGCGGGTGGCGCAGGATGTGGCGCGCGGCTATGTCTCGCTGGAAGCGGCGGAGCGCGACTATGGCGTCATCCTCCGCGACGGGCAGGTGGACGAAGCCGCCACCCGGGCGCTGCGCGCCGCCCGCCCCGCCCCGACCGGCCATTTCCACTTCGGCCCCGAGCGCGACGGCTATGAGGCCCGGTGGACGCCGGAAGCCTATGACCTTTTGACCCACATCCTCGCCGGCCTGCCCATTCACTGGCGCTTCTTCGCCAAGACCGAGATTTTCCGCCGCATGGAAGGCCGGGCCGGGCGGCGCGGCGTGGAAGAGGCGCTGGCGCTGGTCCGTGCCCGTTTTCCGGAAATGCCCGGCACCGGTCTGGAAGCACGGGAGGCTGCGGAATGAGCGCCGCTGCCGCCTCCGGCCGGCTGGTCCGGCTCGCCGGGACCGAGCGCGCGCCCGTGCGTTTCACGCTGGACGGGATCGCCCGGACGGGGCTGTCCGGCGACACGGTGCTGAGCGCCATTCTCGCCGTTGCCCCGGCGTTGCGCCGCGCGGAATTCGGACCGGAAGGGCGGGCGGGCTTCTGCCTCATGGGCGCCTGCCAGGACTGCTGGGTGTGGCAGGCGGAGGGGCCGCGGCTGAGGGCCTGCTCCACGCCCCTGTCCGAAGGGATGAACCTCCTCACCGAGGCTCCGGGAGACTGGCTGTGAAACACGCCCAAACGCCCAGGATCGCCGTGGTCGGCGCCGGCCCGGCCGGCATCCGCGCCGCGCAGACGCTGGCGGCCGCCGGCCTCGTCCCGGTGGTGATCGACGAGGGCGCGCGGGCCGGTGGACAGATCTATCGCCGCCCGCCCGAGACCTTCGTCCGCCCGCCGGAAAGCCTTTATGGCTCGGAAGCCGCAAAGGCCGTCGCGCTTCACGCCACCTTCGATGCCATGGTGCGCGACGGGCAGGTGGTCCATCTGCCGCGCAGTTCGGTGCTCGCCATCGGCGACGGGCGGTTGCAGGTGCTCGGAGAGGACGGCTGCCATTGGGTGGCCTATGACCGGCTCATCCTCGCCACCGGCGCCACCGACCGGGTCGCCCCGGTGCCGGGTTGGGAAAGCGCGGGCGTCTACACGCTGGGCGCCATGCAGATCGCCCTGAAGGCACAGGCGGCGGCGCTGGGACGGCGGATCGTGCTCGCCGGCTCCGGGCCGCTGCTCACCTTGCTGGCCACCCAATTGGTGAAGATGGGTGCCGGCGTCGCCGCTGTGCTCGACACCGCTTCGCTCGCCCAGCAGGCGGCCGGACTGCCTGGCTTGATGGCCCGTCCCGTCTTCGCCGCGCGGGGTGTCGCCATGCGGGCGCGCCTCGGACGGCTTTACCGGGCAGGGGGCACTGTGGAGCGGATCGAAACCGATGCAACCGGCCCGGTCGCCGTGCATTGGCGTGACGGGCGCGGTCGCGCGCAGCGGACCGCCTGCGATGCGGTGGGCCTCGGCTGGCACTTGCGGGCCGAGACGCAGCTCGCGGACCTGGCGGGCTGCCCCTTCACCTATGACGCGGCCTGGCAGCAATGGCTGCCGCGCACGGACCACATGGGACGCGCCGGAAACGGCGTGTATCTCGCCGGCGACGGGCTGCGTCTGCTGGGGGCCGATGGGGCGGAGGTGTCCGGCCGGCTGGCGGCGGCGGCGTGCCTCGCGGACCTCGGCCGTCCCAGCCCCGACACCACGGCGGACCTGCGCCGGCGTGCCACCCTCGCCCGCTTCGCCGCCGGCATCGCACGGGCCTTTCCCTGGCCGGCCGATATGGTGCGCCGCCTGCCCGGCGAGACGGTGGTCTGCCGCTGTGAATCCATCACGGCGGCCCAGTTGCGCGAGGTCGTCAGCTATGGCGGGGCGGAGGCAAACCGGGCCAAGTCCCTTGGCCGGGTGGGCATGGGGCGCTGCCAGGGGCGCTATTGCCAGCTTGCCGGCGCTGAGATCGTGGCCGCGGCGGGCGGCCTGGAGGCGGCGGCCGCGGCGGGCCGCCTGCGCAGCCAGGCCCCGGTGCGGCCGGCGCCCATCGGCGCCTTTCTGGGCGAGGAGGCCATTGCCAAATGAGGCGACGCCACGCCCTTGCGGGGCTTCACCCGTCGAGACCTGGGCGGGGCGCGCACCGTCAGGCTCACGGGCAATCCATGAAATCGAAGGATCCTGAATCCTGACAGCACTGCGTGCGACAAGTCAGTTCGGATAGAACATCGGCAAAGTGTCGTGTCGATGAAAAAATGATGCAAGACACACGGAGAGGGATGACGATGAAAATCAATGCCATTGCAGGCGTTATCGCGCTTGTGTCCGTTGTCTGTAGCCCGTTGCATGCACAGACCCTGACCATCGGGGTTCGCGGTGGGCCGGAATCCATGGACCCCCATTATTCATCGCTCGGCACCCAGGCCGAGGCGGTGAACCACATCTTCGACACGCTGGTGGCGGCCGATGAAAACCTCCAGATCAAGCCGGGCCTTGCCGTCTCTTGGAAGCCCATCGCCGACGATGTGTGGGAGTTCAAGCTGCGGCAGGGCGTGAAATTCCACGACGGGTCGGATTTCGACGCGCAGGACGTGAAATTCTCCCTGGAGCGGGTTCCGGTGGTGACCGGGCCGAGTTCCATGACCATCTTCGTGCGCCGCGTGAAGGATGTGCAGATCATCGATCCCTACACCGTTCACATCCGCACCGATGGCCCGGCCCCCGTGCTGCCCTATGACTTCGTGCGGCTCTATATCGTCAGCTCGCGGGCGGCCAAGGATTATTCGACCCGGGAAACGGCAGCGCAGGGCTTCAACAGCGGCAAGGCGGCCATCGGCACCGGGCCCTTCAAGTTCGTCAGCTGGGAGCCCAAGGGCGACCTGGTGCTCGAACGGTTCGATGGCTATTGGGGCGGCCCCGCCGCCTGGAAGAAGGTGGTGCGCAAGGAAATCCAGAACGATTCCTCGCGGCTCGCCGCCCTCAAGGCCGGCCAGGTGGACCTGATCAACGACGTGTCGTCCATCGACTATCTCAAGCTCGGCAAGGACAGCGCGGTCAAGACGTTCGTCGGCGAGAGCGCCTACGTCATGAACCTCCAGCTCGACCAGCGGCCGGACGTGATGCCCGGCATCCGCGCCAAGGACGGCTCGCGCCTGGCCAAGAACCCGCTGACCGACATCCGGGTGCGCGAAGCCATCGATGCCGCCATCGATCGCAGGACCATGGTGGATATCGTGCTCGAAGGCCTCGGCAAGCCCGCCAAGGAAGTGCTGCCACCCGGCTTCTTCGGCTACAGCAAGGCGGTCCCCGATCCCGTCTATGATCCGGCCAAAGCCCGCAAGCTGCTCGCCGAAGCCGGCTATCCCAACGGCTTTCAGATCGATCTCTACTGCACCTCGGACCGCCTGCCCGGCGACGCCGCCATCTGCCAGGGCCTGGGCCAGATGCTCAGCGCGGTGGGCATCAAGACCAATGTGAACGCCGTGTCCAAGACCGTCTACTTCCCCGCCCAGGCCCGCGGAGAATACAGCGTCGCGATGAATGGCTGGGGCACGCTGACGGGCGAGGCCTCCAACATGCTCGGCTCGCTCTACCACACCAAGGACGATGCCAAGGGGCTCGGCGCCTATAACCGCATCAGCTATTCCGATCCCAAGCTCGATGCGCTGATCGAGCAGGGCATCATGGAGATGGACGAGGGCAAGCGCCGGGCGATCTTCGAGGAAGCGGTGACCAAGGCGACCGCCTCCAAGGTGCTGATCCCCATCGTTCAGCTCGAGTCGGTGTGGGCGGCCAAGGCCGGTCTCCTGAACTTCAAGCCCCGCACCGACCAGAACACCCTGGCGCAGTCCATCACGCCCGCGCGCTGAACCTGCCGCCAGGCAACCGGGACGGCCGGGCCTGCGCCCGCCGGCCCGCCGTCAAGGAGACCTTACCGGATGCTCGGCTTCGTCATCCAACGTCTGATGCAGGCGCTCGCCGTAATGGCCGTCATGTCGGTGATCGTCTTCATCGGCATCCATGCCGTGGGCAATCCCGTGGACATCGTCCTTCCGCCCGAGGCCTCCCAGGCCATCCGGGCGGAGACGATCCAGCGCCTCGGCCTCGGCCGGCCGCTGTGGGAGCAGTACGGCATCTTCGTCTGGAACCTGCTGCACGGCGATTTCGGGCGATCCTTCGTCTACAACATCCCGGTCCTCGACCTGATCGGCAGCCGCCTGCCCGCCACCACGGAACTGGTGGTGATCGCCATCACCTTCGCCACCGTGGTCGGGGTGTCGCTGGGGGTCTATGCCGGCGTCAAGCCCGCCAGCTTCGGGGCGCGGGCGGTGATGGGCGTGTCCATTCTGGGCTTTTCCGTCCCCTCCTTCTGGGTGGGGCTGATCCTCATCCTGATCTTCGCGGTCTGGCTCGGCTGGCTGCCGCCCGGGGGGCGAGGTGAGACGGTCACCGTGTTCGGCGTGCCGTGGAGCTTCCTGACCCTGGACGGGCTGGATCACCTCGTCCTGCCGGCGCTCAACCTCGCCTTGTTCAAGATGGCCATGATGATCCGCCTCGCTCGCGCCGGTACCCGGGAGACCATGCTGTCGGACACGGTCAAGTTCGCGCGCGCCGCCGGCATCTCGGAGGCGACCATCCTGCGCCGACACGTGCTGAAGCTGATCTCCATCCCCATCATCACCGTGTTCGGGCTGGAGCTTGGCTCAACCCTCGCCTTCGCGGTGGTGACCGAGACGATCTTCTCCTGGCCGGGGGTGGGCAAGCTGATCATCGATTCCATCGCCGTGCTCGATCGGCCGGTGATCGTCGCCTATCTCGTGCTCACCGCGCTCCTGTTCGTGACCATCAATCTGACCGTGGATCTCGTCTTTGCGGCGATCGATCCCAGAATCCGCACCGGGAGGCAGCTCGCGTGACCGACATTCTCGAGGCCACTGCGCCGGCCCGGCCAGCGCGGCCACCCAAGTCGCCGTTCGTGATGTTCTGGCTAGAGTTCCAGCGCAACCGCATCGCCACGGCGGCACTGGCCATCGCCCTCCTGCTGGCGCTGCTCGCCCTGTTCGCCGGGCTCGTCGCGCCGCAGGACCCCTATGACATGACCCAGCTTTCCCTGGCGGACGCCCGCCGCCCGCCGGGCTTCATCGGCACCGGCGGCTATACCCATATCCTCGGCACGGATCCCCAGGGCCGCGACCTGCTCTCCGCGATCCTGTTCGGCCTGCGCATCTCCATCGAGATCGGGCTGGCGGCGGGGCTGCTGGCCCTGACCATCGGCGCGGTGATCGGCACGCTCGCCGCCTTCGTGGGTGGCTGGACCGAGACGCTCATCATGCGGGCGGTGGACCTCCAGCTATCCTTTCCCGCCATGCTCTTGGCGCTGGTGCTCTCGGCGCTCCTCGGGCAGGGCAAGCTCCAGCTGATCGCTGCGCTGGTGGCCGCCCAATATGCTTATTTCGCCCGCACCGCCTATGGGGCGGCCACCGCCGAACGGCGCAAGGACTATATCGAGGCCTCGCTCGCCACGCCGCTTTCGGCGCGGCGGGTCATGTTCCGGCATCTGCTCCCCAATTGCGCGCCGCCCCTCATCGTGGTGGCCACCGTGCAGGTGGCCTCTTCCATTTCGCTGGAGGCCACGCTCTCCTTCCTGGGCCTCGGCCTGCCGGTGACGGAACCCTCCCTCGGCATGCTCATCGCCAACGGCTTTCCCTACATGATGAGCGGCCGCTACTGGATTTCCCTTTATCCCGGCCTCGTCCTGATCCTGCTCATCATGACCATCAATATCGTCGGCGATCAGATCCGCGATCAGTTGAACCCGAGGCTGCGGCGATGAACCCGGTGCTGGAAGTCCGCGACCTGCAAACCAGCTTCGCCACGCACGCCGGCACTGTGAAGGCGGTGGACGGCGTCTCCTTCTCTCTCGCGGCGGGGGAGATCATCGGCCTTGTGGGCGAATCCGGCTCGGGCAAGAGCGTCACCGGCTTTTCGCTTCTCGGCCTCATCGAGGCGCCCGGGCGGATCGTCGGCGGATCGGTGCGGCTGAAGGGGGAAGAGCTGGTCGGGATGCCGGCCCGCGCGCTGCGCCAGCGCCGCGGCCGCGACATGGCGATGATCTTCCAGGATCCCATCGCCACCCTCAATCCGCTGCTGACCATCGGTACGCAGATGGAAATGGCGCTCGCCGCCCATGAGAAGCTCTCCACGCGCGCCATGCGCGCGCGCTGTGCGGAGGCCTTGGCGCAGGTGGGCATCCCCTCCCCGCGCGACCGTCTTTCCGCCTATCCCCATCAGTTCTCAGGCGGCATGCGCCAGCGCGTGGCGATTGCCATCGCCCTGTTGCACCGGCCAGCAGTCATCATCGCGGACGAGCCAACGACCGCGCTGGATGTCTCGATCCAGGCCCAGATCGTGTCCCAGATGAAGCACTTGGCGCGGGAGTTCGGTGTCGGCCTCATCTGGATCAGCCACGACCTTGCCGTGGTGTCGGCCATCGCCTCGCGCATCCTGGTCATGTATGCGGGACGGCTGGTGGAACAGGGGCCGACCGCCTCTGTGCTCCACGATCCCCGCCATCCCTATACGCGGGGCCTGCTGGATTCCCTGCCCTCCTCCACGCGCCCGGGAAGCCGGCTGCGGCAGATCCCCGGCGGCATGCCCTCGCTGCTCGACCTGCCGGCGAGCTGTGCCTTCCTCGCCCGCTGCGACCACGCCAGCACCGCCTGCCAAGCCCCCGTTCCCATGGAACACACCGGTGACCGCGCCTGGCGCTGCCGCCATCCCCTCGGACCTCTCGCCGAGCGCAGGGCCTCATGACCAGCCATCACGCGCATTATCTCAAGACCGAGGCCGTCTCGAAGATCTTCGGCATGCGCCCGACCCCCGCCGATCGGCTGGCCCGTCTTCTCGGCGGCTCACCCACGGCGCGGACGCTGCATGCGGTCTGCGACGTGAGCCTCACCCTCGCCAAGGGGCAGACGCTCGGCTTGGTCGGCGAATCCGGCTGCGGCAAGAGCACGCTGGGCCGCATCATCTCGGGCATCTATGCGCCCACCAGCGGCACCGTGCTGCTGGACGGGCTGCCGGTCATGGCCAACGGGCGGAAGGTGACCACCGACGTCCAGACCGTGTTCCAGGATCCGTTCGCATCCCTCGATCCCCGCATGCCCGTGGGCGATGCCGTGGGCGAGGGGCCGATCGCCCACGGACTGATCTCCCGCGCTGGCGCACGCAAATATGTGGCCGACTGGTTTGCCCGGGTGGGGCTTAATCCCGATCTGGCAGGGCGTTATCCGCACCAATTCTCCGGCGGCCAGCGCCAGCGCATCGCCATTGCCAGGGCGCTGGCCATGCAGCCCAAACTGCTCATCTGCGACGAGCCGGTGGCCTCCCTCGACGTGTCCATCCAGGCGCAAGTCATCAATCTGTTTCTCGACCTGCGCCGTGAACTGAACCTGACCTGCATCTTCATCAGCCACGATCTGTCCGTGGTGCAGCATGTCAGTGACCAGGTGGCGGTGATGTATCTCGGCCGCATCGTCGAGCAGGGCGAGACCGAAGCGGTGTTTCGCCGTCCCGCCCATCCCTACACGGCCGCCTTGCTGGACAGCGTGCCGCGCATCGTGGGCGAGGGCCAGGCGCCGGTGGAACTGCGCCCCATCGAAGGCGAGATCCCATCGCCCCTCAACCCGCCACCCGGCTGCCATTTCGCCCCCCGCTGCGTCCGCTCGGTGCCGGGCTGCACCGCGGAGGCGCCGCTGCTGCGGCCCGTGGATGGAGGCCGACGCGCCGCCTGCCATCTGGCTGCGGCCCAGCTTGGCGAGCCGGAGCGGCAGGCGGTGGCGTGACGCCGAACGCCGCTTCAGGCCGGACGCCGGGCTTCACCCGGCGATGCCGGAGGACAGGTCGAGGTCCAGGCAGGCCGAGCGCAGATAGTCCCGCATCAGCTCATGACTGGGGGACAAGGGCCGGTCCTTGCTGGTGAGAATGGCGATGGGAACCAGCGTCTGCGGCGCGAAGCGTCGTTTCACAATCCCCGGAAACTGCTCCCAGGGCAGCAGGCCATCGACGATGGCAATCCCCAGCCCGTCGCGCACGAAGGGCAAGGCGGTGATGGAAAGGTCGATCTCGATCGCCGGCGCATAGGCGGCATCCTCCGCCTCGGCGGCCCCTGCAAGCAGCCGCGCGGGCAAGGTGTCGGCGCGATAGGAGATGAGCGTTTCGTCGCGAATGTCGGAAAAGCCAATCACCTCCTTCTGCGCCAGCCGATGCCCCTCCGGCAGGACGCAGACCAGCTCGGCATGG
Source organism: Aquabacter sp. L1I39 (assembly GCF_017742835.1). Taxonomy (GTDB): domain Bacteria; phylum Pseudomonadota; class Alphaproteobacteria; order Rhizobiales; family Xanthobacteraceae; genus L1I39. Next base: position 4,716,142 of record NZ_CP072392.1, read on the forward strand.
CCGACCGTCTCCACGTTCAGGTCGTGATACGGCAGGTTGTTCATGACCATGCCGAGGGAGACCGTGCCGTTGCGCAGCATCTCTACGATGTTCAACATCGGCGCGATGAGGGACCGCACGACGATGTCGGGATGTGCTTCGCGGAAGTGAATGAGCGCCCTTGAGACAATGGACATGGAGGGGGGTGCGGACGCTGCGAGCTGCACGAGGCCTGTGCGTCCGTGCCTCATGTCCGCGGTGCGCCGGCGCATGGCTCCGAGCTGGGAGAAGATGTGCTCCGCCTGGGGATAGAGCTCCTCGGCCTGCTGGGTCGGGACCAATCGTCCCCGCACGCGGTCGAACAGCTTGAAACCGAGCTGGTCCTCGGCATGGAGGAGGATCTGGCTGAGGGCGGGCTGTGAGATATTGAGCATGGCGGCCGCCCGCGTGACGGTGCCGCAGCGCATGAGCATGCAGAAGACTTCAAGTTGCCGTGCGCGCATGGATCCGTCCGGGCCGTGGGCGCAGCTCCGTCCAATCGGGCGGGGTCGCTGCGGGGGCACTTTATCACCCTGGCGCGGGGGGCGGGCAACGATGCAGTTCACGTGCGGCCGGTGGGGGGAACGTCGCGGGATGCGTGAACGGCGGGCGTGTAAAGCCACCGGCTTCTGCCGCATGACCATGAGATCCAAAGCTGTGCACGGGAATGACGCTTTGCTGCGGGAGCGGAGGAAGGCCATCGTGGACGACTGCACTCGCGAGTGCCGCACGCTGGTGGCGGACACGGTGCCCCCCGTTCTTGTGGATGAAAACCGAGCGGGTCCATCATCGCCTCTATGCCACCCGGGTCGAGGCCCGACGTGACCTGTTCGGGTACATTGAGGGCTTCTACAATTCCCGCCGCCTGCACTCCGCCCTCGGCTCCATCAGCCCGGCCGAGATGGAACGCACAGCGGCTTAACCCCGTCCACGTTTTCGGGGGAAGATCACTGCCGCGAAGCGTCTAATGGATGGACGCCGACAGTCCGGCGCGACGGCGGCCCCCGGGCTGAAATCCCATACCCGCTCTCAAGGCTTCGGCGACTGGCGCACCTCGACGTCGTCGCGGGCCAGGGTTTCAATCAGAAGCTGACGATCCGTCTCGAGGAGATCATAGGCCTTGAGATCGAACACGACGGCCCTCACGCGTGAGCGATCTGTCTCGTCGGCCTGAATCTTGATCGACATGAGCCCTCTGCATGCGCGAGGCCGCGCGGGGACCTTCTTTCGCATGTCTTCTTGGTCCACAAACCTCTGGTCGATGAACGTTTCTCCGGGAACCTTATCGGGCCACTCGAGAGGGTTGTTGCCAAAAAAGTCACCAAAGCCATCATTTCTACAGGCATCCAATGCCCTCTGCAGCAAAAATCCGGCCTTGGGGCGGGACACCAACTGCCCTTCCTTATCAAAAAGGTAGTATATCTTCGTGATGTATTGTTCTTCGTAGAAGGTCGGCTCTCCGTATTTCGCCTTGATCGAAGACAGAAGATCCATCACCTTCAGCCCCTGAGGCGCCTGGATATAGCGCATCAGGCCATAGACTCGACTGCCGGAGAGTGGGCTTGTCGTATAGACATAGAAATCATCGCACGTCTTGCTGGCGTCACCGAAGACACGGCATGCATCGCCATTGCTGGTCATGGCGATAAGGTAGGTGAAGCCCTCATACCGTGTCTCGGCAGCGCCCTTCGGACCGACCGTCATCAGGTAGGGCCATTCATTGACTTTCCGTGGGCCTCTCATCGCCGCGAGCTTTGTGCGGGCCGTCTCCATCGTATCGCCGATGCGGATGGTGAGGATGTCGGGCGTAAAGGAGGCGGGAAACGCATAGAGGCTCGCACTCACGTCCTGACGCGGCAGGACCTTTTGTGCTGCGGGCGTCCCGGCTGACGGCGCCATCGCCTGCGCCGTGGCAGGGACCGGCGCCGCAGTGATCGCGGCCGCAAGGAGCGACAGGCCGACAACGGGGGCCACCCGGCACATTGCACGAGGGGTCGGGATGCGTGGCATGGAGGATCTCCCATCGGGAACCGGGGGGCTGTGGCCAGCGGCGTTGATCTTCGGACGTCAGGAAAGCGGACACCCGGCCGCCTTGGCGTCGGGAGAGGCCCGCGCCTTTCACCTTGGGCAGCGAATAAGATGCAGTGGCTGGAAGGCGCGGCCGCCGCGTGTGATCTGCAGCACCAGCTGATCCGCGGCGAGCGGGCGCAACATGATCGCCATGGTGGCGCCACCGCCATCTTCGAGGGTGCAGCGCCCGCGATAGGAGAAGCTGCCGTCTTGCTCCTGCCGCAGGGGCGTGGCGCAGGTCATGTGGTAGTTGGCAATGCCGTCGGGCCGGATCAGAAAGGGGCCGTCGGGGCTCTCGCGATTGCAATTGCCGTCCGGGCTCCGCCAGTACCCCGCGATGCTCGCCCCGGTCTGGGCTGTTGCCATGTCCATGGCGAGGTGGCTCAGGCAGATGCTCGCGGCCATCAGCGCCAGAAGCTTGGACATATCGTGCATGCCACGTCCTTTCCGGTTCAGAGTGTGATGGAGATACTTGCCGGTGCCCCCATGCCGCGCGTGGCGCGGGGGAGAAAGCCCATGGTCCTGCGGGCGTCGCTCACTTAAGGTCGCTCACGGGAGCACGTCGTAGGACATGCCGAGGAGCCCCGCGACGCGCCGGTTGCTCAGGCCCTTTTCGGCGCTGATCTTGGCGGCGGCGTCGCCATAACGCTCCTTCAGGATGCGCACCACCTCCTCCACGAAGGCGGCGGGCACCGTGTCGCCCACGTTGAACGGATCGCGGTGGAACTCGAACGGGGTCGCAAGGATCTGCGCCTTGCCGTCCTTCACCGGTCCGATGGTGATGAGGAAATTGTTCGCGTGAGAATATCTATCGGGGTCCACTTCCTTCATCAGAGTGCGCGCGGCGAGGACGGGATCGGCGGCAGTCCCCACCCCGCGCAAATAGGCTATGGCGATGGGCTGCCAGATGTAGGGAGTCTCATTCCGCCAGGACGGGACCGTGGCGGCCGTTTTCGCTTCGGCCCACCGCAATCGCCATGCGAAGCGCTCCTCGGCCGTTCCTGCCAGATCGGCCATGGCCAGCAGGGCGTCGGGACGTCCCGCCTTGGCCGCCCGCGCGAACCAATCCGAAGCCTTCACATGATCGGCGGGGTCGAGGCTCCGCCAATAGCCGAGCGTGTTTGCGATGTTGCGTGCGACAGGCTCCATCCAGCCGATGGGGAAAGGCCAAGCGCGGTCCTTGAGCTTTCGGTAGAGTTCAGCCAGCGCAAAAGCGGCGTTGACGTCGCCAAACTCTTCATAAAGCCGTGCGTACCACGCGGCCGCCTCAAGCTCGTCGGAGAGAAAGCTTCCCCAGTGATCTGAAAGCAGATGCCCAAGGCAGATCATCGCCGAGGGTTGCCCGCTCTGCGCAGCAGCACGGAGGGCGGGAAGATCGCTGGTCGCCAAGTTGCGCCAGGAGCCGTCATAATAGCAGGAGCGCTGCGTCACGTCATTGGCGAAGGCGTGGGCCGTCTCGTTGCGCAGAAAGGTGACGAAGCCCGGATCCGCGTAGAAATGATAGGCGGCCAACGCCGCATCGCGCGCTGCGGCAACGCCCTTGCCATTGTCGTACAGCTGTCCCAGCAGCATGAGGCGGCCGTCTTCGCCCGCAAGCGGCCTCGTCCGCAGCAGCATCTCGACGGCACGCTCGGGATTGCGCGGCAGAAGCTTGCCCTCTGCCAACGCGGTCCCATAGGCAATGAGCGCCCTTTCATCATTATAGACGACGGCGATCTCGAAAAAGTCCTCCGCTTCTTGGGCTGTCGTCGCGGCCTTAGCGGCATTGACATCCCAATAGGCCAAATTCGCCTGCGCCTGCCGGTCATTGGGGGCCGCCTTCTGCAGCAGTACGGTTGCGGCAGCCCGATTGCCCTGCGCGTCGAGCGAAGCGGCAACCTTGACGGCGGCTTCTCCATCTCCCGCCTCCGCGGCCTTGCGCCTCCACTCGTCGGCCTCGGCGGTCTCACCGGCGCGTCTCAGCCGCTCGTCGAGACGCTTCATGCCGGCGACAGACCTCGCATCTGCGGCCTTGCGATACCATGCATTGGCCTTCGCATCGTCTTTCGCCGTGCCGATGCCGGATTGATAGGCCCAGGCCACGTGCAGCATGGCATTCCGCGATCCGGCTTCGGCGGCCTTTGTCCACCATTCGAGGGCCGCCCCATCGTCGATCGGCCCGCCATCGCCGTAATGATGCATCCAGCCGATGCTGCGCATCGCTTCGGCGTCTCCGGCGGCTGCGGCCTTGGTCCACCGTGAAAGCGCGACCGCGTCGTCCTCAGGGGTGCCCTTGCCGAGCGAGTGATAAGTGCCGGCCCATCTCATGGCGAGGACATCACCCAGCGCTGCGGCCTTCTCGTACCACTCGAGAGCCGCGGCGAAGTCCTGGGGGGTTCCTTCGCCCCGGCTATAGAGCAGGCCGAGCTTTCGCATGCCCTCGGCATCGCCCTCGGACGCGCGCCATTGGTACCAGGCCTTCGCACCGGCAAAATCGCGCGGCACACCCTTCTGACAGTAGGACAAGAGGGTCGGCAGATCTCTCGCCACGACATGATCGCCGAGCATCACCGCCCGCTCGAAGAAGGTCATGGCCTTCACGCAATCCTTGGGGACTCCAAGTCCCTCGAGATAGAGGTCTCCGAGAGCGCGAAGGGACCCCACGTCGTCCGATGCCGCAGCCTTTTCGTACCACGAGCGGGCCTTGCCATAGTCCCGGTCGATGCTCGTGCCATCCCGATAGAGGCTGCCGTACCGATAGAGGCTGCCGAGGTTGCGCATGGCCACGACGTGGCCCGCCTCCGCAGCGGCGGCATAGAGCGTGGCCGCTTCGTGCAGGTCCGTTGCAGAGATCTGCAGCGCGCGGCCGAGCTGGAAGGTGAGGCGAGGATCACCCGGTGCTTCGTTCAACGCCGCGCGGCATGCGGCGATTGCGGCGGGGGCATCGACCTTGTTGAAAGGGACGCCCAGCACACCCGGCGGACGCGAACCGTCATCGGGATGCGCCGCGAGCAGGTCGCAGGAATGGGTCGCGGTGGCCGCCTGCGCCGCGCCATTGTCGGCCCCTTGAGCCGGAAGAACTCCAAACTGCAGGAAAGCCGCCAAGATGCAGGTGAAGTACAATTTGTTGATCATCGTCACAGCCTCGACCGTCAGTTCAAGTATCCATGCACTCATGAAAGCAAAAGGCACGCCGCCTCAGCCGCCGGGCGTTGCCCTCACCACCTGCGGGGCCTCCCGCGTCGGCCGGAACAGGACCTCGATGGCGAGCGGCCCCCGCGGGTCGGCTCCCGTGGCAAGGGCGGTGATGTTGAACAGGAGGCTGCCGATCGGGTTGGCGCCAAGGTCGCTCCCGCCTGCATCTGCGGGCCGGACAGGACCCGTGCGCACGATCCTAAAGCGGCCGATGCGGTAGTCCTCGCCCGCGTGCTTGAAGGTCTCGCCGAGGGAGAGAACTTCGGCCACCGACCAGGTCGAACAAATCTGTTGCCCGGTCGTATCGAGATATGGCCGCGCCGCATCGGACAGACGGATGGTAAATTTGATATAGACGATGTTTTGGGGGCGATCCTCCGTTTCGAAGCTCACGACGTCAATCAATTTTTCATTGTGCAGGTCGTCGAGCAGCGGACGCAGTTGGGATATCGACTTAGCACCCCGCTCGTTTGTCTTGGTAAACAGTGCATAAAACGTAGTGTTTTCGCCCTTTGGCGAGAAATTGATCGGGGTGTGGGGCAGGAGCGTGCGGATCTTCCGGTCGATATAGTCGGAGGGGGAGAAACACTCCCGGTCGTTCGCGAAATAGGCCTCCACCGCGCGCTTATAGGCGCCGCGCTCGTCGCCGCAGCCCGCGAGGGCCAGGGCCGACAGAAGGGCGAGCGCGATGCGCGGCCGCCACGATGGTCCGGGATGGCGATGGGCGGACATGGATGTACGACCTCCGGTTTGGCTTGTGAGACAGCATCGGACGCCAGGGGACGCGCAAAATTCCGGAGGGCGCCCCGTCAATCACCAACGCCCCCGGCCGAGGTCTACTGACACGTATTGGCGCCTGCGAACTTGGCGAGGCACTTGTCCATTTCGCTCCAGAGCGCTCTGTCGATCACGGCCGTCCGGTTCTTCGCGTCGCATCGCATAATGGTGGCGAGCCGAAGATCCCACGGCGCGGAAAGGTAGATTTTTCGGTCCTCGGGCAGTCTGGGGTCCATTCCGCAGATCTTCATCAACTCGGATCGATTGGCGATCGCCCGGCACCCGCCGCAGGTCTGGGCCTCGGCCGCACTTGCCAGCGGCAACAAAAGGAGAAGGCCGGCACATATCCGTGTGAGCATCGTTCGGCTCCCATCTTGAAAAAGAGAAACCGCGAAAGCGCCAACCCTCAGCCTTGGCCTTTGCCCTTCGCCCATCCTTTCTGGCCCATTCCGGAGCGCTTGGCAGTTGACGGCTCTTGCAGTTCCTTGCGCGGGACGCCGCGCCCGCCGGAACGCGCACGTCAGCCCCCGCGCGCGGTGCGCTGAGCGAAGACGGCGGAGAGCCCGGCCTTCAGGGCGCGCACCTCGCTGTCGGGCTGATTCCGGTACTGGCCGTAGGCTGCCCTCTGCGCCTCGAAAAACGTCAATAGTTCGTTGAATTTCGTCGACTGGCAGGCGCCTGGCGTGTGGTTCAACAGTCCCATATCAAGCAGCGCACGACCGGTCAGGCTACGATCCGACCTTCCGTCAGTGGACGGATCCGCCGCCTTGATCCCCGCGACCTTGTTCAGGGCCGCAGCGTTGAGGCGCGCGGCATCGATCGAGACGCGATCGGCCGCGGCGTATTCGGGATAGCGCCTGACGAAATCCGCTTCGCTCCGCGGCGCATCCGGAAAGAGCGCTGCCTCGGCGGGACAGACCGGTCGGCCCGGAATATCCCGCGGAGTCATTGGCAGGATCATCTCCTTCGGACTGGCGGCCGGCGGCCCGGCGCTTGTCACGGCCTTGGGCACGGCGGCCGCGTCCGCAATCGCAACACCGTTGCGGGTGATGGCGACGACGACCGGCGGGCTCGCGTCGCGGAAGATCACCTCGACCTCGCCGGTCACGGACCCGAGCAGCACATCGCCGAGGGTCGGCGGCAACGGAGGGGTTTCCCCGATCCTGTATCGTCCTTTGCGGAAGCTTTCGCCCTGTTCCTTGTAGATGTCGCCAAGGGACAGGGTCGCCTCCACGCGGCGCGCGGTGCACAGCCCGCGCCCATCGGCGCCGACGCGGCCGGCAAAGGCAGGGGCGGGCTTGAGCGCGATGGAGAAGCGGATCCTCTGGCGCGACGGGTGATCGAGGGCTGGTAACGGCAGGTCCGAGCGCGTGATGGCCTCGACCTTGACCAGCCCGATCTCCTCGAGCCGCTGGAGACGCTTCGGCAGGGCATCGGGATCATCGTAACTCAGGACCACGGTCTCGTAGCGCGTCACACCGCCATCGGGCGCGAGACGAAGGGTTGCCGGCAAGGCGATTTCCTGGCCGATATCGACGCAGCGTGGGCGGGCATCGAGATAAGATTGCAGGGCAGTCTGATAGGCTCCCTTGTCGTCGCCGCAGCCGGCGAGCAGGAGAGCCAAGCCCGAGAGACAAATCGGCCAACGCGTCATGGGATAAGCCTTTCCTTATGGAGCGGTGAGGCGGCTACCGGGCGATCAGCAAAGGCAGGGGATCGACCCGGTTTGCTGGCGGCATGGCCGCGCGCACCGCTGGAGAAGAGGGAGGGATCAGTTCGCCGATGACGCGGGTCTGGACGGGCCGGCCCGGTGTCGCGAAGCTGGCGGCGACCTGGACGAATTCGATGCGGCCCGGAAAAACAAGCCGCTCCACGGACCGCCCGTTGACATCGATGGTCGCCTTTTTCACCGGCGTACCGAGGCTGAACAGCACCTGAACCTGGGCCCTGCGGTCGGTCGGGTTGGAGCGGGCGTCCACATAGGCCTTGGCAGCCGCGCGATCGATCGGGAAGAGAGCCGGAAGAGAGCGATCAAACTCCACATTCATGGCCGGCACCTTGAAATGCGGGATGCCGCCCCCGCAGAGCCACGTTTCCTGTCCTTCCGTCAGCAGCACACCCTTGATCTGCTCGGGCGGCGCCTCGTAGGCGATGGGAAATGCCGCCGCCGCCATGTCATAGGGGCCGAGGCCCACCCATAGCGAGACATCCATGAGCGGCGCGATCCCGCCGAGGATCGCATCCGTCCGCGCCTCGTACCAGCGGCGGACGTCTTCCCATTCAAACTCGTTATTGTGCTTCAGGGCCGCCCGGCAATCGTTCATCGCCACCCAGTAGATGAAGGCCGTGCGCGATCCCAGTTGGCTCCGGTCGAGCTTGAACAGATTGGCGATGGATCTCGCAAAGAAACTTTCACCGGCGAGGCGCTCGTTGGTCAGCGTTTGCCAGCCGCCGGCCGGCGGAACCGCCTGCGCCACGGCCGGTGTGGAAGAAAAGGCGCCGGCAAGGCCGGCTCCCAGCACGCAGGCCAGCAGGCGAACGGCAGCGAAGGTCGCTGTGTAGCGGATGAAGATGGCAAGGCTCATTTCAGTCTCCAACGGGTTCACCTGCCGCCGCCGCGCGGACAGAATTTCGTGCTCATGTATTTCAAGGCCCTGGCGAAGCGGATCTCGGAGCCGTTCGTCAGGTCGCCGCCGGCAGTGAAGGTCGGCTGAGAGCGCGTGGCGGGAAATTCGCGGGCGTCAAAGGCCACCATGCGGCCGGCCATCAGGGCCCGCGGATCGACCCGCGTCTCGCCTTCGACGGCGGTGGTGAAGGTGAAGAGCGTGTCCTCGTCGCGGAGGTCAGCCGACACGAGATTGCGGAAATCGAAGGCGTTGACGGTGTAGCGGGGGGAGAAGCGCGCGCCGTTGTTGCGCCGGTCGTCATTCTCGTCGAGCACCCGGCCGCTGGGCGTGGTCGAATAATCGAGCCGGAACAGCAGGTAGCGGCAGGCATCGAGCGGCTGGAGGCGCCAGCGTCGATGGAACGTCAACAGGGTCGCGTTCCGGTCGCCAGCCAGCTCGATGTCTTCCGCCCATTTATGGTCCAGCACATATTGCCCGCCCGCCACCGGCGCCCGCTGCTCCCCGGTGAGAATGTACAAGGCCACCTCGGCGGCGGACTGGGCATGGGCGGGCGACGCAGACGCGAGGAGCGCCAAGGCGCAGCCCGCGATCCCGCTCGCCAGAACTGCCGCCGCCTTTCCGATGACGCAGGCGGACAGCGCGAAAACGCGCATCCCGAATGCTTCCATGGACCTTCTCCCCAAATAGCCAAACCGGCGGCGGATTCAGGTGAAAGCCGATGCCGGCTCCAACTTTCAAAGTGTTCCACGCCGGTGCGGTGGAGGGCGATTGCAGAACCTTGCCGTTTGTTACGGCAACAGGGCCAAAGACCTATCCGTTGACGTGCTGGGCGAGGATTTCCATCCAGCGCCGCAATTCCATCTGGGTGGCTTTGTCGTGGGGCGTGCGCGAGCGGAACTTGATGAACCACTCGGGGTGGTCGATGTCGCGCACATCCACATAGAGGCCGGTATTCTCGATCACGCGACTTTCGCGCACCGAATTGGCGATGGCTTGCCCGATGCCATGACCCAGATTATGCGAGGCGCCCGTGAGTCCTCCACCGATCACCCCGCCACCGCGCTCGACGATGAGTTCCGGTATCTCGTAGCGCCAGCTGCGCACGTCACTGAGCGGATAGGTCTTCGCCACCGGATTCCCATTGAAGCGCGCAAGCAGATGCAGACAGCCATTGGCCGAGTCCACCGCGATGCCGGTGCCATCCCAGGCGTACTTGTATTTGCAGTCGTTCACCCCTGCGAGCCAGGGGTTCATGTTCACGCGACCGACGTCGCCGAGCTTCCGGCTGAGGAAGAACAGGAGCGCAAGGGCGAGCACCAGGACGATTACGAACGCAGTCATGCTCGTCTGGCCCCGGTCGGTCTTAGGGTCGACAGCACTCGCCAAGTTGAAGCTCAGATTGAGGGCGATGAGAATTCCGCCCGCCCAGAAAATAAATCTAAGAAAGCCCCGCACTGACAGCCCCCATTCTGCTCGTGGTGAAATCAGAACATCGACATTCGCTCGCCTTTCCGCCCGCCGCCCGTCTCGGTCATACACGCGGCATGCCGCGTCGCGCGTGCCCCCCCCCCCCGTGCTTCAGAAGGCGCTGGCCTTCGGGCAGAACTTGCCCTGCAAATACTTCACGGCATCGGCGAAGCGGGTCTCGAACGCGGTACCCTTGGCGCCGGCGATCTGGATGGGCCGGCTCGTCGGGGTCGGAAATTCGTTTGCGTCGAACGCCACCATCCGCCCGCCAGAGACCGACGCCGGATCGAGCTGCGCCTTGGCCTCGAAGGCCTCAGTGAAGATGAATTTGGTGCTGTAACCGATGCCGAAGCGGGAGACTTCGGCCGTCACCAGCTTGCGGAAGTCGAATTCGCTCATGGTGTAGCTCGGCTCCACCGCCGAGGCCATGCTGCGGCGGGCCTCGGCCTCGGTCACCACGGCGCCGTCGGGGCCGGTGACGTAGTTCAAACGGAACAGCCGATACCGGCAAGCGTCGAGCGGCTGGAGGCGCCACAGGGTGTGGAACACCACCTCGGTGTTGCGCCCCCCGGAGTGGCCGCCAAGAAACACGGTGGTCTTCCCCGTGTTGTCGATGGCGAAGCGGCCGTTCGCCTTGGGGGCCTGCGTCTCGCCGGTGAGCAGAAACAGCACGGTCTCCTCGGCGCTTTGCGCCCGGGCCGGCTGTGAGAGGGCGAGGATCCCCAGTCCGAGGCCTCCCAGGGCGATGAGGTTTCGTCCGATCCTCCAGACGCGCATGGTATCGTCTCCGTCGGAAAAAACTGAGAAACGCCAAAGTCATTCAGAACAAAGCGTGTCGGGTCCGGCGGGGCCACCCTGCGTCCGGTGCAGCGATCTGGGTGCCGGCTTCTGGACGGACGTCACGGACCCCGACGGGCGGCAAACATCCATGGCGGACGGGCGCAGCGCGCGTTTCAGAACGACCGAAACCGCCGCGCGCCAACTGCCGAGCGAACGCCCCCCGTGCAAGGCACATGCTGCACTGCAAATACTACCCTGAGCTTAGCCACGACGCACGTCTATTCTACGACGCGATAATCGCCGGTGAGGATGGCGTAAGGCCGTCCCGCCTTGCGCAGCCGGTCGATGGCGCGGTCGATCTCGTCGAGGAAAGCGGAGCCGGCAGCGAAGGGAGCCTGCTCTCCCGCATTTGCGGGCATCGCGGCAAGCCGCAGCTCCTGTTCCGACCAGATCGCGAAGAGGCGGCACCAACCCGGCGGGCCAAGCACGGTCAAGGCTGGCTCGATGTTGGGATCGCTGATAGGTACACCAAGAGGGCCCGCCGCCGCCCGAGTGGTCGGCGCGTAGCAGGACGGCATGAGGCAGCTCATCTCGCGCCGCAGATATTCGTCGTTCAGCAGGAGCACATGACCGTCTGCCGGCACGGTGAACACCAGCCGCACCTGGGCGCCGATGCGCAGATGCGGAATGGCGGTGGCGCTCTCGACCGGCGCACCGAGCCCGGCACGTCGCGCGGTCACTGGCTGGATCTTGATGCGGCCGTTCTGGCGGTTGGGATCTGCCAGCCATTTGCGGCGCAGCCGGTCCCCGTCGCCGGCGCCATGCAGGCCGATCCGCGCGCGTTCGAGAGCGGCCTTCAGATGGTCGATATCCGCCTTCAGATCGTCCACGGACAGTCCTTCAAGGCCGCAATACTTCAGAAGGTGGGACAATTCCTGGTTTTCTACTGGAGCCTTCCCACCCCTCTTGCGCGTCATCTGCGCCTCGGTGGTTTCCAGCGCGGCCGCCAGGGCCTTGTTGCTGAAATGGCCGATGGAGAACAGATAGCCCACCACCCCGGCGATATGCTCGATCTTCTCGCCGAGCGCGGGATCACGGAATGGGCGCGTCCCGAGCTGTGCGTCTTGCGGCGCTTCTTCCGGTGTGTCGTCAGAGCGGGGGGACTTGGCCATGGGCGGGTCGTCCGGTTGGCGGGATGTGCGGGAATATTGGTGTGGTCCGCGGCAGGTGCCGATTGCCGTTTCTTGCAGTTCGATGCCGGCTGTCTCGGCGGTGCGATTTCCGCTCACGGCGGCCCATGCAGCATGAAGGCGGCCCAGCGCGCCGCCGGCTGGGCCGTTACGCCCGGACCGACGCCGAACCGCCGGAGCGGGCCGGCGTTGGCCGTGTTCGCCGCGCGGCCCATGGCCATGGCTGCCTGGGCGCGGCGCAGCGCTTCGGCCAGGCTCGGACGGTCAAGGTCCGTAAAGGCGTGGGCATAGAAGGCCACCATCAGTTCCGCCGCCGCCGCGTCCACCACTGGCCACAAGGTAGCGACGACCGCCCGCGCGCCTTTCAATTGGGCGAGGCCGGCGAGGCTCTCCAGTCCGTGGGGGCCAAGGTCGGCGGTGGCGGTGGCGCAGGCCGATAGCACAAGCAGCTCCACCCGGCTGAAATCAAGGTCGGTCCGACGCAGCGCGGCGAGCGACAGGCTGCCCCCATGGCCAAGATGTAGGCGCGAGCGCTCGGGCCGTGCCGGCACCAGCTCGAAATGGCTGGCGATATGAATGATCTCGGTGCCCGCATCGAGCGCGCGGCGCAATGCGGCCTCGGTGAAGTCACCGTCGAGGGCGAGCGCGCCATCACGCATCGCCGCCACCCGCAGCGCCTCATGTGCCGCATAGGGAAGCGCGGCGAGGCCATCGGCTGGGCGCGTGGCAGCGAAGGCAGCGATGCGCCAGGCTTCGCGGTCGGACGCATCCACGGCTCGAAGCGGCACGCCGGTGTCGATGGAGAACGCCCAGCGTTCCACGAGATGACGCTCGCCATCGTGCAGCGCCGCGAACGGCAAGTGCAGCAAGGGGGGATCAAGCGCGAGTTGGAGGGTGTGGACTTCGCCGAGGCCAGCGGCGACCGGGGCGATGAGGGCGGCATAAAGCTGCCGCCCCAGAGCCGCCACATCGCCGGGATGATCGAAGATGGCGGCGCGGAAGCGATGGACGAGGTCGGCCAGATGGTCGCTGGGCAAGCCGATCCCGGCCTCCAGCGTCCGGTCGGCGGTGCGCAACGACACGCTCATGCGGCCATCGCCAAGGTCGAGGAACCGCAGGCGGGCGATGCCGGGCGGCGTGGGCGAGACAGCATCGCTGCGGTGCGGCGCTGAAGCGGGCGTCACCCAGTCTTCCGCGAGCACCCGATCGAACCACTGCGCCAGGCGTCGGCGATGAGGTTCGGGATCGGCACATGGCGTCGGTGCCGGCCCCTGGCTGGCATTGGCGAGCGCCCTACCCTCCTCCATCTCGCGCAGCGCATCCACCTCCACCTGATAGAATGTGGCCATGGCCTCCTCGTCGACGCGAAGCGGCACGGGTGGCGCGTCCCAGACGAGCGCCGCGTCGCGCGCCACGAAGTCCGCGAGCCGGTCGCGCTGCACCAGCGCATGCACATGCTCGGCCTCGGGCAGCCGAGCGTGGGTGGCGAGGGTCGCGACGAGTTGGCGGAATGGGCGTTCGCGCCGGGCGAGATAGGCCGACCGCTGCCGCACGGCGAGTGCCGCGACGGGCGCGGGCATCGTCGCCGCCACCGCCATCTTGCCGAACAGCGCAGATGCCCGGTCGCGCCGGCGGGCTGACGCGAGCACGGCAGCGGCATGGAACAGGCCAGAGAGGGCGGCGGCGCGGCCGCGGGCGGCATCCACCGCGAAGGCGGCCCGCACCTCGCCTTCGGCTTCCTCCAAGGCGCCGTCCGCGATCAGGAGCTCAGCGCGCAAGAGCTGCGCCGCGACACGGTAAGGGTGATCCTGCGCGCAGGCGGCGCGCTCCATGGCCTGGCGCAGGCGCGCGGCAGCACCGGGGCGCCGGCCCGCCTCCCGATCCAGTTCCTCCGCCGCTACGACAAGGGCCAGCACATCGGGGCAATCGGTCCCGGCTTCGGCCGCGACCTTTCGGGCGCATCGCTTAAGGATGCGGACCGCACGGGCCGGCAGCCCCTCCGCCACGGCAAGGTCGGCCCGTGCCGCATCCAGCGCCACCGCCAATGCGAGGCTGAGGGGTTTGCCGCCCCAGCGGCGCGCCTGCGCCAGAAGCCGCCGCGCACGGGGAAGGTCGCCGAGATCGGCCGCGTGTTGGCCGGCATTGACAAGCACGAGGGCAAGCCCCGCCCGCTCCGCTTCGGGCGCCTGCGCACAGCTTGCCAGCGCCCTCTCATAGGCTGAGCTGGCTGCCGCCGGATCGCCTCGGCGCTCGCAGACACTCGCCAATGCTTCCAGCGTCTGGGCATGGAGAACCGGATCAGCGCGCGTGTCCGCCTCAATGGCGCCCAGCATTTCCGCTGCCGCCGCCAAGTCACCCTTGTCCTGCAAGGCATTGGCGAGAAAGCGCCGGGTGGTCAGGCTCAGGGCCCCGTCGGTGCCGTCGTCCAGCAACTCCAGCGCTGCCTTGAGCCGCTCGATGGCATCTTCGACGCGTCCGGCCTCGCGCGTCGCAAGTCCGGCATTGGACAGCGCCCGCGCCCGCTCGCCGCGGGTATCGGCACGTGGCGCGAAGAGGGCGGCGGCTTGGTCATAACTGGCGGCGGCCTCCAGATAGGCCCCGCGATGAAAAAGTGCATTGCCGAGGGTGAGCAGAAGGCGCGCGCGGACAAGGCTCGCCTCCTCCAGGCCATGCTCGGGTCCCGGCAGTTCCGCAAGGCCACGCCGGGCGGCCTCTTCCGCCCCCTCGCGATCGCTGCCGGCGAGGACGACGCGGGCGAACTTCTCCCGCAGGACCGCGGCCCGCAGCCGGCCCGATGCCGAAGCATCGCACAGGTCGATCGCCGTGCCGAGCAAGGCGAGCGTCTTGGCCCGGTCACCGACACGGAAATGCTCGATCGCCTCCTGTTCGAGCCGGCTGATCTTCTCGCGCACTGGGCTTCCCCCGACGGCATCAATGCTAGCGCGAGCCATGCTCGACCGCCAAGGCGGCTCGCCGACGGATCTTCGCCCTCCGCAAGCGCGCGCTTGGCCTCGCCGCGCTTTTCGAAAGCTGCCGTTCGCGGTGCGGCGAGAGGCTCAGCCGGTACAAAAGCCGCTCAAGTGCAAAGCGCGTCAGTAGAAGCTGAAGCGATTAGCCGCGCTCCCGGACGAGATTGGTCAGGCGCGCCCGGACCGATGCTGTGATGTTTCGCTTGGCCTCAGGCACTGGCGGTCATGGCCTCCAGATAAGGTGCGACGGATTTCCAGATGCCCTCCTCGGTAGCATGGTGTGCGATCTCGGATGATGTAGCCTTGCACCAGCGTGGTTTCGATCCACGCCCCCGTGAGGGGGCGACGGCCGATCTCGGGCCTTTGTTTTCTGGAGTGGCAGTTTCGATCCACGCCCCAGTGAAGGGGCGACCATGCCGCCGGCCGCAGAAACCGCGATGTCCTGGTTTCGATCCACGCCCCCGTGAGGGGACGACGCGCCCCTGATACTTGCCCGTCATCCAAGGCGTGTTTCGATCCACGCCCCCGAGAGGGGGCGACTCGCAGGAACCGTCGCTAGCAGTCTTTGGGGCCGTTTCGATCCACGCCCCCGTAAGGGGGCGACGCGAGCGTACGCGGCGCCGGAGGACGGCTGTCGAAGTTTCGATCCACGCCCCCGTGAGGGGACGACGCGCCCCTGATACTTGCCCGTCATCCAAGGCGTGTTTCGATCCACGCCCCCGAGAGGGGGCGACTCGCAGGAACCGTCGCTAGCAGTCTTTGGGGCCGTTTCGATCCACGCCCCCGTAAGGGGGCGACGCGAGCGTACGCGGCGCCGGAGGACGGCTGTCGAAGTTTCGATCCACGCCCCCGTGAGGGGGCGACCCCTGCATCCGTAGCAGTTTGAGACCGCTGCGAAAAAGAGGGGCGTTGCGCGAACCGCGCGCGACTTGGCGGCCGGCGAGGGAGCGCGGGGAAGGCGCGCTGGGTGAAGGGATTGCCGCTGAACATCAAATCTGTCGCGCGAACCCTGCGGACAAAGCCTGGGCGCTTAAGGTTCGCGCAAACCTTGAGAACAGCAGTGGGCCGTCCAGGTCCTGCACGGGCTTTGCACCCACATGCTCCACGCGCCGCTTGCCTTCCGCCCCGAGGCGGTAGAAGCGCAGACTGTCGGCGGAAGGATCGATCTCACCACCTATCGCTCGATGATTTCGATGCCGTCCGGCAATCCCTCCCGGTCGAGGGTGATGGCATAGTCGGAGAAGCTGCGGGCGGGGGGCGCATTGTCGAGGCCTTCGCTGCCGGGAACGTGACGCTCCCCCTGGAACAGCCTCGGGCGCCCAGGTTTCCAGGAGGCGGCGCAGGGCAACGAGCCCCGCATCCTCGGCATCGGCCAGCACCTCCAGATGCACCGCCTTGAAGGCGGCGTGCTCCAATGCCTTGCGTTTGCCGTCCCCTGCGGTGCGCCCCAGCACATAGGCGCTCTTGTCCCACAGCCTGTTGGGCAGGATGCCAGCGGTGCGCTTGACCGCAGCCGGCACGGAGAGCAGTTGGGGCATCAGCTTCTTGCCCGACGAGGCGCGCAGGTCGATTACCCCAAGGGGTGTGCCATCGGCCGCCAGTTCGATGGCGAACCCGATCTTCTCCCGCGAAAAGCCCGGCGGCTCGGCCTCTCCCCGCTCCGCCATGCGATCATAATACTGGTCGAGCGCCTGCAGGATGGTCATGACACCGTGCCTTCGACCAGGCAGCGCCGCACATCGAACACGCCGCCGGTGAGCCGGGCATGGTGCGCGGCGATGATGGCGGCGAGCACCATGCCGAAATTGGGGCCGTAAGAATCGAGGGCAATCCGGGCGCCGGCCGACGAATGGTCGCCGCCGGACGTCCGGTCGCCGGTGATATAGGCCTGGAACTCCGGTGACAGCTTCCCAATGTCATGGAGCCGTCCCGCCAGACGCAACACCTCAGCCCAGCCCAGATGCGCGGCAAATGCCGCTGCCTGCTCGCCGACCCGGTGACTGTGGTCTGGCAGCGTTTCCCACTGATTCAGGGGGCGCGCCGGGAAGGGAGTGGGCGAAAGCTTTCATCACACCCGTCATACAGCCCCTTTGCAGAAGTCATTCCTGCGATGCAATCCTGCCGTGCAGGGGCGCCCACTTCACCATGGGTCGCGGCTTGGCGACAGCCTGCTGCATCAAGGCGCGCCGCTCGAAGGCGGCGATCACGGTCAAGGGGGCTACATGTTGGCCTGACGTGTCGCCCTGTCAGCGTGCAAAGGCGAGCGGCGCGGCCCCTGGCCGGCGCGGGATCACGTCCATGGCTATGCCGTAGATCATCTCCAGGGTATCGGCGGTCATGATATGGCCCGGCGTGCCGCGCGCGATGAGCTGACCGGCGCGCAGCGCAAGGATCTCATCACAGAAGCGCGCCGCCATGTTCACGTCGTGCAGCACCACCACCACCGCGAGCCCGCGCTCCGCGGCCAGACGATGCACCAGGGAGAGCACCTCCATCTGGTGAGCTATATCGAGGGCCGAGATGGGCTCGTCGAGCAGCAGGCATTCGGCGTCCTGCGCCACCAGCATGGCGATGAAGGCGCGCTGGCGTTCGCCGCCCGACAGCGTGTCGACAAGCCGGTCCGCGAACGCCTCCATTCCGGTGAGCCCAATGGCCTCGGCGACCTTCTCTTGGTCGGTGGCCCCGAACCGGCCGAGCGCCCCGTGCCAAGGATAGCGGCCGAGCGCCACCAGCTCCCGCACCAGAAGTCCCTGTGCCGGTGGCGTCTGCTGCGGCAGATAGGCAACCTTGCGGGCAAAGGGACGATGCCCCCATTCGGCGAGCGCCTTCCCCGCCAACCTCAGGGCGCCGCCCGATGGCGGCTGCTGGCGGGCGAGCAGCTTCAGCAGGGTGGACTTGCCCGAACCATTGTGCCCGATCAGGCCGACCACGCGCCGGGCGGGAATATTCAAGGTCAGGGGCTCAAGCAGCACGCGGCCGGCGACAGCGTAGGTCACGTCTTGAAGGGTGAACAGGTCGCTCGTTTCGGTCGTCATGGCGCGTTCTCCAATCCCATCCCCGGCCGGACGGCCCGCGTGTCCTCGACGATGCGGCCTCCGGCCATGCGGACGATGCGGTCGGCCAGGTGGAAATAGCGGTCGTCATGGCTGACCACGATCAGCGTGCGGCCTTCGCGCTTCAGCTCCGGCAGAAGGTCTTCGTAAAACAGGCGGCGGAAATCCGGATCCTGGTCGGCCGCCCATTCATCGGTGATCAGGATCGGCCGGCGCTCAAGAAGCGCCTCCACCAGGGCAAGGCGCTTCCTCTGGCCCGTCGAAAGATCCGTCGTCGAAAAGCGGCTGCCCTCGAGCGAGACCTTGCCGGCGAGGCCGAACCGTTCCAGCAGCGCGCGCGCTGCGCCCTCTTGCAGGTCGCAGGCGACGTCATCGAACAGGAAGTAGTCCGAGAAGATGGGGCTGAACAATTGTCGGTAGTCGTCCCTGCGTTCCGCCGTTACTGCCACGCCGTCCCGCAGCACAGCGCCGGAGGATGGCGCGTAGAGACCAAGCAGCAGCTTGACCAGCGTCGTCTTTCCCGAGCCGTTGGCGCCGACGATGAAGACCAGCTCGCCGCGCTCAAGGCGCAGGTCCAGCGGACCAAGGGCGAAGGGCGTGCCGCCTTGCGTGGGCGGGAAACGGTAGGTCATCGCCACAAGGCTGATGCTCGTGAAGGTCGCTGGCGGTTTGGCCGCCGGCCTTGCGAGCGTGAGCCCCGGCTCGCTGTCGGCGAGGCTCAGGGAGAGCTGGGCGATGCGCCCCAGCGCGATACGCGCCTGGTCGAACATGGGCAGGGCGGAGCCGAGAAGCTCCATGGGGCCGCGCACATAGAGCAGGACGATCACCGCTCCGCTCAGGGCAATATTGTCCATGGCCAGCACGCCATGGGCCGCGATCAGCAGGCCGATGAGGACAAAGACGCCCCCTGTGCCGACGGCGTCCGCCACCCAGTAGAGGGTCATGGCGCGGCTCTTGTGCGTGCAGATAAGGTCCGCCGCACCGCCCAGCCGCGCGCCGAACACCAGGGCCCGGCGTGGCTGGTGGAGCTTCAGCTCCTTGGCCCCGTCGATAATGGCGCGATATTGCCGGTGGAGGTCGTCCTGGGCGTGGCGGACCGCCTCGTAATCCTTGATCCAGCGACGCTGGGCGAAACGCTTGGCCGCCGCGCCCAACCCCAAGAAGATCATCGCCATCACGCATGCGGCGGGGGACAGGGCTGCCAGATAGCCGATGCTGCCCAATGTCACCGCCAGCGCGATGGCATAGCCCGACATGTTGAAGGTGAAGGCCGAGACGGTATCCACATCTGTGGTCAGGACGGCCATGAGCCGGTGGCTGCGATAGTCTTCCAGCTTGGCGATGGGCGCCCTCAGGATCCGGGCGGAAATGTCCTTGCGCAACGCCGCGATGAGCTTCTGCCCCAGCATGCTGTTGAGTGCCCCCGCAAGGGCGCTCCCACCCAGGCTCAGCACGCACAAGGCGCTGAACGCTGCGATGAAGGCGGCCCCCTCGCCCGAAGGGGCATGCAGGGCGCGATTGACCGTGGAGAGCAGCCAAGGCGTGGCGAGGCCGCCGCAGAGGCCGGCCATGGTGGCAAGGACGAGCAGCCGCCAGAGCGGCGCCAGAAGCTGGCCGGCATGCAGGAGAACGGCACGAGCCGAGAGCGGCGGGTCCGTGCTCATGGACGCGCCACTCCCGATTTTCTTGCCAGCGCGACGAGGAGATAGGGGCAGCCGAGGCCGGCGGCGACGAGGCCGGCGGGAATTTCGTAGGGAAAGGCCAGGGTGCGGCCAAGCCAGTCCGCAGTGAGCATCACCAGGGCGCCGCACAATGCAGCGCCGGCGATCTGCGGAAACGGCGACCTTAATCCGAGCAGTCTCGCCATGTGAGGCGCCATCAGGCCGGCAAAGCTGAAAGGGCCGATGGCGAGCGTAGCCGCTGCCGTCGCGATTGCGGCGAAGATGAGCAGAATGAGCCGGCTCCCCATCAGCGGAAGCCCAAGGCTTCTGGATGTCGCTTCGCCAAGCGGCAGGATCAGGAGCCAGCGGGCCAATAGCGGGCTTAAAGCTATGAGCGCGGACGCCACGGCCAGGACGCTGAGGGCGTCCCGTGGCGTCGCGTCGATGGTGGACCCGGCCATCCAGGACAGAAGGCCGGTGAGACGTGGATCGCCGCTCGCAACGAGTGCGGTGGCGAGGGCGCCGAATGCGGTAGCGATCGCCACGCCGAGGAGCAGCATGCGCTCGGGCGCCGCGCCGGTCCGTCGCGCAAAGGCGAGCAGCAGTACCAGTGCAAGCGCCGCGCCCGATGCCGCAGCGAGAAAGCGGTCGCCAGCATCGGGGGCAGGAATGAGCAGCGTCGCGGCGATCATGCCAAGGCCGGCGGCCGGCGCGACCCCCAGCACCTCGGGGCTCGCCAATGGGTTGCCTGTGAGCCGCTGGAGCGCCACTCCCGCCACGGCCAGCAGAAAACCGGCGCCGCCGGCCGCCATCAGACGCGGCCATCGCCAGGGCAGCAAGGCGTCGAGCGCCGCCCCGGTATCAAGGGTCCAACCTGCCGGGCCGCGTCCGAAATGCACGGCAATGAACGCCGCCGCCACCACGGCCACCGCAAGCCCGGCGACGCGGGCGGTCGGGCGCGCGGCCCGTGGGCCGTCCGCGTCCAGGCTGGGGGTGTTGCCGCTGGGAGGAGGCCGCCGCCGCATCATCCACAGCAGGACGGGAGCGCCGATCAGCGCCGTGAGGGTGCCTGTGGGAAGGGACGGCAGCCAGGGAGAAAGGGCCAGCACGCTTTGGTCCGCCGCGAGCAGAAGGCCAGCGCCGAGCACGGGAGCAAGCCAGATCCGGACCGAGAGGCGGCGCCCGCCCGCATGGCGCGCCAGAGCGGGAGCGGCGAGGCCGATGAAGCCGATCACCCCCACTGCGCTCACGACGCACGCAGCAAGGGCAGCGGCGATGGCGAGGACAAGAAGGCGGCTTGCGGCCACAGGGATGCCGAGACCGCGCGCGGTCTCTTCGTCGAGGGCCAGGAGGGCCATGGGCCGGATCAGTGCCCAGGCGGCGACGGCCAGGAACGGAAGCCGCTCGGCCAGGAAGAGCGCCGGGCCCCAGCCATTTTGCGCCATCACGCCCGTGCTCCAGATCGCCACGGACACGAGGTAGTCATGGTTGAGAATATCGAGGATCGCCTCGGCCGCCCCCGCGAACAGGGATACGATCAGGCCCGCCAATATGACCGTGACGGACGAGAAGCCCCGGCCCAGGCCGAGCAGCAGGACCGCACACAGGCAAGCCGTGCTGCCCGCGAGGCACACCCATTCCCGGCCAATGGAAAGCAGCCCAGGCGCATACAGCGTCGCCAGGGCCATGGCGAGTTGGGCCCCGGCCGAAACACCCAGGGTGGTTGGTTCCGCCAGGGGGTTGAGCAGGACCTCCTGGAACAGGACCCCCGACAATGCGAGCATCGCCCCGGCCAGCAGCGCAACGGTGATGCGCGGCAGATCCACATAGAGAAAAAGGGCGGCCGTCATGTCTCCCCGATCTGCCGCAGCGATGACGTGGCCGAATGTGCTCGGGGAGAAATTCTGTCCGAGCCGCGCGGCCGAAACCGCCAGCACCATGGCGACGAGCAGGAGCACGGCGCCGGCTGCTACACCGGCGCCGGCCCACGCAGGCGAGGTCTTCCGTATGACGGGGACGTCAACCATTCGCGCCCCTTTCCAGCCCCGCTGCGAGCGCCTCTGCGAAGCGGGTGGCGCTGGGCAGGGCGCCGAAGCCCCACACGCCCCTGATCCGTACCACACGCCCCGCTCGGACCGCCGGCAGCAGTCCAAAGAGGTCGCCGGCAAGCAGGTCGCGGGCGGCGGGCGCACCGGCAGGATCGATCAGCACCAGGCGCGCCTCAGGATCATCGGCGAGCCGTTCGATGCCGACCCGCGTGCCACCCCACAGCAAATCGGGAGCGCCCCGCCACGCATTTTGGAGCCCGAGACGCAAAAGCACGGCCTGAAACAGACTGCCCGTCGAGAACAGGCTGATGATGTTGCCGTCGAGGATTTGGGCAAGATAAAGCGGCCTTCCGTCATAGCTGGCGAGCCGCGTCCGGGCGTCTTCAATCTTTCGATCGCAGGCGGTGATGAGGCCTTCGGCCCGATCGGCACACGAGAGGAGGCCGCCAATGTGCCGCGTGGCGGCCCCGGCATTGGCATAGGCGTCGTCCTTGCCGGTAAAAATGGTGACACTGTCGACCCGAGCGGCCCGTTCAAGGCTCCGGCGCAGGTGCTGTTGCCAGGCCTGGATCAGGATCAGGTCTGGCGCCAGCGCCACCAGCGCCTCCATGCTCGGTGCGCCCTGGAGCCCAACGTCGGCGACACCCCTCGGCGTCGCCGGCTGCGTGATCAAGGCATTGTAGCCCGGGATCTCGGCCGCTCCGACCGGCCGTACGCCCATGGCGTAAAGCGTCTCGGCGACACCCCAGTTGAGCGCCACCACCGGCCGGTCGATCCAGGCTTCGGCGCGGGCTGCGCATGGCATCAGCAGGCCGCCGCCCATCGCCATCAGCGCTTGGCGGCGGTCCATCATTCCCGCGCGAGGCGGGGGAACCGGTGCCGGATCGGACCGTCTCGCGCGCATGGGGTGGACTCACCACCTGTAGGTGATGGAGCCAACGACCGTCCGCCTGAGGCCGTAATAGCAGAAATAGACGCTGTCACAGGTGGCGACATAGGTGGTGTCGAGCAGGTTCTTGGCGTTCAGCGCGAACCGCCAATTGTCCCTGTCGTAATGGATCGCGGCGTCCCACAGCAGGTTCGCGGGCAAGGCGAGCGTATTGGCATTGTCGCCGAAACGTTCGCCCACATAGCGGAAGCCAGCACCGACCCCGAGGCCCCGGAAATCCCCGTCCTGGAGGGTCTTGTCGAGCCAGAGGCTCGCCATGTTGGCGGGCACGTCCTTCGGCACGTTGCCGACATTGCCAAGGCCGTCGGCGGTGATCTCCGCATCGTTATAGGTATAGGCGGCGACCAGTTTCAGCCCCGCGCCAAGATTGCCCACCGCCGAGGCCTCGATGCCCCGGATGCGCACCGCGCCGATCTGCGCGACATTGTAGGGATTGCTCGGGGTCGGAGACAAAGTCGTCAAGTTGTTCTGTTCAAGGTTGAAGGCAGCCAGCGTCAGGAAGATCTGCGATCCTGGCGGCTGATACTTGACGCCAACCTCGTACTGGGTCCCGGTGGTCGGCACCAACGGAGCGCCGTTTGAATCGACGCCGATGACCGGCTGGAACGAGGTCGAATAGCTGACATAAGGCGCGATGCCATTGTCGAACTCGTAGACAAGGCCGGCGCGCCAGGTGAAGGCGGAATCGTCCTGGCGAAGCGTGGTGGCGGCCAGCATGTCGGTGGTGTCGGTCTGCGCCCAGTCCTGCCGTCCGCCCACCGTCAGGGTCCAGCGGTTCCACTTGATCTGGTCCTGGGCATAGAGGCCGGTCTGGTTCAGCGTGTCGCTGGTGGCGAAATCCACCGCCGGCAAGGTGTAGGGCTGACCATAGACCGGGAACAACACATTGAGCGGCGAGGCAGAGCCGTCCTGCTCGACCCAGGTGTCGTGGGAGTGGAAGTAGTCGAGACCCACCAGCAATTTGTGAGCAAGGCCAAAGGTCTGGAACTCGGCCTGCGCCTGGTTGTCCACGGCGAAATTCTGCTGGTCAGCGTTGGCGGCCAGGGTCCAGCGGTTGAGCTCCAGCGGATTGCCGGCCACATAGCCGGCAGTGCCGATCTGCTGCACCTGTACGCTCGCATCGGAGTAACGCAGGTTCTGGCGCACGGTCCATATGTCGTTGAAGCGGTGCTCGAAATTGTAGCCGATGGAATAGCTGCTGCGCTCGATCTTGTTCAGATCGGGCTCGCCGGTGAAAAGGCTCGTCGAAATCTTGCCGAACGAAGCGGGATAGAGCGTTCCGAGGGCCGGCAGGTTCTGAGCGAGCACGCCGTCGTTGGAATGGCCGACATTGGCGAGAATGGTGAGGGTGGTGTTGTCGTCCGGGGCGAACGTCACGGACGGGGCGAAGAAGTAGCGTTCGGTGTTGACCTGGTCGACCTGCGTCTCGCTGTTGCGATAAAGACCAGTGAAACGGTAAAGCACCGTCCCGTCCTTGTTGGCCGGGCCGCCGAAGTCGGCCGCGACCTGTCCGCCCGCCGGCCACAGGCCGTCCACCTCGATTTCGCCGAAGGCGGTTTCGGTGGGGCGCTTCGACACCGCGGCCACGATGCCGCCGGGAATGTTTTGTCCGTAGAGCACCGACGAGGGGCCGCGCAGCACTTCGATGCGCTCAAGTGCATAGGGATCGACGTAGGGGGAAAGCAGCGTGTAGCGGCTGATGGTCGGCAGGCCGTCGAGGAACGGCATGCTGCCCTGGAAGCCGCGGATCATGAAGCGGTCGAACCTGAGGTCGGTGCCGCCATATTCTTCGGCAAGGACGCCGGGCGTATACCGCAGGGCTTCGCCGACGGTCTGTGTCGCCTGGCTCTTCATCTGGTCCTGCGTGACCACGGAGATCGACTGCGGGATCTCGATCAGCGGCGTGTCGGTCTTGGAACCCGTGAGGGTCTGCGTGGCGAGGAAGCCGACGCCAGGCCCGATCGGCGATTGCGCGTCCGCCTGGACTTCGACGGGATCGAGCGCGATTGCGCCGCCGGAAAATCCGGCACCGCCGTCCGCGGAGGCGCCCGGGCGGGCGACGACGAGAGTTCTGCCGGACAGGTGCGCGACCAGCCCGGTACCCACGAGCATCCGCTCTGCGCCCGCTTCGGCCGTCATGGTACCGGACACACCTTGCGTGGTCAGGTTCGCCGCAACCGAAGGAATGTAGCTGACCTGGACACCTGCCTGCCGCCCGAATGCCACAAGGGCGGCCGTGACGCTGCCCGCCGGAATGGAGAAGGAGATCATCCGGCCCGCCGTCGCTGTCGCTGTCGCCGTCGGAGACTGTGCCCATGCGCTTGCGCATGTCGCCACCGATAGCGCCGCTGATGCAGCAATGGCGCATCGCCGGGCCCTGCTGTGCTTTGAACCCATTCCCCCGTCCCCGTCGCATCGCGGATGGCATGCGCCCCGTGGCGCGTGCTCCTGTGAATGCTCGACGGATCAGGGCGCGGAATTTCTCCTGCCCCGTGGAAAAAAATCAGATGCTCGAGAGCACGGTGAGCCAGGGGGAGATGTGCCGGACCTTGCCACCATAGGGCTTGACCACCGCTTCCAGGGCTGCGTCCGGGTCGTTGAGGTCAAACAGGCCGCTCACCGGCGCTGACGCAAGGCCGGGATCCGCGATGAGCACACGCCCGCGGTGCCAGCGGGCAATCTGGGCCACGACATTTTCGATCGTGTCCTGGTCGGCGGTGACGAGGTTTTGCCGCCATGCCCCCACCTGCGCCGGATCCCCGCGCCCGCGCCGCACGGAGTGGTTGCCGGTCTCCACCGAGAGCCAGTCGCCGGCCCCCAGCGTCCCCCACGTGGCGGCGCCGTCGAGCGCGATCCCCACGCGTCCTTCCTCGACGGCCGCGCGGCTGACGCCCGCATTGCGCGCCACCTCGAAACGCGTGCCGACGGCCGTTGCGGTGAGGCCGACGGTGGCGACGACGAAGGGGCGGGCCGAATCCTTCGCCACGTTGCACATGATCATTCCCTCCAAGAGCGTGATCCGGCGCTCCGAAGGGGCGAGCGTCACCGCGATCGCGCTGTCCGGCCCGAGGGACAGGAGGCTGCCATCGGCAAGCTGGACCGCGCGGACTTCGGCAACGCCCGTGATAATGTCCGCGCGCCATCCCCGCCACAGCCGTGGACCCGACAGCGCCCCCACGCCCAGCAATGCCATGAGGCCGAGCCCCAGCGTGACCTGACGACGGTTGACACGCCCGTGCCGCTGCCGGCGGTCGGCGCCGACCGCGACGCCGGTGACGCGGAACACACGCTTGGCTTCGTCCCAGGCCGCGCGGTGCTCACTGCTGAGGGAACAGAACCGCCGGATCGCCGCGCGCGCCGCCTCGTCGTCCGGCCGTTCGTGCCAGACCAGCAGCAGCGCCATCGCTTCGGTCCAGAGGTCGTCATTTTCCCCAGACATTAAGGCACCCGCAGCAGCATCTTTGAGGAGGCGCGGCGGCTGAGACCGTCAAGACGCCCACCTCTCCTTATCAACGACGATCGATCCGGGGAAATTTCTCATGCCGTGCTGAACCGGCGTCACTCGATCCCGGCGGCGCGCAGTCCGTCGCGGATTCGGCGATAGCCGTCCATCACCAGCCGGCCGGCATGAGCGGTCGAGATCGAGAGTTCCACCGCGATCTGGGCCAGCGTCATCTCGCCAAGACGGTGCATCTGGAAGGCGCGCTGGGTTCGCTCCGGCATGGCGGCGAGGATTTTCAGGGTCTGAACCAGCGCGTCCCTATCGGCCACGACGGTCTCCGGGGAGGGGCTGGCATCGGCCAGATCGAAGATGGCCGCCTCCTCCAGGCTCGACATCCGGGCCTCCCGCCGGCGATGATCGAGAGCGAGATTTTGCGCGATACGTGTGAGGTAGGCGACCTGGTCCCGGATGGACGCGTCCGGCTCCTTGCCGATCAGGGTGACGAAGCTGTCGTGCACGAGGTCTTCGGCCGTCGAGCTGTTTCGGACGATCCGCTGGATGACGCGCGCAAGCTGCCCTTTCTCAGAGAGATAAAGTCCGGCCATGTTGCTTGCGCGGGTCATCGCGACGCTGCTCGTGAACGTTGTTTCCAGGGGATGTCCAAGCAGCATGGACACAGATCCACACCAAAGCAACGCCTATAGTTTTTAATTCCTACAGTTCGAGATAGTTGATGGTTCGATCGAGGGCTCCGCGATCGGCATGCTTCGATTTTCCTGCTAACTTAACCTGGAGCTTTATCTCGTTTCAAAGCGCGCCCCGTTTTTGAGGTCCATTCCGTCGATTGTCGGGTCGGAAGCCGCCGTTCAGCTGGCGGCCCCTGCGCGCTTGGGGCCCACGACGTTTCTCAATCGGCCAAACAAGGCCAAGGAGAACTC
Organism: Aquabacter sp. L1I39; assembly: GCF_017742835.1. Lineage (GTDB taxonomy): Bacteria > Pseudomonadota > Alphaproteobacteria > Rhizobiales > Xanthobacteraceae > L1I39. Next base: position 4,743,305 of record NZ_CP072392.1, read on the forward strand.
ACATGGGCCATTCTCAATTTGACGATGCGAGCCGCGAGCGCGCAGCTTGGAATGCTGGAAAGCTGGTCCGCACCCAGCGTCCGCTCACCCAGAAACAGATCTGGGCCATTCGATTTTTCCTTGATCGCGAAAGACGCATTCCCTGAGGCAGGAAATTGGAGCGGGTGAAGGGAATCGAACCCTCGTATTCAGCTTGGAAGGCTGCTGCTCTACCATTGAGCTACACCCGCGCACCAACCGGGCCGTTCCGGGCGGCAGGCCGAGGGGCGGGTTTACTCCCTGACCCCTGCGGACGGCACAGCCGGATCTTCCGGACGACGGGTGGTGGAGGGGGTTGGATTTGAACCAACGTAGGCAGAGCCAACGGATTTACAGTCCGTCCCCTTTAACCACTCGGGCACCCCTCCACATCTGGGCCCGTCATCCGCGCTGGCCCAAGGGTCAGCCCGACTGCTTCGGAAGCGGCGTCAACCGGCTCCCGAGGCCCGGTTTTATGTGAGGGCGCCCCCCACAAGTCAACCCAAAATCTAACGGCTTTTTCCGCGCCTGTGGATGGCCACGGACGAAGCCCCAGCCGACCGCGCCCGGCGGGGGTGGCGCCACGCCCGTGGACAGCGCACGGCCGGCTTCGCCGTCTTTGCCGCCTTTGCCCTTGCGCGCGGGCGCGCGCTCTGACAAAGCCATGGCCATGTCCGACCGGCCGAGCCGCCCCCCGCACCGCCCCGCCTCCAACCGCCCGTTCGGCGGCCAGGGGGGCAACCGCCCGTTCCCACCGCGCCGCCCCAAGGGCGGGCCGGCCCCTGCCTGGGAGGGCGACGAGGATGTGGCCCTGCTCTATGGCTGGCATACGGTGTCGGAGGCGCTGGCCAATCCCAAGCGGCGATTCCGCAAGATCATGGCCACCGAGAATGCGGTGAACCGTCTGGCCGAAGAGGGCCTGAAGCTGCCCATCGCGCCGGAAATCGTGCGCCCCTCGCAGATCGACAAGCTGCTGGGGCCGGACGCGGTTCACCAGGGCCTTCTCGTGCAGGCGGAGCACCTGCCCTCCCCGCGCCTGAGGGACGTGGCCAAGTCCGATCTCGTCCTGGTGCTGGACCAGATCACCGATCCACACAATGTGGGCGCCATCGTGCGCTCGGCGGCCGCCTTCGCGGTGGGCGCCATCGTCACCACCGCCCGCCACAGCCCGCCGGCCACCGGCGTTCTGGCGAAAAGCGCCTCCGGCGGCCTGGAGCATGTGCCCTTCTGCCTGGTGACCAACCTCGCCCGGGCGCTGACCGAGCTGAAGGACAACGGCATGCTGGTGGTGGGCCTCGACAGCGAGGGCCCGGCGGACCTGGAGGACACGCCCTTGCGCGCGCCGCTCGCCTTGGTGCTGGGCGCCGAGGGCAAGGGGCTGCGCCAGCTCACCCGCGAGACCTGCGACGTGCTCGCCCGCATCGACCTGCCGGGGGTCATCAAGTCGCTCAACGTCTCCAATGCGGCGGCCCTGTCGCTGGGTATGGCGCGGCGGCAGCTGAAGCGCGGATAAGACGCCCTTCGCCGCACCGCACACCTTGCCAGCCAAGGCTTTCGGCAGCGCAAATACGGTGCGATGACTTAGACCATTGACCAATCGCGCGCCTGCCGAAGGTCAGGCATGCTCTCCTCATTGCGCACCACCTCGTCCGGACATGCCCGCGCGCCAAATGACGCGGGCGAAGACGATGCGCAGGAGGAAATGCCAAAGCTGAGGCGCGCCTTCGCGTGCCGCAGAACCCTTGCGTTCACCCTCCCGCACATCCGTTCCGGTCCTCGAGGCCGCGCACCCGCCCCGCTGGCGGGGTTTCGTTTGATGCTGGGAGGAAAGCTCATGTCAGTAACGACCGCACCGGCCGCGGCGTCCGGGCCAATGACGAAGGAGGAGCGGAAGGTTATTATCGCCTCCTCCGCCGGCACCGTCTTCGAGTGGTACGACTTCTACCTTGCCGGTTCGCTGGCGGCCAACATCGCCGCCACCTTCGTGCCGGGCACCAATGACACCGCCAAGTTCATCTTCGTGCTGTTCGGCTTTGCCGCCGGCTTCGCGGTCCGTCCCTTCGGCGCGCTGGTGTTCGGGCGCCTGGGCGACCTCATCGGCCGCAAATACACCTTCCTGGTCACCATGGTGATCATGGGCATCTCGACCTTCCTGGTCGGCATCCTGCCCGGCTTCGACAGCATCGGCTATCTCGCCCCCACCGCCTTCATCATCTGCCGCCTGCTCCAGGGCCTGGCGCTCGGCGGCGAATATGGCGGCGCGGCGACCTATGTGGCCGAGCACGCCCCCCATGGCCGGCGCGGCTTCTACACCTCCTGGATCCAGACCACCGCCACGGTGGGCCTGTTCCTGTCGCTGCTGGTGATCCTCACCCTGCGCCTGTCCATGACGCCGGAAGCCTTCGCCGCCTATGGCTGGCGCATCCCCTTCCTGCTCTCCATCATCCTTTTGGGCTTCTCCATCTGGATCCGCCTGCAACTGAGCGAATCGCCCGCCTTCCAGCGCATGAAGGAAGAGGGCACCCGCTCCAAGGCGCCGCTGAAGGAGGCCTTCGGCACCTGGTCCAACGCCAAGATCGCCCTCGTCGCGCTGCTCGGCGGCACCGCCGGCCAGGCCGTGGTGTGGTATACGGGCCAGTTCTACGCCCTGTTCTTCCTCACCCAGACCCTGAAGGTGGACGGCACGACGGCGAACCTGCTCATCGCCTTCTCGCTGCTCATCGGCACGCCCTTCTTCATCTTCTTCGGCTGGCTGTCGGACAAGGTGGGCCGCAAGCCCATCCTGCTGCTCGGCTGCTTCATCGCGGCGGCCACCTACTTCCCGCTCTTCACCATGATCGCCACCACGGCCAATCCCAAGCTCATCGCGGCGACGGAGAACGTGAAGATCGTGGTCAGCGCGGATCCGGCCACCTGCGGCACCCTGTTCGACCCGGTGGGCGTGCGCGTCTTCACCCGGCCGTGCGATGTCTACCGCCGGACGCTCGCCACCAACTCCATGCATTATGAGCTGGTGCCCGGCCCCGCCGGTTCCGCCCTCAGCGCCACGGTCAACGGCACCGCCGTGACGATCCCGGACACCGACAAGACCGGTGCCTCCATCGTCGCCGCTGCCCAGGCCGCCGGCTATCCGAAGGCGGGCGACGCCTCCATCCTGAAGCAGCCCACCATTGGCGGCGTGCTGACCGATGGGCGCTCCCTGAAGGTGATCGGCCTGCTCTTCATCCTGGTCCTCTACGTGACCATGGTGTACGGCCCCATCGCCGCCCTGCTGGTGGAACTCTTCCCCACCCGCATCCGCTACACCGGCATGTCGCTGCCCTACCACATCGGCAACGGCTGGTTCGGTGGCTTCCTGCCCCCCACCGCCTTCGCCATCGTGGCCGCCACCGGCAACATCTTCGCCGGCCTCTGGTACCCGATCGTGGTGGCCTGCGTCACCATCGTCGTCGGCCTCTTGTTCCTCCCGGAAACCAAGAACCGCAATCTCGACGACTGGCACTGAGCCTTGGCCGGCGGCCTCGCGCCGCCGGCTCGCATCCTGCGCATGCGGGGATCGCCCGGCCTGCCCTGCAGGCCGGGCGATTTGCGTTTCAACACGCGGCCGTGGCCGGGAAAGGTGCATACGGCGGCGCCCGGCAGCAGGCGTGAGCGGCGCGCGTCCAGGTTCGCGGGAAAGAGCGAGCGTGAGGCGAAGCGACAGAGCGCTTCGGCATGTGACGAGAACCGCTTGACCGCGTTATTGCTGCTGGACGCAGCGCCGTCCCTTCAGCGGCTCCACCTTCAAGGTGGCAAAGCTGAACAGCGACTTCTCCTCGATCGCCGCCGAGCCGGTGGCCTTCATGAATTTCGCATAGCCGGGACAGTTCTTCGCCGTGGGCTTTTCCGCAATCTCCCGCCAGAAGGTGAGGCCCTTCTCGTCGGTGGAGAAATCATCGGTCTCGCAGCCCGAGGTGGGATCGCACTGACCCTGGATGGAATAGCCGCCCGAGAACAGTTCCTTGCCCTCCGGCACCTGGTAGATCACCAGCGCGCGGTCCGGCCCCGTCCCGGCATCCAGGATCAGGACGTTCCGGGTGAGTCGGATATAAGAGAGGGCATCCATCGGGCCGTTGCCGATCACCACGTCGCCCGGCCGCTCCTCAAGGGCGCAGTCGGCCTTCATGTCCTTGGTGCTGGGACGGATCTGGAATCTCGTCCCCACATCCTCCGATTTGCCGCTGGAGATGACCGTGGCCACATCATTGCGGATGCAAGTCGTCACGGTCGGGCTGGCGACATAGGCGCTCGCCGGCGCGGCCCAGACGGCCGACAGAAGACCAAGGCTGAGGCCGATGTGCAGTTTCATCGCGGATGCTCCCGTGGCTGCCCCTGGCGCGAGAAGCGACGCATTCCTCAAGATGAACAATTGCGTCACGGCCCCACGGGGCATTTCAGATCAGTCTATTTCAGATTCCCCGCCTTTTTCAGCGACAAATATCCCCCAGGCATAGAGTATTTCGTTTCGTACTCTTTCAGATGACCTGAAATGGTCTCGCATGGCCGCACTTATGCACGGCGGACGCATCCGTCCCCGCCCTGGTCTTGCGCACCGCCTCGCCGGAAGGCCCCCGACGCGTACACCGAACGCGGACAAGGAGCATGGGCGAAGCCCCGTCCAGGCCGCAGCTGCGCACCCCCTCGCGCCACCGCGTGGCTGCGAATCGCAGACCCGTCCGCCGCTCCGCCGAGGCACGGCACTGCGGGGAGGTTGACGAACGCCCTCCGGTCGCGGAATAGATGCCGGGCGCAGATGCGAACCGGCGGCGGAGCCGCCGCGCGCTTCTGCGTCGACCAGGCAACGCTCCTGGTGTGTGGGCCGGCTTAGCACAGCGGTAGTGCAGCGGTTTTGTAAACCGAAGGTCGGGGGTTCGATCCCCTCAGCCGGCACCATCCCTCCCCTTCCGCAGCGAAGCGTCACCCGCGGAACGCGGAGTGTGGCAGCATTTTACTTCCCGCCGGATCGCGTTTTCTCCGCATTCTTACGGAGTATTTCGTTGACGCACCCTCCGTGGGGGTGTGAGAAACCCTGAGCGGCGTTTCTCGACCGCATTTCGTCAAACTTTTTTTTTGGCCGTGCAGTCGATCTTGGCGTCTTCGGCACGGTACCCAGCGGGGAGAGTTGCGGCCCGCTCGTCACCTTCCACCATGGCCCCAGGCCTGCGCCACAGCGGGTGCCATTGTCTGACCGTGGGACAAGGTTCGAAGCTGTGCGAGGACATGACGGGCATGAGCGGACCAAGGATGGGCAACCTCCGCCACGACGCTCTGGGCGATCCGGCAATGGGCAGGTCCCGCCCGCCCCGCGCCGCCTGCTCCTTCCCATTCTCGCCTGCGCCATGCTGGCGCTCCTCGTCCTCGCGGCGCTCCTGCCCAGTCAACGGGCGGCGGCGGCCGAGCATGGTGTGCTCGCCTTGCCGTCCAACGTGCTGGAAGTGCCCGCCAAAGGCCACCTGGAGGCGTTGTACGACCCGACCGGCGCGCTGAGCTTTGAGGAGGTGCGCGCCCAGGGGGGCCGCTTTGCCGCCCTGCCCGGCAATTTCAACGCCAGCTACGTGCCCAAGGGGGCCTGGTGGGTGCGGCTGCGGCTCGCCCCCGAGCCCGGCGCCAACGGCCAATGGTGGCTGGTGATCACCGCCCCCTACACCGACCATATCGCCGTCTATGCGCCCGACCAGGACGCAGACGGCACCTTGATGCGCAACCGCCACAAGGAAAGCGGCGCCATGGTGCCGGCGCGCGAGCGCGACCTGTTCACCTTCACGAACGTGGTGCGGCTTCAGGTCCCTGCGGGGGAAACCTCCGAGATTTATCTGCGCCTGTCCGGCAACCGGGCACTGAATGCCCAGCTCACGCTCTGGCGGCTGCCGGAACTGGCGCGGCACCTCACCTTGTCGGTGCTCACCTTCTCGCTCGGCGTCGGCGCTGCCATCATCACCTCCATCGGCACGCTGGTGATGGCCGCCTGGCTCAGAGCCCCCCAGTTCGGCTGGTACGGCGCCTATGTGGGCGCCGTGTCGCTGGTGTTCCTGGGCAATGGCGGCTTCGGGCAGGTGCTGCTGAGCAGCTGGGACCCGGGCGACGTGATCCGCCTGCAGAACATGGTGGGCTGCTTCTCCGTCCTGGCGGGGGCCTTCATGGTGCGCGGGCTGTTCCGCACCCGGGAGGGGGCGCGCATCATTGATGCCCTACTCAAGGCGCTCGGCCTCTTCTCGGCCCTGTGCGTGGTCGCCTCGGCCTTCGGCTACTACAAGGTGGTGGCGCCTTACCTGATGCTGGGCATCCTGGGCCTCGCGCTGGTCTCGCCCTGGCTTGCCCTCCAGCAGGTGCGCCACCGGGAGCCGGCGGGCCTATGGTATTTCGTCGGCTTCACCTCCTATTGCGCGGCCACCATCTGGTTTTCCCTGGTGGTGCTCGGCGTCGCGCCGCTCACAGATTTCCTCGGCTGGGGCTACCAGACCGCCGGCTTCCTGCACATGGCGGCGATCTTTGCCGGCCTTGCGTCCTCCATGCGGGCGGGCTCGCGGGCGCGGCGACGGCTGGAGAGCCAATTGCTGGCGCTGTCGCGCAGCAATGAGCGGCAGCTGGAGTTCGCCGTCGCCGAGCGCACGGCCGCCCTCAACGAGGAGGTCGAGGGCCGCCGGCGCGCCGAGGATGCCTTGCAGCGGGCACTCAAGGAGCAGCGCAACTTCCTGGTCATGGTGAGCCACGAATTCCGCACCCCCCTGTCCACCATGCGCCTGGCGGTGACGGTGATGGAGCGGGGCCTCGGCACCGGGATGAGCGCCCTGCGGCGGGAAGTGGACAAGGTGGGCCGCGCCGTCACGCGCCTGTCCAACCTCATCGATACGTTCCTGGCCGACGAATGGCTGGAGCATTCCGCCATGATGCTCCAGCACCGCCCCGTCGACATGGGTGCGCTCGTCGCCGATGTGGTCCACGACCAGGGATCGCAGGCGCCCGGCCGCGTCTTCCTCGGCCCGTGCCCGCAGACCGTGATTGAGGGCGATGCCGTGCTGCTGCGCACCGTGCTCGACAATCTGGTGGGCAATGCCCTCAAGCACACGGACGGCCCCGTCACCGCCAGCCTCGCGCCGGCGGACGATGGCGTGTTGATCGAGGTGGCCGACCGCGGGCGCGGCGTGCCGGAAGCGGAACGGGAAGAGATCTTCGAGCGATATTACAGGTCACCCAGCACGGTGACCCGACCGGGAACGGGCATCGGCCTGTATCTCGCCCGCCTCATCGTCGAGCAGCACGCCGGCTGGATCAAGGTGGGCGACCGAAGCGAAGGCGGAAGCGTCTTCAAGGTCTGGCTGCCGCGCCAACCCGGGCTGGACCGGCCAACGGCGCGCGAGGGGTGAGGGAGGAGGTCATGTCGGTTCATGTGCTCATCGTCGAGGATGACAGCGACCTCCGGGACAGTCTGGACTCCCTCCTGACCTCGTCGGGCTTCAAGGTCCGCGCGCTGCGCGACGCGCGCTATATCGAGCGCGAGCTGACCAGCTTTCCGGCCGACGTGGTGCTGCTGGACGTGAACCTGCCGGGCCTGGACGGGTTCGAGGCAGCCGTGCACCTCAAGGAGCGCCCGGGTGTCGGCATCATCATGCTCACCGGCCGCACCCGCCGGGAGGACCGGATCCAGGGCCTGTCCGTGGGCGCGGACCATTATGTGACCAAGCCCGTGGATCCGCAGGAGCTTGAGCTGCTCATCCGCAATCTCGCCCGCCGCCTCAACGGCCCGCGGGAGACGGCGCCGGCCGAGCGGGCGGGCCCCGGGCGGTGGGTGTTCCTCACCGCGCGCTGGACGCTCATCGCCCCCGGCGGGGCATCGGTACCGCTGTCCGCCGCCGAGCACCACCTCTTGAACAAGCTCACCGAGCGAGCGGGAGAGCCTGTCGCGCGGACCGCCCTGATCTCGGACGTGCGGCGGCCCTCGGAGGATACGCTGGGGCGCGGGCTCGACCTCATCGTCTTCCGCCTGCGCCGCAAGGTTCAGACCGAGACCGGGGAGGCGCTGCCCGTCGCCTCCGCCCGCAGCATCGGCTACGTCTTCACCGGCCCGGTGACACGGGACGCCGATCTGCCCTGACCGGACGCCCGTGCTCCGTCCGCTTCGGGCGCACAGGCCACTAGGCCCTCTCCGGTCAGCGGCGACTTGACCCAAGGTCGCCCTCTGCGGCACCAAAGACGGGCCTTTTCTTTCCACGAGGTGCCTGTGTCCCACCCGGCCGTCGCCGCCGCCGTTCCGGCCGCACCCGATCCCGCCGACGTTCGGGCGCTGGCGTGGGGCATGGTGGTGCTGGCGGCCACCTTCATCTTCGCGCGCACGCCGCACATCCTCATGGATGGACGCCTGTTCGCCGAGGAAGGCGTGATCTATTTCCGCGACGCCGTGGCCGGCAGCTGGTGGGATGCCCTGCTGGCGCCGCGGGTGGGCTACTATTCCGCCTTCAACAAATTGGCCGCGCTCGCCGCCAGCGTCGTGCCGCTGGAGGGGGCGGCGCGCGTCACCACATGGTGCGCCCTGGCGGTGCAGCTTTCCGTGGTCTGGATCGTCGCCCGCTCCGACGCCTTCGGCCCGCTCTGGGGACGGGCGCTCGCGGCGCTTGTCCCGATCGTCGCCGTGCCGAGTGCCGAGGTGTGGCTCAACACCATCAACAGCCAGTTTCATCTCGCGGTGGGCACCGCGGTGCTGCTGGCGACCGGCCGCGCCGCCCTGCCCTCGGCCGTCCGGTTGGCCTTCCTGCTGCTGGCGGGGGCGACCGGACCGGTTTCGGTGGCGCTGGCCCCCCTGTTCGCGCTGAAAGCCCTGCGCTCCCGCACCGGGCAGGACATGAGGGAGGCTGCCCTTTTATGCGCGCTGGCGCTCGTCCAGGCCGTGCTGATGATCCGCGTGCTGGCGGAGGGCGAGCGCGGCGGTGGCCTCTCGGTCCTTGCGATGCTCAGCGCCATCGGCGTCAAGAATCTGGCCCTGCCCTGGCTTGGAGACGCCGCCGGCGAGGTGGGAGCGGTGCTCCTCGCCGGATCCCGCCTTGCGAAGGCGCTGGCAGCCGCCGGCCTCGCGGCGTTTGCCGCTTTGCTCGCGGTGACGGTGCTGCGCACCCCCGCCTCCCGCTGGCTTGCCGCGGCAGCGCTGCTGGTCGCCCTCGTCTCCTATGCCGGTGCGCTGGGCAAGGACCCGTGGATCCTGCTCATTCCCGCCGCCGCCGGTCGCTATGCCTATGCTCCGAACGCCCTGATGGGGCTCGCTCTCATAGCCGCCATGGCGGGGATGGCGGAGAGGCGCCGCGCATGGCGGCCGCTCCGCCCGGTGGCGGGCGTGTTGGCCCTCTGGATGCTGGCCTGCGGCTTCTTTCAATATTGGAACGTGGAGCCCTTCTTCAGCGGCCCGTCCTGGCGCGCCGAGGTGACGGCGTGGCGGGCGGATCCGGCGCGGGAGCGCTTGGCATTATGGCCGCCGCCCTGGTTCCTCCCCTTGCCCCATCCCGCACCCGCCGCGCCGCCGCGCTGATGCGGGCCGCGCCAAGGCTGCGCCTAAGACCGCGCCCGCCGGATTGATAAGGCAGCCTTGCTTACGCGCTTGCGGGTTGGCGTTCCGGCGGATAGGAGTTGAGCCGTCGCCGGTCGGGAACCGGCTCCGGGGAGAGATATGCGCGATCTGACGCTCGAGGATTTTCCGGTCCGCTCCTACGACAAGCTGCGCTATCGCGACACCGACCGGCAGGGCCATGTGAACAACGCGGTCTTCTCCACCTTCCTGGAGACCGGCCGCACCGAGCTTTTCTATGGCCAGGGCGGCTCCATTGCGGGGGAAGGCGGCTCCTTCGTGCTGGCGCGCCTGCTGATGGAGTATCGCGCCGAGGTGCTCTGGCCGGGCGAGATCTGGATCGGCACGGGCGTGCTCAGCGTCGGCCGCAGCTCGGTGCAGATGCGCCAGGTGCTGTTCCAGAACGGCAAACGCGTCGCCAATGCGGACACCGTGATGGTGCGGGTGGACAATGCCACCCGCCGCTCATCGCCCCTTTCGGAAGACGCCGTCGCGCGCCTCACCGCCTTCCTGCTGCCGCAGGACTGACGGGGACCCCAAGGTCCCCGCCTCAGAAGTGGATGGCAAAGCGCGCCATGCCCAACTGCGAGGAATAGTTGGCTCCGGCGCTCAGGCTGTATTCCAGCTTCAGCTCCAGATTCTGCTTGGTGAGCGCCTGGAGGCCCAGGTCGAAATTGCCGAGCACGCTCGGCAGCGGCGTGGTGGTGGTGAAGGGCAGCGTGCCGGCGGGGGCGGACAGGAAGCTCGACGTGCCGGTCCAGCCATCGCTTGTGGCGAAGGACGCGCCGAGCGTCATGTAGGGCCGCAGCACGGTGCCGTCGGAGAGGTCGATACGGCCACCGAACTCCACCGCCGGCGTCACCACGAACGTGGTCTGGCTTGCCCCGTTCACCTGCAGCTCGGCCCCGGTGAAGCCCTGCTCGCTATAGCCGGGGGCGTTCACATGGATGAGGTCGAGATCCACCATGGGCCGCGCATACCAATTGGCAAAGGCGAACTCATAGGCGGCGCGTAGGCGCCCGGTGGCATTCATCACATTGGCGTTGCTGGTGGGCGCGCCGCCCAGGGTCCAGATGGTGCGGGTGTTGTCGTAGCTCATCCAGCCCAGATCCACCGCCGCCGCGAACATCCACGGCCCCACCTGCCGCTTCAGCGCAAGGCCCACATCCACCCCGCTGCCGTCCGAGGACAAGGAGGAATTGGAGCTGGACAGCCAACTCTGCTGGTAGGCCGCCGAGAGGGCGATGAAGGTGTCGGTGGCGATTTCGCTCTGGACGCCCGCCTGGAAAGTCAGGCTGTCGGCCGTATAGCCGGTCACCTGGTCGGTGGTCGCCTGGGTGGTGCGCCCGGCGATGATCCGCGTCCAGGCGCAGCGGTCCTCCTGCAGCTGGGTGCTCGTTTCGATGAAGACCGGGCACGACAAGGTGCGGTTCAGGAAGGCCCGGCTGTCATTCAGCCGCAGCGCCGCCCCGGTCTGGAGCAATTGGGGGGTCAGCTGGCCGAGGGCATATTGATAGGCCGGCAGGTCGGACAGGCCGATCAGTGAGGAGAAGGCATTCGTCATGCCCGAGGAACCGCCCAGGTTCCACGCCTGCTGCAAGGCCCCGCCCACCGCCGCCTCGTTGGCGCTGAGCGGCAGGCCGAAGGGCACGAAATGGGCGACGGGAGACACCGAGACCGAGGTCGGCGTCGTGGTCATGTCCCAGCTATAGGCGAAGCCGGAATTGGTGGTGGTGGCGGTGTTGGTGACGGAGGCCGCCTCCAGGATGGTGTAGCTGGTATTGGGCGCGATGGTGCGCGGGCGCGGATCGATGCGCCCTGACAGCACCGCCGCATCGGTCACGCCCAGCAGATCGTGGGTCAGCGTGCGGGCATCCAAGTCCGCCTGGTAGATGCCATCGGAGACGAACTGGCCGAGAAGCCCCGTTTTCGCCAGCACGCCGAGGCCGCCGGGATTGACGGTGCCGGAGTTCTGCAGCGCGAGGGTGGTGCCGGCGGACAGGGTGGTGAGCAGGGTCGCGCCCACGCTCTCCGGCCCCATGCGCACATATTCGCCCGAATTGAAGACGCCCCCCTTCTGCACGACGAAGCTGTTGGCGCCCTCACCCAGATCCACGCTGCCGGACAGCACACCGGCCACCGTGATGGCGTCGGAGGCCGCACCACCCTGGATGGCCAGCCCCGACAGGCTGGACACGTGCCCGCCCGCCGCGATGGTGACCACATTGTCGAGGCCCCCGGACAGGATGATGGAGGCGATCCCCGTGCCGCCCTGGACGGTGCCGCCCTTCTCCACGGTCACGGTGATGGTGTTGTTGCCCGAGGCGCCGTAGCTCTGGGCGAAGATGGCGGGCGAGCCGGCGCCGGAGGCGGTGACGAGGCCTGAGACGTTCACATTGACGGCGCCGCCCGTGCCCGACCCGCCGGCGGTGCCGAAGCCCACATTGACCGCGCTATTCGACGTCCCCGCAAGGCCGCCGCCGCCGCCGATGGACTGGGCGATGATGGCCGCCGCATTGGCGCCGGTGGTCTGCGCCTTGCCGGACACGTCGACGGTCACCGTGCCGCCATTGCCGGACCCGCCGCCCGAGCCGGCAATGCCGTCGTCGAGGGAGAAGACTGCGCTCGCCGCGCTGCCGCCGATGCCGCCGCCGCCGCCCACCGACTGGGCGAAGATGGCCGCCGCACCGGAGCCGGCGGTGACCACGGCGCCCGCCACCGTGGCCGTCACGGCGCCACCATCATTGCCCGTGCCGCCCGAGCCGCCGAAGGCCACCGCGCCGGTGCCGTCGGAGGCCGCCGCACCCGCAATGCCGCCGCCGCCGCCGATGGATTGCAGCAGGAGGCCGTGGGAATTGGTGCCGCGGGTGGAGACGGTGCCGCTCTCGCCCACCGTCACCTGGACGTTGCCGCCATAGGCACCCGTGCCGCCCGAGCCGCCCAGCGTCACCGCCGCCGAATGGCTGCCGGACGAATTCGACGTGCTGGTGGCCGCAACGCCGCCGCCGCCGCCAATGGATTGCGCCAGCACGCCGGCCGACGTGTCGCCGCTGGTGGCTACCAGCCCCTTCACCGTGGCGGTGACGGCGCCGCCGGTGCCGCCGGCCCCGCCCGAGCTGCCCAGGGTCAAGGTGGCCGACACCTCGCCCGTGCCCGCATCCGCCCCGACGCTGGAGGCCCGCCCGCCGCCGCCGCCGATGGATTGCAGGACGATGCCGTTGGCGGCATCGCCCGTGGTGATGATGCGTCCGGACTGGGTGAGCGTCACCCCCTCGCCATTGCCGCCGGAGCCGCCGGACGCACCCAGCGTGAAGCCCACAGTGATGGTGTTGCTGTCGCCCGACGCCCGGCTGTTGGCCGCTGCCGTCGTGCCGCCGCCGCCGCCAATGGACTGGAGGAGCAGGCCATCGGAACCCGCGCCGGTGGTCTGGACCAGGGCATTCACGGTCACCGTGACTGAACCGCCGTTGCCGCCGGACCCGCCCGAGCCGCCAATGTCGACCGAGAGGCTCGCGGTGCCGCCGCTATCGCCGCTGGACGAGGAGGACAGGCTTGCCTTGCCGCCGCCGCCGCCAATGGACTGGGCGAGCAGGCCGGCGGAATCGTGGCCGGAGGTGGAGATGATGCTGGACAGGCTGGTGCCGAAATCCACCAGCACCGAGCCGCCATAGCCGCCCGTCCCGCCGCCGCCGCCCACGGCGGCGGACAGGGAGAAGCTGTTGCCGCCCTTGCCATCCGCGTCCGCCTTGCCGGCGCCGCCCACACCACCGCCGCCGCCCACCGACTGGGCCACCACCGCGTCCGCCATGGCGCCGGTGGTGATGATCTGCTGGGCCGAACGGCCATAGACATAGACATTGCCGCCATGGCCGCCGCTGCCGCCGCCCCCGCCAATGACCGCGCCCAGGGCCACCTGACCGGAGGTGGCATTCTGGGCGCTGCCGGCAAAGCCGCCGCCGCCGCCGATGGACTGGGCGAGGATGGCGCTGGCGCCGAGACCCGTGGTGGTGATGTCGCCGCTATTGGTGACGGTGACCTTCTCGCCATCACCCCCGCCAGCGCCCGAACCGGCAAGAGAGAGACCGATGGCCGCCGTGCCGCCGGTGCCGCTGTCGCCGGTCACGGCCGCGCTGCCGCCGCCCCCGCCGATGGACTGGGCGAGCAGGCCGTGGCCGAAGCTGCCGCTGGTGGCAAGGTCGCCCGCATTGGTGAGGCTCACCGTGCCGCCATTGCCGGCGGTGCCGCCCGAGCCACCCAGGCTCGCAGAGAGATTGAGCTTGGCCGTCTTGCCGGAGGCGGTGGAGGTGGTGGCCACCGCATTGCCGCCGCCCCCGCCGATGGATTGCACCACGATGGCGCTCGCATGGTCGCCGTTGGTCTGGACGGTACCGTAATTGTTGACGGTGGCCGTCCCCCCGCCGCCGCCGGTGCCCCCCGTGCCGCCGATGGACGCGGAAATGTTGGCCGCGTCGCTGCCGCCGGTGGTGGAGGAACTTGCGCCGCCCTTGCCGCCGCCGCCGCCAATGGACTGCGCCACCAGGCCGTTGGCGCCGACGCCGCTCGTATAGATGGAGAAGGCGGAGCCTGGCGCGGAGGCGCTGCCATTGGCGATGGTGGCACCACCACCCGCGCCCCCCATGCCGCCCGATCCACCAATCCCCACCGAAACCGCGACACCGCTGCCGCCGGCGCCGTCCGCCTTGCCGGAGCCCGCGCCCGCCGTGCCGCCGCCCCCGCCGATGGACTGCACCAGCACCGCATCGGCGGCATAGCCGGTGGTGCTGATCCGCGCGATGGCGGTGGTGGCCAGGGTGGCGGTCGCCGCCCCGCCATTGGAGGCCGAGCCCCCCGCCCCGCCCACGGCGCCGCCGATGGCGAACTGGGCGAGGGCCGCATTGTCGGCACTGCCCGCCGTGCCGCCGCCGCCGCCAATGGACTGCACCAGCACGGCGGTGGCGTTCTGGCCCTGGGTGAAGACGCTGCCGGACAGAGTGGCGGTCGCCGCCTCGCCATCATTGCCGCTGCCGCCGGAGCCGGCGAGCGTGAAGGTGACGCCCACCTTGCCGCCATTGGCCGCCCCGCCTACCGCGCTGGAGGCGCCCCCGCCACCGCCGATGGACTGGACGAGCACGCCATAGCTGGAGACGCCCAGCGTCTGGATGCTGGCGCCGGACGTGACGGTGGCTGCGCCGCCCGTATTGCCCGATCCGCCCGTCCCGCCAATGCCCACCATGACCGAGGCATCCGCCTTGGTGCCGGTCGCCGCCGCATGGGTGGAGAGCGCCAGCCCGCCGCCCCCGCCGATGGATTGGGCGATGAGGCCGGCCGCGTGGTCGCCCATTGTCAGGATGGTGCCGTCGGTCCAGGTGATCGTCGCCGCCCCGCCCGTGCCGCCGGTGCCGCCCGAACCGCCCACGCCGAGCGAGATTTCGGCGATGCTGGAGGCCCCCGTATCGGCCGCCGTGGAGGAGGCCGCCGCGCCCTTGCCGCCGCCGCCGCCGATGGACTGGGCCACCACCCCATTGGCGCCGGTGCCGGAGGTGGAGATGTTCACGCCCTTGGTGGTGGCGCCGCCATTGGTGACAGTGACCGTGCTGCCAGAGCCGCCCGAGCCGCCGCCGCCGCCCACCGCCACCGCGAGGCTCACCGCCTGGCCGCCGGCGCCGTCCGCCTTGCCGGTGCCCGTGCCGCCCGTGCCGCCGCCCCCGCCGATGGACTGGGTGAGCACCGCGTCCGCCCCCTGACCCGTGGTGACGAGGCTGCCGAAGCTCGTATTGTTAAAGGCAACGGTCACGGTGCCGCCATTGCCGCCCGCCCCGCCGGTGCCGCCCATGGCGCCGCCCAGGGCGATCTTGGAGGAGGACGAATTGGTGGCGCTGCCGGCATTGCCGCCGCCGCCGCCGATGGACTGGGCGAGCACGCCGGTGCCGTTCTGGCCGCCGGTCTGGAGACTGCCGGTGGAGGTCACGGCGACCGTGCCGCCATTGCCGCCCGTGCCGCCACTGCCGGCCAAAGTGAAGGTGATAGCCGCCGACTTGCCGGACCCGGTCGCCGCCGAGGCCCCTACGGACCCGCCTCCCCCGCCCACGGACTGGGCGAGAATGGCATTGGCGTGATCGCCGGAGACGATGATGGTGCCGGAATTGACGACCGACACTGCCCCGCCCTGCGAGCCCGCGCCCCCCTCGCCGCCGAGGCTGGCGCCGATGGCATAGCTGCCGCCATCGCCCTTGCTGGTGGACGAGCCGCCCTTGCCGCCACCGCCACCGATGGACTGGGCGAGAATGCCGTTGGCGCTGGCGCCTTCGGTGCCGATGCCGGCCGAATTGGTGACCTGGACCGTGCCGCCATAGGAGCCGGACCCGCCCGCCCCGCCCAGTGCCAGGGTGGCGGAAATGGAATCCTGGCCCTTGCTATGGCTGTCCGCACCCGCCGAGCCCCCGACGCCGCCGCCCCCGCCCACCGACTGGGCAAGGATGCCGTCGGAGAGTTCGCCGGCGGTGTGGATGGTGCCGGAGGTGGTCACATAGACAGTGCCGCCCTGCTCGCCACTGCCTGCGGTGAGCGAAATGGCCGCGCCCAGGCTGATCTTGGAGGTGGTGGCCGAATTGCTGTTGCCGGCAATGCCGCCGCCGCCGCCCACCGACTGGGCGATGAGGGCCGGGGCATCCTTGCCCTTGGTGGAGAGCGTGCCTTCCGACGTCACGAACACCGCGCCGCCATAACCGCCCGATCCGCCCGACGCGCCGAGCGTTAAGGTCAGCGCCGCCTTGCCGCCGGAGGCCGAGCCCGCCGCCGTGCCGCCCTTGCCGCCGCCCCCGCCAATGGACTGGGCCACGATGGCGGAGGAATGGTCCCCGGTGGTGGTGATGGAGGGCGCCGCGCCGGTTCCGGTGGCCACGTTGTTCACCGTCACCGTGCCGCCATAGCCCCCCGATCCGCCGGCGCCGCCCAGCGTCGCGGTCAGCGAGAAGCTGCCATTGGAATTGGGCAGGTCCTTGTCGTTCTGCGTCTTGCCCGAGGCCGAGCCGCCCGCGCCGCCACCGCCGCCGATGGACTGGGCGAGGATGCCGTCCGCATCGCCCCCCGTGGTCGTGATGGTGCCCGAATTGCCCACCACCACCACGCCGCCATGGCCGCCGCCGCCGGCCGTGCCTCCGAGCGCTACGCTCGCATTGACGGTGCCGTTATAGGAATTGGAGGTGCCGCCCCCCGCCACGCCGCCGCCCCCGCCCACCGACTGGGCGAGGATGCCACGCGCGCTGGCGCCCTCGGTGCGGATGGCGCCGTAATTGCCAGCCACCACCGCGCCGCCGGAACTGGCCAGCCCGCCCGCGCCGCCCAGGGAGAGGCTCACCGAAACCGAATCGGCCAAGGTCAGCGCATCGGCCGAGGAGGCACCAACGCCGCCCGCGCCACCGCCGCCGCCGATGGACTGGACGATCACCGCATCAGCGAAATTGCCGGTGGTGGTCACATGGCCATAGGTGAGGACGGCCGCCGTGCCGCCCGCCCCGCCGCCCGCACCCGAGCCGCCGAGCGCCGCGCTCACGGACAGCGAGAAGCCGTTGGAGGCGGAGATGCCGAGCGCCGAGGCGTCGCCGCCTGCGCCGCCGCCGCCGCCGATGGACTGGACCAGGATGCCGGTCGCGCCCGCGCCCGCGGTGGTGACGGTGCCGGTGCTGGTCACGCTGGCGCTGCCCGCCTTGCTGCCGCTGCCGCCCGACCCGCCGATGGCCGCCGTGACGGTGACCGAGGCGTCCACCCCCGCGGAGGCCGCCTCGGCCGCCGAGGAGCCGCCATTGCCGCCGCCGCCGCCGATGGACTGGGCGAGAATGCCGATGGAATCCGTGCCGCCGGTGGTGATGGTTCCAGCATTGCTGACGCTCACCGCCTCGCCGGTGCCGCCATTGCCACCGGATCCGCCCACGGACACAGCGGCCGCGCCGAAGACGCCGGCGCTCCTGGAAATGGCCGCGCCACCAGACCCGCCGCCGCCACCGATGGATTGGGCAAGAACACCCGAGGACCGCGCGCCGGTGGTCACGATCCCCGCCGCATTGACGACGGTGACCGTGCCGGCATCGCCACCGGACCCGCCCGTCCCGCCAATGGTGAAGGCGACGCCCTCCAGCGTATTCGCCGTGGCGCTGCCGCCCGCGCCGCCGCCGCCGCCCACCGATTGGGCGAGGAGCGCGGTGGAGTAGGCGCCGGTGGTCTTGACCGTTACCGTGGTGGCGGTGGCGCCGGAATTGCTCACATAGACGTCGCCGCCTGCCCCGCCCGTGCCCCCGCCGCCGCCAATGGCCGCGGAGATGCCGACCCCGGCGGAAATCGCGCCGCCGCCACGCCCGCCACCGCCGCCGATGGACTGCGCCACGATGCCAAGCGCGTTGAGGTTGCCGGTGGTGACGAGATTGGAATTATAGACCTTCACCACCCCCGCATTGCCGCCCGCGGCGCCCTGCCCGCCCAGCGAGACAATGCCGCCCGCGCCGCCGCCATTGCCGCCGCCGCCGCCGACGGACTGGACCAGAATGCCGTCCGAATAGGTGCCGCGGGTGGTGAGGGTGCCGGAATTGCGGACGAGGGCGAGATCGCTGGTGCCGGTGCCGGATGTGCCGCCGGTCGCAGCCGAGCCGCCCACTGCGATCTGGCCGGTGCCCAGGATCAGGCTGCCGCCGCCGCCGCCCACCGACTGCACGAGCATGCCATGGGCATAATTGCCATAGGTGTTGACCGCTCCTGAATTGAGCGCCGTGGCGCCGCCCGCATTGCCGCTGGCCGCGCCATTGCCGCCCATGGACGCGAAGCCGCCGGCCGCATCGCCGCCATTGCCGCCGCCGCCGGCCACCGACTGCACCACGATGCCGATGCCGCCATTGCCGCGCGTGGTGACGCTGGCCGCCGACTTTACATAGACGTAACCCGAAGACCCGCCCGGCCCCGCATTGCCGCCGGAGGTCGAGACGAAGCCGCCATAGACGCTCGCCCCCGCCGCTCCAACGCCGCCGAGGCTCTGGGCCAGAATGCCGTTGGAGGCATAGCCGGAGGCCGAGAGGGTCGCGCCACTGGCGATCTGGACATTGACCACCTTGCCGGAGGCCGCCGACCCGCCTTGCCCGCCCGAGCCGCCCGAGAGATTCCAGGCATTATTGGCAGTGGCGCCGCTACCACCATTGCCGCCATTGGCCTGCACCAGCACCACCGGCGCGTTGGAGCCTGTGGTGGAAAGCTGGGCGCCGGCCTGCACGGAGAGGCTGGCCACGCCGCTGGTGCCGCCCGTTCCGCCATTGCCGCCCGTGGCGCTCCATCCGCCGCCGATCCAGGGCTTGGCCACGTAGCCGTCGCCGCCATTGCCGCCATTGGCATAGACGGCCACCGCCTGGGCATTGGGGCCGCCGGTCGCGGTGATGATTGTGTTCGCGGCGATGGTGACGGTGGCGGTGCCGCCCGTGCCGCCCGTGCCGCCATTGCCACCCCAGGCGCTGGCCTGACCGGCATAGCCATAGCCGCCCCGGCCGCCGACGCCGCCGGTGGCCTTCGCCTCGACACCGGTACTGACGCCGTTGATGGTGCCGGACACGGTGATGCTGACACTGCCGCCATTGCCGCCAGCGCCGCCATTGCCGCCGGTGGCGTTGCCGAAGGTGGCGTCGCCCTCGCCTCCGATACCGCCCGCCCCGCCATAGGACACGGCCCGAACGCCCGTGATCGAGGAGGAGATCGTCACGCCGGAGAGCTGCAAGGTGACGGCACCGCCGGTTCCGCCGACGCCGCCAGCGCCGCCATTGGCTGCGGCATTGGATTCGCCCTTGCCGCCCGTGCCGCCCGCCCCGCCATTTGCGAACACGCTCACGCCGTCGCCACTGGTGGCGGTAATCACCGTGGCGGTGATGGTCGCGCCCACGGTGCCGGCATTGCCGCCGGCCCCGCCAATGCCGCCCGTCGGCTCGACGGTGTGGCTGTAGGCATAGCCGCCGGTGCCGCCAGCGCCGCCGCTGGAGGTCAGGAGAATGGCCGCGCCGTTGGTGGCGGTGACGCTGCTGTTGTTCTGGCCCGCCGTTCCGGTAAGGGTGAGCTGCACCTGCCCGCCAGTGCCGCCCGCGCCACCATTGGCCTGATTGGCCCCCGCGGTCCAGGTTACGGCGCCGCCGGCCACGCCCCCCGCGCCGCCCGCAGAGGTGATGACGATGCCTGGGCCGTTGGTGGCGCTGACGGTGCTTTGCGAGATGTTCAATCCGGCATAGGCGCCGTTGCCACCGGTGCCGCCGAGGCCGCCATACGGGCTGACGAAATGGTTGTGCGCATACCCACCGGCGCCGCCCGCGCCTCCGGATGCGACAATGCTGATGCCGTAGCCGGTGCCGGAAACGGTGGATTGGGACACGCTTGCATAGGTGTGGTGCGCATTGCCGCCGGTGCCGCCCTGGCCTGCGGTCGAACTGTACCAGGAGGCATACGCCTTCCCGCCTACGCCGCCAGCCCCACCCGCGGACTGGATCGAAATGGCTCCTGAATTGCTCGTCGTTCCGCCGGTCACCGTGGAAGAGGAAACGGACAAGCTGGTCCAGTTGCCGTAGCCGCCCTGCCCGCCCTGGTATCCGAGCGCGCTGCCTGTCAAGGCGGCTGGCACTTCGATGCCGGTATCCGTCCCGGCCTTGCCCGCCGTGCCGCCGGTGCCGCCAGCGGAGGAGATCAGGATGCCTGCCTGGCCTGCGCTGAGGCTGGAGGAGGAGACTGTCAGCTTGGCCGCGCCGGCATTTCCCCCCGCGCCGGCAAGGCCGCCATAGCCGTTGTCGATGCCGCTATAGCCGTACCCGCCGCCCCCGCCTGCGCCGCCCGCAGACTGGGCGGTAATCGCGATCCCGCTCACGTTGGCCGTCACGCTGGCCACCGACAGATTGCTGAGATAACCGCCCCAGCCACCGGCGCCGCCCGGACCACCCGTCCCGTTGTTGGAACCGCCGCCGCCCGTGGTGCCGGAACCGCCGGCACCGCCGGCGCCACCCGTGACGGACATCAGCAGGGCATAGGAGCCGGTCACGGAGCCGGTCACGCTCGCCGTATAGGTCTGCAGGGACTGGCCTGCACCTCCAGGACCACCATGGGCGTCATCGTGAATGTAGTTTTCCGAAGACCCCGTCCCGCCCGCGGCACCGGTGACCTGGCGCGCATATGGCAGAGACTGGGCGCGGGCTTGCGGGGGCAAAGCGACGCCCGCGCCTGCCAGGAAGGCCAGGCCGGCCAGCGTGCCCGAAAGTGCGGTTGAAAGCCTCAGCCGGGCCGTGGAGGCACCATAGACGCTGCCGGATGCAGCATGTCGCACGGGCATTTTTCGTGCCCCGTCACGCTCGCGAGCGATCTGATCGGCCGTGCGCTGCCCCACCATGCCTTCCCCCACGCCTTACGGGAATTCGTTACCGCAAGCCCGCCGTCGGCACACATGAAATCTCGTTCATGACATTTGAAGCTGACTTGAGCCTTGCCGCAAGGGGGAGGCCCCAGCGCGTCAGCGGGTCACTTTTCGCCCTTTTCCTTAAGGCAAGGCTCGGCTAAGCGAGGAATGGGGTGCGCCGTCGGGAGGCGGCGCGCAGAAGAGGTACCGGCCGGCACGGGTCTCCGGCGGTGGCGTGCCATGGCGACGTTACAGCGCCGTGCTTCGTTAACCGTCTTGAGCCAGACTGCAGCCGGCGCCACTTTGGGGGCGCAAAGCAAAGAGGCCGGCACGATGCCCGTTACCTTCAAGACCCTGGCGCTGACCGCTCTGCTTCAGGTCGGTGCCCTCGCTTTCGGGACAATGGCGATGGCTCAGTCCACGCCCGTCCCTCCCGGTGCCATCCAGGGCCGCACCATGGATATTGGCGACCAGCCCGGCGTCGTGGCGCCGGCCGATGACGAGGTGGAGATCGACCCCGTCTATCGCCGCCAGCCGGTCTATTTCCGTACAACGGAGCCGGCGGGGACCATCATCATCTCCACCAATGACCGCTTCCTCTATCTGGTGGAAGGCAACAACCGTGCGCTGCGCTACGGCATCGGTGTCGGCCGTGACGGCTTCACCTGGCAGGGCCTCGTGACCGTGGTGCGCAAGGCCGAGTGGCCGGACTGGACCCCGCCCGCGGAGATGATCCAGCGCCAGCCCTATCTGCCGCGCTTCATGGCTGGCGGGCCGGGCAACCCCATGGGCGCCCGCGCGCTCTATCTGGGCGGCACGGTCTACCGCATCCACGGCACCAACCAGCCCCAGACCATCGGCTATGCGGTGTCGTCCGGCTGCTTCCGGCTGGTCAACAGCGAGATCATCGACCTTTACAGCCGCGTCCCCGTGGGCACGAAGGTGATCGTGCGCCAGGCCGTCTCGCTCTGAGCTTTCCCCGCCGCTCCCGCACAAGCGGGCGCGGCCCATGCCCGGCGCGGGCGTCTCGCCCTCGCCTCCCCGGCGACGGGGGACGTGCGGGGCCGCTCGCGCCGTCTCCGGCGCAAGAGCGCGCCGCGCCATAGCGTCCCCGCCTGATCGCCCTCGCGTTTCCCACGTTCGCGTATCCCCTATCCCCTTCTCCCGTTCCAAGAGGCGGTTTTCATGAAGACCCTCCTGACCCTGCTGGCCGGAGCGGCCGTGGTGCTCGGCGCGCAAGCCGCCGACGCCCAGACCCTCAAGGCGGTCAAGGATCGCGGCGAGCTGGTCTGCGGCGTGAGCCGCGGCCTGACCGGCTTCTCCAGTCCCGATGCCTCCGGCAAGTGGACCGGCTTCGACGTGGACTTCTGCCGCGCGGTGGCGGCGGCGGTGCTGAACGACCCCAACAAGGTCAAATATGTGCCGCTGAGCGCCGACGAGCGCTTCACCGCCCTCCAGTCCGGCGCGGTGGACCTGCTGTCGCGCAACTCCACCTGGACGCTGGAGCGCGAAGGCAAGCTGAACCTCCTGTTCGGCGCCATCACCTATTATGACGGCCAGGGCTTCATGGTTCCGGCCTCGCGCAACATCAATTCGGCCCTGGAGCTGGACGGCTCGAAGGTGTGCGTGCAGAGCGGCACCACCGCCGCCGGCTACACGGAAGACTACTTCAAGACCAACAACATGAAGCTGGAGCTGGTCACCGTCCCCAATTCGGACGAGATGGTGAAGGCCTATGAGGACGGCCGCTGCAACACGCTGTCCACCGACGTGTCGCAATTGTTCGCGCTGCGCCTCGTGACCAAGAAGCCCGCCGGCCACATCGTCCTTCCCGACGTCATCTCCAAGGAGCCGCTGGGCCCCGTGGTGCGCCAGGGCGATGACCAGTGGTTCAACGTGGTCAAGTGGACCCACTTCGCGATGCTGGACGCCGAGGAACTGGGCGTGAATTCCGGCAATATCGACGAGGCGCTCAAGTCCCAGAAGCCGGATGTGCGCCGCCTTGTGGGCAATGACGGCAATTATGGCGAGCAGATCGGCCTGACCAAGGACTTCGTGGTGCGCATCGTCAATGCGGTGGGCAATTATGGCCAGGTGTTCGAGCGCAATGTGGGTGGCGATTCCAAGCTCGGAATTCCCCGCGGCCTGAACCAGCTCTGGAGCGCCGGCGGCATCCAGTACGCCCCGCCGGTGCGCTGAACCCGCACCTTTCGGGGCGCCCAGCCGCCCCCTTTTGCGGCCTCTCCCGCCGCCACCTTGCCGCTCGCTCAAACGTGAGCGGCAACATTCCCCAA
Organism: Aquabacter sp. L1I39; assembly: GCF_017742835.1. GTDB lineage: Bacteria > Pseudomonadota > Alphaproteobacteria > Rhizobiales > Xanthobacteraceae > L1I39. Next base: position 4,766,604 of record NZ_CP072392.1, read on the forward strand.
CGATATCGACCGCGCCCGATCCTCCATTCTAGTCTCCCCCGCCTCTGATGGCGCGCATCCCTGGACCAAGGTTGGCGCGCGCCTTCTCAGTCTTGGAACAGACGCGGACCAGCAGCGCCTCTTGGATCGCTCCCGCGATCCCGCTGCGTGGATCGCGCTTCAGGGAGACGACCATGACCCTCCTGTCCCGCCGCTCCGTACTGGCCGCCGCCGCGGCCGGCGCCGCCGGCCTCACCACTGGCGCCTTATCTGCCTTTTCCGCCTTCGCCGCCGCCCCCCAGGCCAGCACCCAGTGGCCGAGCGCCTATCGCTACAAGGTGGGCGACATCGAGGTGACGGCCATCAGCGACGGCGCCCGCACCATGCCCCTGTCGGACACGTTCGTGCGCAACGAGCCGCGCGACAAGGTGAACGAGGCGCTGCGCGCCGCCTATCTGCCGGAAAACCAGGTCACCATTCCCTTCACGGTGCTGCTGGTGAATACGGGCTCCAAGCTCTATCTCATCGACAGCGGCAACGGCCCGGCCCAGGGCACGGTGGGGCTACTCGGCGGCACGCTCACCGCGCTGGGCATCGACCCCAAGTCCATCGACGCGGTGGTGATCTCCCATTTCCATGGCGACCACATCAATGGCCTCCTGAACGCCCAGGGCACCCCCACCTATCCCAACGCCCAGGTGCTGGTTCCGGAAGCCGAATGGGCCTTCTGGATGGATGACGGCCAGATGGGCCGCGCGCCGGACGGCCTCAAGGGCGCGTTCCAGAATGTGCGCCGGGTCTTCACCCCGTTCGCCGGCAAGGTGGACAAATATGGCTGGGACAAGGAGGTCATGCCGGGCCTGACCAGCGTCGGCACCCCCGGCCACACGCCGGGCCACACCTCGTTCCAGCTCGCCTCGGGCAATGGGCGGCTGTTCGTGCAGTCGGACGTGACCAACATCCCCGCTCTGTTCCTGCGCAATCCCACCTGGCAGGTCATGTTCGACATGGACGGCGCCAAGGCGCAGGAGACCCGCCGCAAGGTCTATGACATGGTCTCGGCCGAGCGGATGCTGGTGGCCGGCTATCATTTCCCCTTCCCCGCCGCCCTCTATGTGGAGAAGGACGGCGCCCGCTTCGATTCCGTGCCCGCCGCCTGGAGCCCTGTGCTCTGAGAAGCCCCTAAAGTTTGAGCTTGAGGCTGAGCGAGCCCGTCTGGTTGACGAAGCCGGACGGGCTCGCCTGCAGGTCGTAATTCAGGCCGAGATCGAGCCCCCCCATGCCCGTTCCCAAAAGGCGCGTTCCCAAAAGGCCGATGCCGCCCGAGAACAGCCAGGGTGAGAGATCCGCCCCATAAGTGGTGAAGCTCGGCCCCCCGCCGAGGAAAGACGCGCTCACCTGCGTCTGCGTATCCAGCATGTTGTAGCCGACCCCCGCATAGCCAGTGAGGCGCAATGGCTCGGAGAGGCGATAATCCGCGCGCAGACCCGCCGTGACCATCAGTTCCTGGTAGGTCTGCGCTGCCACCGAGAGGCTGAGTGCCCCGGCGCCGCTTTCCACATAGGCCGGCGAATGGACGGTGGCATAGTCGAGCCGCACCGTGGGCGTCAGGCGCAGGCCCGGCGAAACCTGGATGTCCTGCCGCAGCCCTGCGCCTGCATGGAAAGTGGTGCCCGTATAATCCGCGCTGGCCGTGCCCGGCGCGAGGCCCACATAGCGGCTCTCGGAGCTGTCGTTGAAGGCGCCGTCGAGGGTGAGGTCCAAGGACAAGCCGGGCGCGAGGCGGGTGCTGCCATAAAGGCCCAGCGCATAGCTGGACACATCGAGGGAACTGGGCGCGCCCACCGCATTCCCCGTGAGGCCAGCATAAGAATAGGCAAACCAGCCGCCCAGCGTCACCTGGTCGTTCAGGGCGCCATCCACCCCGGCCACGAAGCCCCCGCCCGAGGCCGTGTAACCGGAATAGCCCGCCTGGGTGGCCTGACTGGCGAGCGCCCCGAAGGGCTGCGCCCAGCCGGCCTTGCCGGAGGGCACGTCCGTCCGCATGGCGATCCGATTGGCGACGATCTGCTGGAGCGGGCGCTGGGTGTCGTAGGTGGCGCGGGAGGCATTGCCGGCGAGCGCCGGCAAGGTCTGGCCCAGAGCCGTCGCCAAGGCCTGCCCCTCCAGGGCGTTGAGGATGGAGATGGCGGGAGCCAGAGGGCCCACGAGCCCGTCCGCCGTGCCCGCCACCCGATAGAGCGCCAAAGCTGCGCCGGTTGCCGCAGGATTCAGCACCGCGGCCGTGGTCACATAGGGCTGGACCAAGGTGACGAGGGCCGCCTGGCCCGTATAGGTGCCGCTGGAATCATAGACGCCAAGCTGCATCTGGGCGGAGAGCGAATCGCCTTCGATCTCGCCATAGAGGTTGGTGATCACCGGGTTCGAGGTTGGCACGGTGGACAGCAGCACCTTGCCCTGCGGGGTCATGGAGCCGATGAAGGTGAAGGTGCCGCCGCCGGGCGCCACGCCCTTTCCCCAAAAATAGCCGCCCGAATAATGGGTGATGACGATGTTCGCCGCTGCCGTGGTCCCGAGCAGGCTCGGGCTCACCAGGCGCCAAGGCGTGCCCTGGGTCCACGCCCACTGGGGCGAGGCGACAGCCGGCACCACCTGCGCCGCCGGCGGTGTGAAGCTGGCGGGATCATAGGGCGTCATATAGGCCCAGTGGGTCACCATCATGGTGTCCCCGGTGATCATCTGCATTTCCATGGTGGTCACGCCGCCCTCCTGCTGCATGACCCCGAGGCCCACCGTGGTGAGGCCCGCGCCGTTATTGAACAGCATGGTGATCTGGCCGGAATCGGTGACCGTTCCCTGGATGGTCATGGAAGACGGCGTCACGAACGGCCCGACGGCAAGCGTGGCGGAGCTGCTGCCCGTGAAAACGCCATTGGTAGAGGTGCCCAGCGCCCAAAGCGTCTGGTCCCCCACCGCGAACGGGTTGGCGAACGAGGTGCCGGACGTGCCATAGGCCAGCATGTTGGGGACAGGCACATACCAGTAGCTGTTGGAGATGATGGCATCCCACTGCGACTGCGCCCGCGCCGCAGACGTGCCCGCGCCAAGGATGAGAAGCGCGCCCAATGCGGCTTTCGAAAGTCGCCGGCGCCCCGCGCCCGCCTGCCTCGCCTTGCGCGCCCGCCACGCCTTGTCCCGCTGCGTCATCCCTTCCCCACCTCTTTTCTGGCTCGACCTGCCGCTAGGACACCTCAGGAGGGGGCCGGCGGCAACCTCTAATCTTTTGCCGCATCTACCGTTTGCGCCCGCACCCAACCGGCGAAGGGCGCATCCGCCGCCTCCACGTCAAGCGAAAGGATGGCCGGCACCTCGTAGGGATGGAGCGCACGCAAGGCGTCCATCAGTGGCGCCAGCTGGCCGGCGCGGGTCTTCAGGAGGAGCACCACCTCCTCGGCCCGTTCCAACGCGCCCTCCCATTCATAGAAGGAGATCAGCCCCGGCAGGATGTTGCCGCACGCGGCGAGGCGCTGCGCCACCAGGTGCCGGGCAGCCGCCTCGGCCGTGGCGACGGAAGGGAAGGTGGAATAGACGATCTTCAGGTCCATCGGCGCCCCCCTGCCTCCCCCTCGCACGCCGGCCGGCGGCGGGGAAGAATGGCTTGGGCGCGGCGCCTCGACAAGGCTCGCGCGGCCCGCTACGAAGACGGGGCGTCTGTACGGGGCGCACCGAAAGGACCTGCGGGCGCGACCGTCCTGATGAACACCCCCCTGTCGCATGTCTCCAAGATCGCCTTCGTGGCCGCCCGCACACCGGAAGCCGAGTCCGCACGCGAGCGCCTGATCGCCCGCTATGGCTGCGTGCCGCTGGACCAGGCGCACGTGATCGTGGCGCTGGGAGGCGACGGGCTGATGCTCCAGACCCTGCATGGCGCCCGCGATCGGGGCATTCCCATCTATGGCATGCATCGCGGCTCGGTGGGCTTCCTGCTCAACACCTACCAGGAGGATAACCTGCGGGAGCGCCTCGCGGCGGCCCAGCATGTGGTGATCCATCCCCTGATCATGGAGGCGGTGGACCAGGCGGGCATCCGCCACAAGGCCCCGGCCATCAATGAGGTGGCCCTGTTCCGCCAGACCTACCAGGCCTCCAAGCTGCGCATTTCCATCGACGGGCGGGTGCGGCTGGAAGAATTGATCTGCGACGGCGTGATCGTGGCCACCCCCGCCGGGTCCACCGCCTACAACCTGTCCGCCCACGGCCCCATCCTGCCGCTGGGCACGGCGCTCCTGGCGCTCACCCCCATCTCGCCCTTCCGCCCGCGCCGGTGGCGCGGCGCGCTGATCCCGGACAAGGCCCGCATCGACATCGCGGTGCTGGAGGCGGACAAGCGCCCCGTGAGCGCGGTGGCCGATCATTTCGAGGTGCGCAACGTGGTGGCCGTCACCGCACGGCTCGACACCCGCTCGCGCATTGACATGCTGTTCGATCCCGATCACGGGCTGGAAGAGCGCATCCTGCGCGAGCAGTTCGTCTTCTAGACGACGCCGCGCCCGGTCCCTGCCCCATGGTCTTCTCGTCCGTCACCTTCCTCTATTATTTCCTGCCCGCCTTCCTGGTCTGCTATTTCGCGGTTCCGGGCCTGAGGGCGCGCAATTTCATCCTGCTGGTCTTCTCTCTCGTCTTCTATTCCTGGGGCGGGATTGCCAACCTTCTGGTGCTCGCCGTCTCCATGGTGGGCAACTACCTGTTCGCTTTGCTCATCGGGGCGCGGCCGCCGCTGCGGCGCCTACCCTTGCTGGCGGTGGCGGTGGCGCTCAATCTCGCTGGCCTCGTCTTCTTCAAATATGCCGGCTTCCTGGCGGAGAACATCAACGTTCTCTTGGAGCCCACGGGGCTCGCGCTGCCGGTGATCCATACGGAGCTGCCCCTCGGCATCTCCTTCTTCACCTTCCACGCCATTTCCTACCTGGTCGACATCTATCGCGGAAAAGCCTGGGCCAACAATCGGTTCGAGGAGATTGCGGTCTACATCACCATGTTCCCGCAATTGGTGGCCGGCCCAATCGTGCGCTACTCCACCATCGCCCATTTCATCGGCGACCGGCGCACCACGCCCGGGCGGGTGGCGGCGGGCTTGCGCATCTTCGTCATCGGCCTGTCCTGGAAGGTGCTGATCGCCGACGAGGTGGCCCCGCTGGCCGCCATCGCCTTCGACCAGACCACCAATCCCAATTTCGTCACCGCCTGGCTCGGGGTTGCGGCTTACGCGCTGCAGATCTATTTCGATTTCGGCGGCTATTCCAACATGGCCATCGGCCTCGCGCTCGCCATGGGCCTGCGCTTCCCGCGCAATTTCAACCTGCCCTATGGCGCGCGCTCCATCACGGACTTCTGGCGCAAGTGGCACATGAGCCTGTCCAGCTGGTTCCGCGACTATGTCTATATTCCGCTGGGCGGAAACCGGCGCGGCCACCTGCACACCGCCCTCAATCTATGGACCGTCTTCCTCCTGTGCGGCCTGTGGCACGGGGCGAGCTGGACCTTCGTGATCTGGGGCGCCCATCACGGCGCCTTCCTGGTGCTGGAGCGCACCCCTTTCGGCCGTGCCCTGAAGCAGGCACCGCGCATCCTCGCCCATGCCTATGTGCTGCTGGTGGCGCTCACCGGCTGGGTCTGGTTCCGCGCCTTGTCCCTGCCCCATGCCCTGGACATGTTCGCTGGCCTTGCCGGTCTGAATGGCTGGGGCGGGCTCGATGCCGCCATGCGCGGGGCGCTCCAGCCGACGACCCTCGTCATCTTCATCCTGGCCTGGCCGCTCTCCATGTGGGGCCTGCCGATGATGAAGGGCGGCCCGCTCTCGCCGCGCGCGCGGGTGGCGGTCTATGGGCTGGTGGACACGCTCGTCATCTTCGCCCTGTTCGCCTTGTCGTTCATCACGGTGGGGGCAGCCAATTACAGCCCCTTCCTGTATTTCCGGTTCTGAGCCATGCCCCTGCTCCTCGCCTATCGACGCTGGTGGCTGGCGCTGTTCGCGGCGATCCTCGCTTTGCCGACCCTCGGCCTGTTCCTGCCGGACCTGCCCGGCCCCGTGCGGCCGGTGACCAAGGTGGAGGAGAAGTGGTGGATCCGCGCCACTCAAGGGCTTGACCCTTTCATCAACGCCCATTTCGGCTTTCGCGGCGTGGTGATGGCCGCCAATGCCTCCTATGCACGCGCCACCCATTCCACGCGCTCCCGCCCGGTTCTCGTGGGGGATGGCGGGCAGCTTTACTATACCGGCGATCAAACCTTGGAGCAGTCGCTGGGTCTGCTGGTGCGGGCCAAGCCCATCGCCGACCTCATCGACGTTGTCACGCGGCTTGATGAGCGTCTGAAGGCCAAGGGCATCAAGCTGGTGGTGGCGGTGCCGCCCAATGGCGCCACCATGCTGCCCGGCCGCCTGCCGGCCTGGGCGAAGGCGCAGATGCGCCATCCCACCGAGCTCGATATCGTGTCCGAGCGCCTGCCCCAGAAAGGCGTGACCTATGTGGACCTGCGCCCCATCCTGGAGGCTGCGCGCACTGCGGGCGGGCAGATCTATCGCCGCACCGACACCCACTGGACGCGGCTCGGCGCGGTGCTCACCTTCAATGCGGTGATGGAAGCAGCCGGACGGCCCGACCTCGCCATCCCCCTGGACGAAGCCAATGGCCCCCTTGTCCCCGTGGCGACGGGGGATCTCTCCCGCATCCTGGGCGAATCCGATCCCACCGGCGACCGGGATTATGACGAGCGACTGAACACGCCGCCCGGCCTGACGCCGCTCAAGGGGCTGGTGCCGGAACGGCCGGACACTGATCCCTTCCAGCCCTATGCCTATGCCACCGGCCATTCCGGGCCGTCCATCCTGGTGATCGGCGACAGCTTCACCCAGAATTTCTGGCCGCGCCTGCTGGCCGCCCGCACCAGCCGCTTCGGCTGGATGCATCATTCCTCATGCAAGTTCGAGGCGGATGCCATCGACCGCTTCAAGCCCGACATCGTGCTCTATATGCCCACCGAGCGCTCCTTGCCCTGCAAGGGCCAGCCCTCGGGCATGTGAGCAGACCCGCCTATGTCAGTTCCAGCAGCCCCGCCGCCCCATCCGGACGGGCGCCCAGATGGAAGGCGATCTCCGGTACATCGAAGCCAGCGCCGGCCAGGACCTCGCGCCAACCGGCAAGGTCCGCGCCATAGGGATTGTCGCGCAGCAGTTCCACCTTCACGAAAGGGAAGCCGGCTGCGATGAGGTCGCGCCAGCCCAGCTGAAGCTGGTTGCGGTGCGCACCCTCGTCCTTGAACAGGATGTCCACCGTCAGCCCCGCCCCTTCCAGCACGGCGCGCTGGCCCACCTCATAGTCCTTGATGATCTCGTTCTTGTCGCCGCGCGAGGCGATGGCCGACCAGAAGCCCCGCACCGCCGGCGCGGCCAGGGCAGAGGCGCGCAGGACGAAGAAATAACTCTGGAAATGGGGCTGGATTTCCAGGCTCTCGGTCAAAGCGAAGGCGTCGGCGGTGCCGGACCGGATGCGGGCGACGATGCCGTCCAGGGCGCCGGTCGCGTGATAGACGCTGTCGTTGGCGAACCACAGTTCCGGCGCCTCCAGCAGTTCCGGCATGTAGCGCAAGGTGGCCGCCCAGGCGGCAAAGTCGTAGCCGTGATTCTCCCGCACCACGAGCGCATCCGCCACCTCCGGCCCGGGATCGCGGCATTGCAAATCGGGCCGGTCAGTGACCGCGATGAGCACCACCTTCAGCCCCAGGCGCCGCAGATCGGCGCAATAACGCAGCGTGTGGTGCCAGATGCGACCGTCCGGCGCGAAGGCGACGAACAGGCAGGTGGGCCCCGGCGACTGCGCGAGGGAAGGCAGGCGCACCGCGCGGAAGCCCACATCCAAGAGGTCCCGGTCGGGCCGCGCCAATGCGGTGGGGGGCGCCGACAGGAGGCGCAGCGCCTTGCGGATGCGGCGAATGGGGTTTTCCCCCCGCGCCACGCCCAACGCGGCCAGCAGCAATTGCTTGGCGATCTCGCCCCGCGGCCGGTCGGCAGCAGCCATGGCTTCCTCCCCGCCGCTCAGAAGCGCGTGACGATCTCCGCAAGGGCCGGGCGCGGGCGATCCTCCAGCTTCTGGGTGGCCGTGCCCACATAGAGGAAGCCGGCAATGCGCTCGAACGGCTCAAGGCCCAGAGCCGCGCGGGCCTTGGGCTCGTAGCTCGGCCACTCCGTCACCCAATTGACGCCATAGCCCAGCGCGGTCGCCGCGATCACCATGTTCTGCGCCGAGGCCGCGGCGGAGAGCACCTGCTCCCATTCGGGAATCTTCACATGGGGCGCCGCCCGCGACACCACCGCGATCACCAGCGGTGCGCGCAGGAAGCGGCCGCGCTCTTCCTCCTGTCGGCGCGGGGCGGCAGCCGGATCGGTCTGCGCGAGCACCTGCGCCAAGGCCTCTCCCGCCCGCTCCCGCCCTTCGCCCTCGAAGAGGATGAAGCGCCAGGGGGCGAGCTTGCCATGGTCGGGCACGCGGGCGCCGATGGTCAGGATCGTCTCCAGTTCCTGCGCGGACGGACCCGGCTCGGCCAGATCGAGGATCCGGGTGGAACGGCGGGCCAGCAGCAGGGCAATGGTATCGGTCATGACGGCAACCTTCGCGAACAATGCCGGCCTCCTCTACCACGCCCGTCCGACGGGCCAAAGACGACTGTGGCAAGCCTCCCCCAGCGGCACCCGCGGGTTCGACTTGAATCCGTCACGGTTTCGGGGCACGTCACCTCCCATGCTTCGTCTCGACCATGCCGTGCGCGCCGCGCGCCGGGGCCTGACCGCGATCGCCTGCCTCATGGCCACCCTGGCGCCGGGCGCGGCGGCGGCGCAGATCATGCCTTTCCTGGGCCCGCCCGCGGGCATTCCCGCCGAGCGCTTCAATCCCGCGCCCCCGCCCCCGGTGGCGCCCGGCGGCAGTTTCGGGCTCCCCCCGGCCCGCACCACCCAGGGCCAGCGCAACGAACCCCACGCCACCCTGCCCCAGCCCCCCGCCGGCAAGGTGGCGCTCGGCGCCTTCGCCCGCTTCGGCGCGGACGGGCCACCCATTCCGCGCGGCGTGCAATGGCGGGTCTTCGCCGACACGCCGGAAGCCTCCGGCGCCTTCCCGCTGGTGGCGGAGAGTTCAGACCCCTATCCGGTCTTCTTCCTCGATCCCGGCGGCTACATCTTCCACGTGAGCTATGGGCTAGCGGTGAGCGCGCAACGCGTGCAGGTGGGCTCGGTCTCGCGGCGCGAGGCGTTCAACCTGCCCGCCGGAGGCCTGCGCCTCCAGGCTGATGTGGACGACAAGCCCATTCCCGGACAGAAGGTGGCCTTCGACATTTATGAGGGCTCGTTCCTTCAGGGGCGCGCCTCCAGCCAGCCTTATTATCGCGGCGCCAATGCCGGCGAGGTGGTGCTGCTGCCGGAGGGCACCTATCACGTGGTCTCCACCTATGGGGACGCCAATGCGGTGGTGCGGGCGGACGTGACCGTCCAGGCCGGCAAGCTGACCGATGCCACCGTCCATCACCGGGCTGCCCAGGTGACCTTGAAGCTGGTGTCGCAGAAGGGCGGCGATGCCTTGCCCGACACGCAATGGACCGTGACCACGCCCGGCGGCGACACCATCAAGGAATCCATCGGTGCCTTCCCGGTCTTCGTCCTGACGGAGGGCGACTATGTGGCCTTCGCCCGCAAGGACGGGCGAACCATCAGCCGCGAGTTCAAGGTGGAAGCCGGCAAGGACCAGGAAGTGGAAGTCATCACGCGCTGACCCGTCGCACCCGGGCGCGTTCGGGGAGCACACGCAAAGGATGCGCGGGCGCGGATCGGTGCTAGGAAGGGCGATCGCAGCGTTCCCACCGCAAGACCCGTCATGACTTTCCTTTATCCGGCCCTGGCCTTCGCCATCGGCGCGTGCATCGCCATCCAGGCGCCCGTGAACAACCAGCTCGCCCTCTCCCTGGGCGGCGGGCCGCTGATGGCGGCGCTGGTCTCGTTCCTGGTGGGATCGGCCTTTCTGCTCGCCATCGCGCTGTTCGGCGGCGGCCTGCCGGCGGCGGTGGCGGCGCTGCCGCGCCAGCCGCTCTGGAAGCTGTCCGGTGGCCTTCTGGGGGCGGCCTATCTGCTGGGATCGGTGTTCCTTGTGCCGCGCATCGGGCTTGCCGGCCTGCTGGCACTGGTGATTGCCGGCCAGATCGCCTGTTCGCTCACGATCGATCATTTCGGCCTGCTGGGCCTGCTGGAGCGCAAGATCACGCTGGCCCGCGCCATCGGCGCGGGCTTGGTGATGGGAGGCGTGCTCGTGATGCTTTACGGTGACCGCCTGATTTCCACCCTGCGCGGCTGACGCCGCCCCCCTTCACCCCACCGGAGCCTGCCATGGCCGACGACATCCTCGCCTCCATCCTCACCGGCCTTAGGGTCAACTTCCTGCATCCAGAAGGCCTGCCGAGCGCGCTCATCCTCGACGTGAGCACCGACGAGGGCGACCAGCGTTTTGTGCTGCCTTGTGATCCCGACCTCAGCCCCGAGGATGTGGAAGCCATCGGCGACGATCTCATGGCCTGCCTCGACCGCCTCATCGCCGCTTCGGATGAGGAGGACGAGGAGGAGGAGGAGACCGACAGCGAGGATCGGGGCGAGGACTGATCGCCCGTCGCAACGGCGGCCCGCCGGGCCGCCGCTTCGACCGATCCAGGGTACGGGCACAAAAGGGCAGGCTCGGGCGTTGCAATCATGACCAACGACCGGAGATCGCCATGCCCGCTCGCGCCGTGATCCGCCCTCTCGCCTCTGGCCTTGCCTGCGCCCTTCTTCTCGGGGGGCCGGTGGCGGCCCTGCCGGCGCATGCAGCGTCCAGCCCTCAGACGGCCCAGACCACCACCGCCCCCGTCCCGCTGCCGCCCGCCGCGCCTGCCGCCCCAGGCGCGGCGCCCAAATCCAGCACCCCCACCGTCAAGACCGAGCCGCCGGTGCCGGCCGGCCCAGCGGCCGGGGTGAAGGAGACGGACCTGGCGCTGGCCTGCAAGGACCGGGCGCTCACCATTCTGAAGCAGCGCTCCCCCTCCATCGAGGACATCTTCATCGACATGGACGGCCTGACCATCGCCGAGGCCGACCTTGCCGTGGGCAACACCAAGATCCGCAATGTGCTGATGGGTGAGGCCTATATCCAGCGCGACCGCAGCGACAAGGTGCACCGCTTCCTCTGCCTGACAGGCGAGGGCGACACGGTGCTGCTGACCTTCCTGACCGAGCGCTGAGGGCGCCTGAGCCTCACTGGCGGGCGATGCAGCGCTCCGGCCCGCTGGCGCTGCGCGCGAGGCCCGGCAGGCGTACCGTCACCTGACGGGCGAGCGCCGGCGCCAGGCCATTGGCGGTGATGCTGGCGAAATCCTTGCAATTGCTTGCGTCCGCAGTACCGCCCACTTCCCAGAACGTGACGGATTGGGGCGTGATGGTCAGGGGCTGGTCGTCGTCATAGTCGCTGGTGAGAAGGGTGCGTCGGGTGGCGAGGTCATAAAGACGCACTTGCCGATCGGGGCCCGTGCCCGCGTCCAGCACCAGCACGGCGCCAGCCAGCCCCTTCACATAGAAGGCATCATCGGCCCCGCCCACCCTGAAGCCGCCTGCCGTCTTCAGGGTGCAGGTGGCGGAGGGGCCGGAATGGACGACGATGTCGGAGCCGACCGACTGCGTCCGCTCCCGATAGGCCACCTTGAACCCCGCCCCTTCCAGGCATTTCGGGCGGTTGGCAGCCTCTGCCGGGCCCATGAAAGCGGCAGCGAGCAGCACAGCCAGGAGGCTGCCTGCACGGTGTGCGTGGTCGTGACTCATCCGGATTTCGTCCCTGCCCTGCGGCCTCACGTCTTGCTGGGATCGCGCCGGACCAAAGCGGCAGGCAGCCACAGCACCGCCACAACCGTCTGCGGGTCGGGGGTGCGCACCTGCAGCGCGCCGTCGCTGGCCTCGGCGAAATTCTCAACCAGCCGCAGGCGGGTCTCGCTGCGCATGCTGGCATCCCGCACGGTGCCATCCTCCCCGGTGAGGCGGAATTCCACCCGCACATAATCCCCGAGCGGCACGGGCGCCTCGGTGCCGGCGCGCACCTGGCGGCGGTCGGGGCTCGCCACGAGCCGCGAGCCGGAGGGTCCCATTTCCCTGAGGCCGAGCACAAGGTCCACGAGGGCGACGTCCAGGCGCTCGGGGTCCACGAACACGTCCAGCAGCGGCTCGCTGGGTGGAAGGGAGACAAACAGGCGCGGCCAGACAGCCCCGAGCAGCAGCTTGCGCAGATCCTCCAGCGCCACCGCCATGTTCACGATGCGCGCTTGCCCGCCGCGGCTGCGCAGGGCAGAGACGAGCCGCTGCGCCACTTCCACGCCGTGGGACGCGCCCTCCAGCGTATCGCCGAGGTCCGGCCCCGGCCCCTCGGTGGCATGGCGGCGGCTCACCGCCAGCGCGTTCAGCACCAGGGACAGAATGGTGTCGAGACCCCGCAGCCCCACGCTCGGCAGGCGCTCGGCCGCCACCAGGCTTTCGGCGGGCCCGGCTTCGGCGGCCTGCCAGGCGAACTCCTCCTCCAGGTCCCGACGGCGGCGCCCCGCAAGGCTGAAGGCGGTCACGACGGCGAGGCTGCTCCCCAGGGCGGCAAGTCCGTAGCCGGTCGTGCGGCGATACCATTCGTCCAGGACGTCGGCCTCGCTGACGGCATAGAGCATAGCGAGGCCCGCATGGGGCAAGGTGCGGAAGGCGGCCATACCGCGCGAGCGGTCGGGAAAGACATAGTCGGACAGGATGCCCGAGTCATGGTTCCGCAGCATGGCGGCAAGACCGGGGACAGGCACCGGGCTCTCCCCGGCGGTGCGCCCATCGGGCGAACGGAAGATGGCGGTGCCGTCCGGCCGCACCAGGGCGGCCGTGACATTGGTGCCGGACATGGCGGCATTGCGATACAGGGTATGAAAATATTCGGGGAAAATGGTCACCGCCAGCACACCGGCAAAGGCGCCGCCGCGGGACACGGGCCGGCTCGCAGCGAACGAGACCGAGCGGGTGAACGGCCCGCGATAGGGCAGCGAGAAATGCAGCCCCTCCTGCCCCGCCTTCCCTGCGGTGTAATATTCCCGCGTGCGGGCATCATAGGGCGGAATGGGGAAGGACCGGCTGGACGACGCCACATAGCCGTCGGCATCCACCAGGAAGACCGAATCCATATAGGGAAAGCGTCGCTGCATGTCGGCCAGCAGCTTGTGCGTGCCCTTGTCGTCGCGCAGCTCACTCACCGGGCGCTCGGCAATGGCGCAGTCGATCTGCTCCAGGGCCAGTTCAATGGAGGAGAAGACGGCGTCCGCCTGCTCGGCCATGACATAGGCGCCCGCCAGCACCTCGGCGCGCGCGGCGCGCATTTCCCGGGAATAGTCCCACCAGGCGGTGAGGCCGAACAGCACAAGAGGCAGAGCGGCGCACGCTCCCAGAGCGATCGGTCGCCAGCGATCCGCGCGCGCCTCCTCGCGCCTGCCGTTCTGCATCGATCCGGAGCTCATCACCCGTCTCACCCCGCGGAGACGGCCGCAGAATAGGCGACCGTGTCCCGCAACGCCACCGCTCATGCCCGGCAGCGCGAGACGCGCACGCAGCCGTGAGCGGTCTCAGCCTTCTCCCAGCAGCGCCAGGGCATTGGCGGCGCCGATCCTGTCGCGTTCCGCCGCCGAGAGGCCCGGCACCGCATCCAGGCTGGCCAGCGGAGTCTCGTCGCCCATGTCGAAGGGGGCATCGGTGCCGAGGCACACATGGTCGGCGCCCACCACGTCGATCAGGTGGCGCAGCGCCTGGGCATCGAACAGCACGGTGTCGAAATAGAGGGTCTTCAGCAGCGCCTTGGGCGAGGTGGTGGTCTTCACCTTCGGCTCGGCTCGCACCTTCTGGCCATGCTCCAGCCGCCCGATCTGGTAGGGCGCATAGCCCCCGCCATGGGCGGCGAGGATCTTCAGGCCCGCCAGCTCGTCCAGCGCGCCGGAGAAGATGAGGTGGGAGATGGCGAGCGTGGTGTCGAACGGATTGCCTGCCAGATTGGTGAGGTAATAATCCTCCAGCCCCGCCTTCGAGCCCACATAATAGGGATGGATGAAGACCAGCACGTCCAATTCCCGCGCCCGGCGCAGGAAGGGTCGGAAGCGGGGATCGGCCAGTTGCACCCCCTCGATGGTGGTGCCGATCTCCACCGCCTTGAAGCCCAGCTCGTTCACCGCCCGCTCCAGCTCGGCCACCGCCAATTCTGGATGCTGCATGGGCACGGAGGCCATGCCCCGCAGCCGGTCGGGGGCGGCGGCGACGAACTCGGCAATGCCGTCATTCACGAGGCGCGCGGCTTTCGCGGCGAGCTCGGCGGGCGCCCAGTAATAGAACATGGGCGGGGCGGTGGAGACCACCGAGAGGTCGAGCCCCTTGCGGTCCATGGCGGCGAGCTTGGCGGCGGGGTCCAGGAACTCGTCGAACAGGGGATAGACATAGCCCTGGTCGTGCACCATGCGGCGATGCCCCTCGGCGCCCTCGATGCGGGCGGCAAACCCCTTTCCGTCGGCGGCGATGGCCTCGACGATGGTGCGGGGGATGGCGTGGCTGTGCAGGTCGACGCGCATGGGGACGTCCTCTTCTTGCGCGGCGCCGGGGGTCGGCGCGCGGGACAGGGGGATGGGGATGTCGCGGCGAAGGCCCTAAGGGCGCTTCGCCGACCGGCTCAGGCGACCCCGCAGCCGGGCGGGACGCGGGTGTGGAAGTCGGTCACCCGCTGGTAGGCATCCGCCGCCCGCAGCAGGAGCGCCTCCGAGAAGGGACGGCCCACCAATTGGAACGAGGCTGGCAACATGCCCGGAGTGAAGCCACACGGCACCGCCACCGCCGGCAGGCCGAGATAATTCAGGCCCCTTGTGCAATGGGTGACGCGGCCGAGCGCCGCCGCCACCGCTTCCGGTGCGCCTTCGGTGGTCTCGGCAATGGTGGGCACGGGCACGGCGAGGGTCGGAAGAAAGGCCATGTCGGCTTCCCCCATGGCCCCGGCGATCCAGGCGGCGCAGGCGCGCGCCCGCATCATCAGCGCCTCGGCATAGCGGAGCGCGGGATAGGCGAGGCCCGGCAGGATGCGGGCGAGCACCTGGGGGGCGTAATCCTGCGGGCGCGCCTCGATATAAGCGCGATGGAGGGTGGCCGCCTCCACCGACATGAGCACCTGCATGGCGGCGTTCACGTAGGCCATGCCGCCCATGTCCTCGCCGATCCGCGTCTCGATGATCCGCGCGCCCCGGTCCCGCAAGACGGCGACGGCCTCGTCCAGGAGGGCGAGGATTTCGGGCGTGGCGGCCGGGCGGTAATAGTCCTGGGGCACGGCGATGGTCAGGCCGGACAGGTCCCCGCTGAGCCCCGCCTCATAGTCGCGCACGGGCGCGGAGAGGCTGGCGCCGTCGCTGGGGCTGGGACCGGCGATGACCGAGAGCAGCCGGGCGGCATCGCGCGCGCTCCGGGCGAGCGGGCCGATGGTGTCGAGGCTGGGCGAGAGCGGCATGGCGCCGGCCAGCGGCACGAGGCCATGGGTGGGCTTCACCCCCGTGAGGCCGCACATGGCGGAGGGATGGCGGATGGAACCGCCCGTATCGGAACCGAGCGCTGCGGGCACGAGCCGCGCCGCCACGGCCGCACCCGATCCGGAGGACGATCCGCCCGAGCAATGGTCGAGGCTCCACGGGTTGCGCCCGTGGCCGTAATGGATGTTGTAGCCGGTGGGCGAGAGGGCAAACTCCGCAAGGTGCAGCGTGCCGAGATCCACCGCCCCGGCGGCATCCAGGCGCTCCAGCGCCACGGCAGTCTCGTCCGGCACCACGTCCTTGCGGATGATGGAGCCGCCGGAGCAGGGGCGGCCGGCGCGATAGAACAGATCCTTATGGGCCATGGGCACGCCCGCAAGCGGACCCAGGACTTCGCCACGGGCGCGGGCACGGTCCACGACGCGGGCGGCTTCGAGGGCGAAGTCCAGGTCAAGGCGCACCACGGCATTGAAGCGCGGGCCCAGCGTCGCGAGGCGCTCATGGGCCGCCTTGGCCGCCGCCTCGGCACTCACCGCGCCACTGGCCACCGCCTCGGCTACCTCCACCACCCCCAGTTCATGAACCGCGCTCATGCCCGCTCCTCCCCCGCCTCGTCGGCGGGCTCGGCGGCACGGAACTGCGCCTTCAGGGTCTCAAAACTCCAGGGCGCGGCATCAAAGGGCAGATGGGCATCCGCCGTCGCCCGCACCACGCCGTTCATGGCGACCGCCACCGCTCGCAGAGGCGGCAAAAGAGCGGACTCGAAATGCACGCCGTTCCACTCCGCCATCAAGGCACGCATATGGTCGGTGGGCATGTCGTCTGTCGCCATGGCTGCCCCTCAATGCACGCCGAGGAAGCGCGTGAGCGCCTTCGGGTCAGCCGCGACGGTGGCCGCGTCCGCCTCATAGACCATGCGCCCGGTCTCCAGGATGGAGACCCGATCCGCCACCGCCAGCGCGCTATAAAGGTTCTGCTCCACCAAGAGGATGGACAGGCCCGCCTGCTTCAGCTCCGCGATGATGGCCTCCAAATGCTGCACCATCACCGGCGCCAGCCCCTCGGAGGGCTCGTCCATGAGGATGAGTTCAGGATCGATCATCAGCGCGCGGGCCACCGCCAGCATCTGCCGCTCGCCGCCGGAAAGCTGGTTGCCATAATGATGGCGCCGCTCGCCGAGGCGGGGAAACAGCTCGAAGGCTTTCGCCACCGTCCAGCCCTCGCGCACGTTCGCCGCCTTCAGCACGGTGAGGTGCTCGGTGACGGTGAGCGAGGGGAAGAGCCGCCGGCCCTGCGGTACCAAGGCGATGCCGCGCTTGGCGATCTCGTGCGGGGCGACGCCCTTGATGGACTGGCCCTTCCAGATCACCTCGCCCTCGCCCACCCGGGGCGGGGAGAGGTTCATGATGGAGCGGATGAGCGTTGTCTTGCCCATGCCGTTTCGGCCGAGCAAAGCGAGCACTTCGCTCTTGCCCACGCTGAGGCTCGCCCCGTGCAGCACATGGGCGTCGCCGTAATAGGAGTGGATGTCGCGCACCTCAAGCATGGGCGCGCGCCTTGCCCAGATAGACGTCCTGCACGTCCGGATTGTCGCGGATCTCGCCGGGCGGGGCTTCCACCAGCAGCTTGCCGTTATTGAGCACGGTCACGTAGTCCACCAGTTGCAGCACGAGGTCCATGTCATGCTCGATGAGGACGAGGGTCAGTTCGCGCGGGAGCGAGCGGATCACGTCGGCGACGATCACGCGCTCCGCCGGCGAGAGACCCGCCGCCGGCTCGTCCAGCAGCAGGAGCTTGGGCTCGGCGGCCAGCGCCATGGCCATTTCCAGCTGGCGCTGCTCGCCATAGGACATTTCCCGCACCTGGGCCCCGCGCCGCTCCTGGAGGCGGGAGAGCGAGAGCGCGCGATGGGCGCGGGCTTCCTCGTCCGGGGTCAGCGCGCCGCTATCGAACAGGGAGAATTTGCGGGGTGAGAGGCCGCGCAGGGCGAGGCGCATATTCTCCTCCACCGTCAGGCGGGGGAAGAGATTGGTGATCTGGAAGGTGCGGCTCATGCCACGGGCGGCGCGCTTGTGCACGGGCTCGCCGGTGACATTGGCGCCATCGAAGCTGATGGTGCCGGACGCGGCGCGCACCACTCCGGTCATCACATTGAACAAGGTGGTCTTGCCGGCGCCGTTGGGGCCGATGATGGCCCGCCGCTCGCCGGCCTTCACGCGGATGGATACGTCGTCCACCGCTTTCAGCCCGCCGAACCGGACGGTGATATGGTCAAGGTCGAGAAGATGGCTCACGGCCCGAACTGCCTTTCAGTTCCGAAACGGCATCGGAGGGGAGGAAGGCCCCCGCGCCCGTGTCAGGGCTTTCGGGCGCGGGGGCCTCTTCCTGGGCCGGCGTCGGTGGATGCCGTGCCGGCCTGCGGAAGCGCGATCAGGACTTCTTGATGCCCTGGAAGGTCCGCGAATAAGGCGGCTGTTTCATATAGGTCTCGGGGTCATAGGTCCAGAACTGAGACACGTTCGGGTAGGTGGTGACCGGAACGTTCCAGTATTTTCCGTCCTTGGCCTTGGTGACCTTGCGGATATAGACGTCGTAGATGGGGTTGCCGTAGGCGTCGAGCTTGACCGGCTTGCCCAAGGGGGAGCCGGTGAGCGTCGTCTTCATCACGGCGTCGATCAGGACATCCTTGTCCGCTGCATTGCCGTTGATGGTCTTGAGCGCCTCGGACACCCACATGGCACCCGAATACATGGAGAAGCCGTAGAGCGAGGGCAGCTTGCCGTAGCGCTTCACATTCTCCGCCACGAACGCCTGGGTCACCGGTACGTCGGAGCCCTCAGCGAAATGGGCAGCGGAGACGATGCCGTCCACTTCATCGCCCATGGTGCGGATCACCGACTGGTCGGTGAGGTTCATGGCCCCCAGCATGGGGATCTGCCCCTTGAGGCCGAAATTGGCATATTGCTGCATGAGACGGGTGGCATCGGCCCCCGTCTCCATGGCGAACACGCAATCGACACCGAGATTCGCGATCTGGCCGAGATAGGGGCTGAAGTCGGAGGTGTTGAGCGGGTGCCAGAACTGGCCCAGCACCTGCCCGCCGCCTTCGGTGAAGGTCTGGCAGAATCCGCCGCACTGCTCATGCCCGAAGGTGTAGTCCTGGCTGATGGTGGCCACCTTCTTGTAGCCCTGCTTCAGCGCCCAGTCGGCCAGCGGCCGGGGGAACTGGCTGGCGGTGTAGCCGGCCACGCGGATCACATTCTTGATGCGCGCGCGCTGGGTGAGATCATCGGCGGCGATGATCGGGATGAAATAGGGCACGCCATTGCCCTTCACGTAATTGGCCACCGCCAGGCCGGTATTGGCGAGCAGGTTGCCGAACAGGAAGTCCACCTTGGCCTGCTCCACCAGGCGGCGGGCCTTCTGGAGCGCGGTGTCCGGGTTGGAGGCGTCGTCCTCCACCACCACTTCCACCTTGCGGCCGGCCACTTCGCCGCCCACGCTCTCGAAATACATGTTGAACCCATCCACCATCTCGCGCCCGCCGGAGGCGACGACGCCGGTCAGCGGCGCCATGAGGCCGATCTTGATGGGCGCGCCCTGCGCACGCGCCACATAGGGACTGGCCACGACGCCGGTGGCGGCGAGGGCGACGGAGGTCTTCAGAAACGTCCTGCGATCCATAACCCGCTCCTTCTGGTCTGTTGTCGTTGGCGGGCCGGTTCAGTGCCGGCCGCGCGATAGCAAATCCCGGACGCGACCGAGGATGCCCTCGGGCGCGAAAATCATGGTGAGGACGAACATGAGGCCGAGCACGCTCATCCAGCGCTCGGTGTAGAGGCTGGCGAAATTCTCCAGCCCGATCACCACGCCCGCCCCGATGAAGGCACCGAACAGCGTGCCGATGCCGCCCGCCACCGCCATCAGCAGCCCTTCCACCGACTGGGAGAGGGCGACCGTGGAGGGGCTGGCGAACTCGTTGAACAGGGCATAGAGCGCCCCGGCGATGCCGGCGAAGAAGCCCGACACCGTGAAGGCCACGAACAGATGCAGCGAGACATTGTAGCCGAGCGCCCGCATGCGGCTTTCGCTGTCGCGGATGCCCCGCAGCGTGAGCCCGAAGGAGGAGCGCACGAAGCGCCACATGGCGAAGGCCACCACCGCCGCCACCGCGAAGACCACGTAATAGAAATGCACATGGTCGGCGATGGCGCCGGGCCGCAGGCTGCCGCGCAGGCCGTTCTCGCCGCCGGTGACCGCTGTCCAGCGCAGGCACACGCCCCACACGATCATGCCCAGCGCCAGGGTCAGCAGCAGGAAATAGACGCCGGAGGTGCGGATGGCGAGCAGCGCGAACACCGCCGCGACCAAAGTCGCCGCCACCACGCCGGCCGCCATGGCGAGGACCAGGTGCTCGCTCACATTGGTGTGCCAGTAGATGGTCACATAGGTGGCCACCCCGAAAATGGCGCCGTGGCACAGGGGCGTGCGGCCGGTATAGCCGGCCAGGATATCCACCGCCATGGCCAGCACGGCGAAGATGAGGATCTCGGTGAAGATGCTCACCTGATAGGTGGGCGCCACCAGCGGCACCAGCGCGAAGGCGAGCGCGCCGATGAGGACCGCGAGGCCACCGAGCCGGGCGGCGCGGGAGGAAGCAAGGAGGCCCGTCATGCCGCCCTCCCGAACAGGCCGAGGGGACGGAAGGCCAGGATCAGGGCCATGGGTCCGAAGATGACGAAATAGGCGAATTCCGGGAACATGACCTGGCCGATGGAATTGAGCAGGCCCACCATCACCGCACCCACCGCCGCACCCACCAGGCTGCCGCAGCCGCCGATGATGACGACCGCCAGCGAGAAGACGAGGATCTCGGCGTCCGCGCTCGGATAGAGGGTCAGGAAGGCGCCGCCCACCGCGCCGCCGAGGCCGGCAAAGGCGGAGCCCAGCATGAAGGTGAGCAGGAAGATGCGGCGGATGTTGATGCCCATGGCCTCGATCATCTCGCGGTCATCCACGCCCGCCCGGATCAGCGCGCCGAGGCGCGTCTTGTAGAGCAGCAGCCAGAGCAGGATGAACATCACCACCCCGAGGCCGAGCACGAAGAGCCGGTACTTGGGATAGAACAGCCCGTTGATGTTGATGGCCCCGCGTAGGATCGCCGGAGCGGGCATGGTGAAGGTGTCGCCGCCGAACACCACCAGCAGCATGTCGTTGATGATGAAAGCGACACCCAGGGTCAGCAGCACCTGCCGCAACTCGAAGCCGCGCACGAAGCGCAGCAGGCCCTGGTCGAGGACAAAACCCGCCAGCGCCACGCTCGCCATGGCGGCGATGCAGCCGAGGAAGAAGCCGGCCCCCAAGGTGGCCGCCACCGTGTAGCCAAT